>NZ_JBHVSD010000003.1:0-507636 GCF_042885395.1 Kitasatospora sp. NPDC058063
GGCTCCCAGTAGACGACTGGGTTGATAGGCCGGATATGGAAGCCCTGTGAGGGGTGGAGTTGACCGGTACTAATAGGCCGAGGGCTTGTCCTCAGTTGCTCGCGTCCACTGTGTTGTTCTGAAACAACGACCCGCCCGAATTTTGTCGGGTGTGCGGTGACAGTTTCATAGTGTTTCGGTGGTCATAGCGTGAGGGAAACGCCCGGTTACATTCCGAACCCGGAAGCTAAGCCTTACAGCGCCGATGGTACTGCAGGGGGGACCCTGTGGGAGAGTAGGACGCCGCCGAACAATTATTCTAGAGAAGCCCCCGCCGGGTGAACCGGTCGGGGGCTTCTCTGTTGTAGGGTCAACATGCAATTGTCGTCATACGGGACAGGAGGCCCCCGGGTGGAGGTCCAGGAGACGCGGGTCCAGACCGATCGCGTCCTCACCATCCCCAACATGCTGAGCATGGGCCGGCTGGTCGGTGTTCCGCTCTTTCTCTGGCTCATCCTGTGGCCGGTGTTCGACGGGCCCAACAATGACGGTTGGGCGCTGTTGATCCTGATGCTGAGCGGGATCAGCGACTACCTGGACGGGAAGCTCGCCCGGCGGTGGGGGCAGATCAGCCGGGTGGGGCAGCTGCTCGATCCGCTGGCCGACCGGCTCTATGTGCTGTCCACGCTGGTCGGATTGACCTGGCGTGAGATTCTGCCGTGGTGGCTCACCGCGATCCTGTTGGCCCGTGAGGTATTCATCGCCGCGCTGCTGCCGATTCTGAACCGGCACGGCTACGGACCGCTCCAGGTGAGTTTCCTGGGCAAGGCGGCGACCTTCAATCTGATGTACGCCTTTCCGCTTCTGCTGCTCGGCAGTGTGGACAGCTGGATCGCCCGGCCGGCCGAGGTGGTGAGCTGGGCGTTCATCTGGTGGGGGACGACACTGTACTGGTGGGCCGCGATTCTTTACGCGGTTCAGGCTCGGCGGATCGTCCGGGCGAGCACCGCGGGCTCCGCGTCCACAGTCTGAGACGTGATCTGAGAGAAGCCCCACGCCTCATCGGTGCGTCGGACGATACCTTCCGGGTAGAGAACCTTCTGGAACGCTTTGATGGACCTGTTGGTCCACCACCGCGAAGGAGGACGCACCCGTAATGAAAGCCGTTGTAATGGCAGGGGGCGAGGGCACCCGACTCCGCCCGATGACCTCCAGCATGCCGAAGCCGCTGCTTCCGGTCGCCAATAGGCCGATCATGGAGCACGTGCTTCGGCTGCTGAAGCGGCACGGCCTCTCCGACACCGTCGTCACCGTGCAGTTCCTGGCGTCGCTGGTCAAGAACTATTTCGGTGACGGCGAAGAGCTGGGCATGCATCTGACCTATGCCCACGAGGAGACGCCACTGGGCACTGCGGGGAGTGTCAAGAACGCCGAGGACGCGCTCAAGGACGATTCCTTTCTGGTGATCTCCGGTGACGCGCTGACCGACTTCGATCTCTCGGAATTGATCGACTTTCACCGCAGCAAGAACGCGCTGGTCACCGTCTGTCTCACGAGAGTGCCGAATCCACTGGAGTTCGGCATCACGATCACGGACGACGAGGGGAGGGTCGAGCGGTTCCTGGAGAAGCCGACCTGGGGGCAGGTCTTCTCCGACACGGTGAACACCGGTATCTACGTGATGGAGCCCGAGGTCTTCGACTACGTGGCGGCGGGTGAGTCCGTCGACTGGTCGAGTGACGTCTTCCCGCAGCTGTTGAAGGAGGGCAAGCGGGTCTACGGCTACGTCGCCGAGGGCTACTGGGAGGACGTGGGCACCCACGAGAGCTACGGCAAGGCCCAGGCCGACGTCCTGGAGGGCAAGGTCGACGTCGAGCTGGACGGATTCGAGATCTCCCCGGGCGTCTGGGTCGCCGAGGGTGCCGAGGTGGATCCGGAGGCGGTGCTGCGCGGGCCGCTGTACATCGGGGACTACGCCAAGGTCGAGGCCGGGGTGGAGATCCGCGAGCACACCGTGCTGGGCAGCAACGTGGTCGTCAAGCGCGGCGCGTTCCTGCACAAGGCGGTGGTGCACGACAACGTCTACGTCGGGCCGCAGAGCAACCTGCGGGGCTGCGTGGTCGGCAAGAACACCGATGTGATGCGGGCCGCGCGGATCGAGGACGGCGCGGTGATCGGGGACGAGTGCCTGGTCGGCGAGGAGTCGATCATCGGGGCGAACGTCCGGGTCTACCCGTTCAAGACCATCGAGGCCGGCGCCGTCGTCAACACCTCGGTGATCTGGGAGTCGCGCGGCCAGGAGCACCTGTTCGGGGTGCGCGGCGTCTCGGGCATCCTGAACGTCGAGATCACCCCGGAGCTGGCCGTGCGGCTGGCGGGGGCGTACGCGACGACGCTGAAGAAGGGCGCCACCGTCACCATCGCGCGTGACCACTCGCGTGGTGCGCGTGCGCTCAAACGGGCGATGATCTCGGGGCTCCAGACCTCCGCGATCGACGTCCGCGACCTGGAGAACGTGCCCATGCCGGTGGCCCGGCAGCACACGGCCCGGGGGAGCGCCGGCGGGATCTTCCTGCGGACCACGCCGGGTGTGCCGGACTCGCTGGACATCCTCTTCTTCGACGAGCGCGGGGCGGACCTCTCGCAGGCGGGCCAGCGCAAGCTGGACCGGGTCTACGCACGTCAGGAGTACCGGCGGGCGTTCCCGGGGGAGATCGGGGACCTGACCTTCCCGTCCAGCGTCTTCGACTCCTACGCGGGCAACCTACTGCGGACGGTGGACACCACCGGGGTCCGGGAGGCCGGGCTGAAGGTGGTGGTGGACACCGCGCACGGCAGCGCGGGCCTGGTTCTGCCGAGCATCCTCGGCCGGCTCGGGGTGGAGGCGCTGACCGTCTCCACCGGGCTGGACGAGGCCAGGCCGACGGAGGACGCGGAGGAGCGCAGGGCCGGGCTGGCCAGGCTGGGCGAGCTGGTCGCCTCCTCGCGGGCGGCCTTCGGCGTCCGGTTCGATCCGGTGGGCGAGCGCGTCGCGTTCGTGGACGAGCTCGGCCGGGTGATCGACGACGACCGGGCGCTGCTGGTGTTGTTGGACCTGGTCGCGGCCGAGCGGCGGAGCGGGCAGGTGGCACTGCCGGTGACCACGACCCGGATCGCCGAGCAGGTCGCGGCGTACCACGGCACCCAGGTCATCTGGACCACGACGACGCCGGACGACCTCGCGAAGGCGGCCTCCGCCGAGGGCACGGTGTTCGGCGGGGACGGGCGCGGCGGTTTCGTGGTGCCCGAGTTCAGCGGGGTGCTGGACGGCGCCGCGGCGTTCGTCCGGCTGGTCGGCCTGGTGGCGCGGACCCAGCTCACGCTGAGCCAGATCGACGCGCGGATTCCGCAGGCGCACATCCGGCGCCGGGACATCGCGACGCCGTGGGCGGCCAAGGGCATGGTCATGCGCTCGGTGGTGGAGGCGGCCGGCAGCCGTCGGCTGGACACCACCGACGGCGTCCGGGTGGTCGAGGCCGACGGGCGGTGGACGCTGGTGCTGCCGGACCCGGCCGAGGCGGTCACCCACCTGTGGGCGGAGGGCCCGGACGACGAGGCCACCGAGGCGCTGCTGGACGAGTGGGCGGCCGTGGTCGACGGAGCGGGGCGGTGAGCGTCCGGGGTTGAGCACTGCCTGAGGCTCGGAACTGCCTCGAACGGCGGGGCGCGCGGTGTGATCCGTGCGCCCCGCTGTCCGTTTTCACACTATTCGGAACAATCCGTCACTTTCCGTCATGTGTGCAGCGTGTGTGCAGCTCAGGGGCCGTGCACGGGGCCCGTCGGCGGCGTGGGACGATGGTCTCCATGCCAGCGACGCCGACACCGAGTGCCCCGAACGGACGGTACAACCGTCCGGACGCCTCGATGTCCTTGCTGACCAATGTGATGGACCACAGCCTCGACGAGGGCTATGCGGAGGCGGCCGCCGCGCGCGGCGGAGCCCGCGACAGCCGGATACCCGGCACCTGGCAGGGGCTGCTCACGCTCGGCGCCGGGCTGGCGCTGGTCGGCGGGGTGGTGACGGTGGGCGCGGTGAACGCCCACAAGGCCGAGCCGTCGCTGGCCAAGGAGCGGGACGCGCTGATCCACCGGATCAACGACAGCAACACCTCGGCCGACCAGTTGCAGAAGCAGGTGCAGGAGCTGCGGCTCAAGGTCGACAGCACCCAGCAGCAGGCGCTCGCCTCGGGGGACGGCGATCCCGGCGGGCTGAGCGGGGCCGTGGGCCTCGGCCCGGTCGCCGGGCCGGGCCTGAAGCTGGTCCTGGAGGACGCCACGGGCACGGGCGCCGGCGGCAACGTCGACCCGCGGGCCGGGCAGGGCTTCTCCAACAGCGGACGGCTGCGGGACCGTGACCTGCAGCTGGTGGTGAACGGCCTCTGGGGATCCGGGGCCGAGGCGATCGCGATCAACGGCCAGCGGCTGACCGCGCTGTCCGCGATCCGGGCCGCCGGCGAGGCGGTGCTGGTGGACAACCGGCCGCTGGTGCCGCCGTACAGCATCCAGGCGGTCGGGGACGGCCCGAAGCTCCTCACCGCCTTCGAGAAGGACATGGCCGGGCAGTACCTGCGGCTGCTCCAGGAGCAGTACGGCATCAAGTCGACGCTCTCCGTGCAGAAGAACCTGACACTGCCGGCGGCGGTGGGGGTGACGCTGCGGACCGCGCAGCCGGTGACGCCCGAGACCTCGCCCGCGGCCTCCCCGACGACTCCGGGCGGTACGCCGCCGACCGGAGCCGGAACCCAGGAGAGCCCCGCCGCGTCCGTCTCACCATCGGCCCCGTCCTCCGCATCGGCCTCCTCGGCCGGGCCCGGCGGCACTCCCACCACCAAGCGGCGTCCGTCGACCGGACCCACCAAGACCACGACAGGGACAGGAGCAGCCAGACCGTGATTGCCGTACTGGGTCTTGTGATCGGGGTGGTCGTCGGCCTCTTCGTCCAACCCGAGGTGCCGGACGCCGTCGTGCCCTACCTGCCGATCGCGGTGGTGGCGGCGCTGGACGCCGTGTTCGGCGGTGTCCGGGCGATGCTCGACGGGATCTTCAACGACAAGGTGTTCATCGTCTCGTTCCTGTCGAACGTGGTGGTCGCGGCGCTGATCGTCTTCCTCGGTGACCAGCTGGGGGTCGGCTCGCAGCTGTCCACCGGTGTGGTCGTCGTCCTCGGCATCCGCATCTTCTCCAACGCGGCCGCGATCCGGCGCCATGTCTTCCGTGCCTGAGCCGCGCCGCGAGGAGGCGGTGGCGCAGGAGCCGGAGGCCGCGGCGGTCGGTCCGGCCGCCGGGAAGCCGGGCGGGGAACCTCGGGAGGCCGTCGGTGTCAAGGCGGCTGTGAAGCCCGCGGAGAAGGCCGTGGGCGCCCCCGGGCCGGAGGCGGAGGGGGAGTCCGGTCCGGAAGGCTCGGAGGACCCGGCCGTGGCCGCCGGGGCGGCCGGGGGGACCGCCGCCGAGGAGGCCCCGGAGGAGAAGTCTGACGCTAAGGCTGAGCTTGAGGCCGATCCGGCGCCCGCGCCGACGCTGCGGCTCACGAAGGTCGTCGGGCCGGCACCCGTGGCCGGGACGAAAGCCGGGACGAAGCCGGAGGCGAAGGCCGGGCCCGTCGCCGAGGCGAAGTCCGAGCCGGTACCCGCACCTGGCGCCGAGCCCAAGTCCGAGGTCGAGTCCGAGCCCGAGGTCGAGCCGGAAGCGGCGCCCGAGCCCGAGCCCGCTTCGGACCGGGACACCGGCCGGCGGCGGCTGAAGGCGGCGCTCTGGCCGCCGCGGCTGTCGCGCGGGCAGCTGGTGGTGGCGCTGCTGCTGTTCTCGCTCGGCCTGGGGCTGGCGATCCAGGTGCGGTCGACCAACGACCACCACAGCCAGCTGCGCGGGGCCCGTCAGGAGGACCTGGTGCGGATCCTCGACGAACTGGACAGCCGTCAGCAGCGTCTCCAGCAGGAGAAGGCGGAGCTGGAGCAGTCCCTGGCGAAGTTGGAGAACAGCTCCAACCAGGCCAAGGAGGCCCAGGAGCAGACCAGGAAGAAGGTGACGGAGCTCGGTGTGCTCGCCGGTACCGTCAAAGCCACTGGTCCGGGCATCGTACTCACGGTCGATGATCCCCAAGGGCAGGTGAAGGCAGATATGCTGCTGGACACCCTGCAAGAACTTCGAGCGGCGGGGGCGGAGGCGATTCAGATCAACGACGTGCGCGTGGTGGTCAACACCTACTTCACCGATGTGTCGGGCGGTGGAGTGCAGATCGACGGGAAGAAGGTCTCGCAGCCCTACCGCTTCACGGTCGTGGGGAACCCGCAGGATCTGACACCCGCGCTGAACATCCCGGGAGGTGTCGTCCGCACGCTGGAGAGCAACCAGGCGCGGGCGACGATCGCCCAGCAGCAGAAGGTGGTCGTCGACGCCCTCGTGGACGCGAAGTCGCCGCAGTACGCCAAGCCGGCTCCGAAGTGACGGGGCGCTCGACGAACGGCCCGTCAAGGGCGGGCGGCACCCGCCGGGGGACGCCGCCGTCACATGGGCGAGACTGGTTCGCACCAGTACGCTCCGGAGCAACAACCGCAGTACCGACCGCCGGGGTACCGCTCCGGCGATCCCGAGCCGCAACGACCGGGCTCGCAGCATGTCCGAGGTTCTCACCCTGCCCCGCGGGCGGGTCTGTCACACGCAAGGGGATTCGCCCGTGAGTTTCTTCTCGAAGTTGTTCGGTCGCAACAAGGGCCGTGACGCGGCCGCCGTCGAGGCGCCCACCGCGCGTCACCGCCGACCGGAGGACGAGCCCGCAGTGCCGGGCATGCGTCCGGCCCCCGAGGCCGCGCCGTACGCAGGTCAGCAGCTGTACCGGGACGGCGGCGCCGCCCAGTACGCGGGGAATCCGGCGGGCTACGGCGCGTCGGTTGACCCCTCCGGCGAGCCGCGCATAGGTTTCCCGTCAGGACCCTCAACCTCTGGTGGAGGGTTTGCCCCGGATCCGTACGCCGGGCACAACCCGTCGGGTGTGCCGCGCCAGGAGGCTGTGAACATGGCTGGCCCCACTCCGTGCCCCAGGTGCGGCAACCAGAACCCGGCCTCGGCCCGGTTCTGTTCCAACTGCGGCACGGCGCTGCGCGGCGGCCTGCTCCCGGAGGGGGCGGCGGAGACCACGTCGACCATCTCCATCTCCGGCCTGGAGTCGTACGACCCCACCACCACGACCGGCACCGGTGCCACGCCGGCCCTGTCGGCCGAGGTGCTGTCGGCGATCGACGCGCTGCCGCCGGGCTCGGCCCTGCTGATCGTGCAGCGCGGTCCGAACTCCGGCAGCCGCTTCCTGCTGGACTCGGACATCACCACGGCGGGTCGTCACCCGCAGGGTGACATCTTCCTGGACGACGTCACGGTCTCGCGCCGCCACGTGGAGTTCCGCCGCACCCCGGCCGGCTTCAGCGTCGCGGACGTGGGCAGCCTCAACGGCACCTACGTGAACCGGGAGCGGATCGACGAGGTGTCGTTGAACAACGGCGACGAGGTGCAGATCGGGAAGTACCGGCTGGTGTTCTTCGCCGGCCACAACCGGGGGTACTGAAAGCGACGTCGGCAGGAGCCCGAGTGAATACGAATACCCCTTCCTCTTCTCTCGGGGCGGCCACCCCCATCCCGTCCGGTCCGCAGGCGGACCGCGGCGGGCGCGGGGTGGTCGCGGGCCCGCGGCAGCCGCTCCGGAGCGAGCGGCCCGCCGGGCGGCGGCGCGGTGGTGACGAACTGCTGAGCATCGGCGCGGTGCTGGCCTTCCTGCGCGACGACTTCCCCGAGGTCACCATCTCCAAGATCCGCTTCCTGGAGGCGGAGGGGCTGGTCGAGCCGCAGCGCACGCCCTCGGGGTACCGCAAGTTCAGCCCGGCCGACGTCGAGCGGCTGGCCTACGTCCTGCGCATGCAGCGGGACCACTACCTGCCGCTGCGGGTGATCCGGGAGCACCTGGACGCGATCGAGCGCGGCGAGAACCCTCCCGCGCTGCCCTCCGCCGCCGACACCCGGCCCGGGCCGCTGGAGGAGGCGGACCGGGAGCTGGTGGCCGCCGGCGAGGTGCCCTCCGGCGTCCGGCTGGGGCGTGCCGAACTGCTCGCGGCGGCCGAGGCTGGGGAACCCGAGCTGGCCGAGTGGGAGTCCTACGGGCTGGTCGCCGCGGGCCCGGACGGAGGCTACGACGGCGAGGCGCTCCAGGTGGCCCGACTGGTCGCGGAGCTCGGCCGGTACGGCCTGGAGCCCCGGCACCTGCGCGCCATGAAGGCCGCGGCGGACCGCGAGATCGCGCTGGTGGAGCAGGTGGTGGCGCCGCTGCGCCGGCACCGGAACCCGCAGACCAGGGCGCACGCGGAGGCCACCGCCCGGGAACTCGCGACCCTGTCGGTGCGGCTGCACGCGGCGATGGTCCAGGCCGGTCTGCGGTCCCGCGGATAGCGGCCGTGGTATTCCGGCGGCACCGGCTGCACCGCGCTGACCAGCGGCGTCGGCTCTGCGCTTTCATATCCGGGAGCGGAGCCATAGGGTTGCGTGTGTGAATGAGCTCGACGTCGTGGGTGTCCGAGTGGAGATGCCTTCCAACCAGCCGATCGTGCTGCTGCGGGAGGTCGGGGGCGATCGCTACCTGCCGATCTGGATCGGCCCCGGCGAGGCGACCGCGATCGCCTTCGCCCAGCAGGGCATGACGCCGGTGCGCCCGTTGACGCACGACCTCTTCAAGGACGTCCTGGAGGCGCTCGGCCAGCAGCTCACCGAGGTCCGGATCACCGACCTGCGGGAGGGCGTGTTCTACGCCGAGCTGGTCTTCTCCGGCGGGGTCGAGGTGAGCGCCCGGCCGTCCGACGCCATAGCGCTGGCGCTGCGCACCGGCACGCCGATCTACGGGAGCGAGGAGGTGCTCGCCGAGGCGGGCATCGCGATCCCGGACGAGCAGGAGGACGAGGTCGAGAAGTTCCGCGAGTTCCTCGACCAGGTGTCGCCCGAGGACTTCGGGGGCAGCGGTCCGCAGTAGCGGGGACCGGCCGTGCGGCCATGTGGCCGACCGTTTTGCCAAAAACCGTCCATCTACCCACACTAGGGGCACGAAAAACCACTCTCCTGAGTGATGTGGTTTGTCTGACCCGGCGTGGCGATCGTTGACGGGTCATAGGGGACTGCCTACCGTCAGGAGTGGCTGTCCGGGTGGCCGATGCCCGCAGTCGGGTTGCCCGCAGCACAAGTGGACGGAGGCAGGCATGAGCAGCACCGGCGATGACGCGGCCGTGGGAGGCCGGTGCGCCGTGCACATGCCGCGCACCGCTCGCACCGTCACGGATCTCCCCCGGATGGGCAGGTTCCCGGCCGTACAACCGGGCCAGCCGGCCATCGAGCGGCTGGCCCCGACGTCCGACCTGCTCGGCTTCCGCGGCCCGACGGCCTGCGCGGCGGCCGGCATCACCTACCGCCAGCTGGACTACTGGGCCCGCACCGGACTGCTGGAGCCCAGCGTCCGCACCGCGTACCCGTCGACCAGCCAGCGGCTCTACAGCTTCCGCGACATCCTGCTGCTGAAGATCGTGAAGCGGCTGCTCGACGCGGGTGTCTCGCTGCAGAACATCCGGGTGGCGGTCGCCCACCTCCAGGCCGCCGACCAGGCCGACCTGGCCGGGCTGACGCTGATGTGCGACGGCGCGACGGTGTACGAGTGCACCACGCCGCAGCAGGTGGTGGACCTGCTGAAGGGCGGTCAAGGAGTCTTCGGCATCGCGGTGGGAGCGGTCTGGCGGGAGCTGGAGCTCACCCTCGGCCGGCTGCACGCCGAGCGCACCGACACCGGCGAGACCCTGGTCGGGCACGACCCGGCCGACGAGCTGGCCCAGCGGCGCAACCGGGCGGTCTGAGCAGGCGTTCGACGGGGCCGCGGGCCCGGACGGGGAACCGTTCGGACCCGCGGCCTCGTCGTGTTGCCTGGTTGACGGGATCGAGGGAGGGCACGTGGAGGTCGGCACCGGGATATCGGGGCTGCTGCGGCGCAGGGCCGGGCTGCTGAGGACGCGGCTGCGGCAGCGGCGGACGCAGCGCAGGGTGTTCCAGGTCGGAACGGTGCTCTGCTCGCTCGCGCTGGCGCCGAGCGCCTGGGTGTGGTTCGCCGCCGGGGACCGGGTGGGCACGGTGGAGAGCGCACCTTCCGCGCCGGTCGCCGTGGTCTTCGGCGCCGGGCTGTACCAGGGCAAGCCCTCCGCGTACCTGGAGCACCGGCTGGTCGCGGCGGTGGACCTGTACCGGGAGGGGAAGGTGCAGGCGATCCTGGTGACCGGGGACAACGGGCGGATCGAGTACGACGAGCCCGACGCGATGTACACCTACCTGACCGAGCACGGGGTGCCCGAGGACCGGGTGGTCCGCGACTACGCGGGCTTCGACACCTGGGACTCCTGCACCCGGGCGCGCCGGATCTTCGGGGTGGACCACGCGGTGCTGGTCAGCCAGGACTTCCACGTCCGCCGGGCGCTGGCCCTGTGCGAGGCGGCGGGCATCCGCTCCTACGCCGTCGGCGTGCCGGAACTGCACGACGCGACCTGGCTGTACGGCGGGCTGCGGGAGGTCGCCGGGGCGGGCAAGGCCGCGGCCAACGCCTGGCTGCGGCCGGACCCGCTGTTCCTGGGGCCCCAGGAGGACGGCATCCCGAAGGCGCTGGCGGAGGCGGCGAAGCGGTAGCCCCCGGGCGCGGGCCGTCCGGCCGGGTTCGCACGCACTGTCGGACCCGTACGCGATGATCGGCGGGTGCGATCTCTGCCGAGCATCATCCACCTCGACATGGACGCCTTCTTCGCGGCGGTGGAGCAGGCGGCCAAGCCGAGCCTGCGCGGCAAGCCGGTGGTCGTCGGCGGGCTCGGCGGACGCGGGGTGGTCTCCACGGCCTCGTACGAGGCACGCAGGTTCGGGGTGCATTCGGCGATGCCGATGGCGCAGGCGCGCCGGCTCTGCCCCAACGCCGCCTTCCTGTCGGGGCGGTTCGAGGCCTACCGGCAGAACAGCGAGATCGTGATGGGGCTGCTGCGGCAGCTCTCCCCACTGGTGCAGCCGCTCAGCCTGGACGAGGCCTTCGTGGACCTGGAGGCCGGTCCGTACGGACCGGCGCTGCTGGAGGCGGACCACGAGACCGGCGAGCGGCTGGTGCTGGCGCTGGCGGAGGACCTGCGGGCGGACATCCAGCGGCTGACCGGGCTGACCGGATCGGTCGGGGCGGCCGGGTCCAAGCTGATGGCCAAGATCGCCTCCGAGCAGGCCAAACCGGACGGGCTGGTGATGGTCGAGCCCGGGCAGGAGCGGGCCGTGCTCGGCCCGATGCCGGTGCGGGCGCTGCCCGGGATCGGGCCGGCCACCGAGCAGGTGCTGCGCCGGGCCGGGCTGAACACGGTGGCCGACCTCGCGGAGGCGGGGGAGGCGGAGCTGGTGCAGCTGGTCGGGCGGGCGCACGGCGCGGGGATCTTCCAGATGTCCACGGGGCTGGACGAACGGCCGGTGATCGCCGACCAGGACGCCAAGTCCGTGTCGGTGGAGGACACCTACGAGGTGGACCTGGCCGACCGGGAGCGGGTGCTGCGCGAGGTGGAGGCGCTGGCCGGGCGGTGCGTGCGGCGGCTGCGGGCGGCCGGGCGCTCCGGGCGGACGGTGGTGCTCAAGGTCCGGCGGTTCGACTTCTCGACGCTGACCCGCTCGGAGACGCTGGGCGGGCCCACCGACGACGAGACGGTGATCACCGCGACCGCGCGCCGGCTGGCCGAGCAGGTCGACATCACCGGCGGGGTCCGGCTGCTCGGCGTGGGTGTCGCCCAACTCGCCGACTACACCCAGGAGGACCTGTTCGCCCAGGCGCTGCGGGAGGAGGCCGCGGAGCACGCGGAGGCGGCGGCCGAGACCGAGGAGGCCGCGGAGGAGCCGGAGGCCGTCGTGGTGCGGCGCTGGATGCCCGGGCAGGACGTCCGGCACGCGGAGTACGGACCGGGCTGGGTGCAGGGCAGCGGCGTCGGGAGGGTCACCGTACGGTTCGAGACGCCGTGGAGCGAGCGCGGGCGGGTGCGGACCTTCGCGGTGGACGACCCGGCGCTCGAACCCTCCCGGCCGCTGCCGCTGCGCCGGGACGAGGGGGCGGACGGGGCGCCGGACGAGGGCGGCGGTCCGGCGGAGGGCGCCTGAAACGCGAAGCGGCCCCACCCGGTGGGGGAGTACCGGGTGGGGCCGATCACCGTGCCGGACCCCGTACGTTCGTGATGCCCTCGCGACGTACGGAGGCCGGGCCCCGTGCCCTGTCCCTGAGCGCGGGGGCCGGACGCCCTGTCAGGCGTCGGTCTTGACCAGCTCGGGGCTGGAGTCCTGCTGGGCCGCGCTGCCGGCGACCGTCGCGGTGGCGGCCGCGGTGCCGCCGCGGATCAGGAACGGGACGATGCCGGCGACGGCGCAGATGACGGCCGCCGTCCAGAACGCGTGCTTGTAGGCGTCCAGGGTGGGCAGGGAGAGCGGGATCTGCGGCGGCAGCTTCATGGTGTCGCCGGTCAGGATGGCGGCCATGACGGCGGTGCCGATCGCGCCACCGACCGTGCGCAGCACGGAGTTCATGCCGTTGGCGATGCCGCTCTGCTCGACCGGGACGGCGCCGTTGATGTAGGCCGGCATCGCGGCGAAGGCGAGGCCGACGCCGAGACCGAAGATCGCCGAGGCGGTGTAGATGTCGCCCTCGTGCCCGTGGCGCACGGCCAGGTAGGCCATCGCGACGGCGCCGAGGACGCCACCGAGGACCAGCGGCAGACGCGGGCCGCGACGGGCGATCAGCAGGGCACCGACCGGGGCGGCGACCATCGAGCCGATCGCGGACGGCAGCAGCAGCAGGCCGGCGTGCAGCACGCTGGCGGTGAAGCCGTAGTGGGTCAGCTTCTCCGGGGTCTGGGCGAAGTTGCTGATGACCATGAAGGAGCCGTACATGCCGAAGCCGATGAGCAGGCCGGCCACGTTGGTGAAGGCGACGGCCGGACGGGCCATCATCTTCATGTCCACGAGCGGGTGCGCGACCTTGGTCTCGATGATCCCCCAGACCAGGGCGACCACGGCGGCGACGGCGAACAGGCCGAGCGTCTTGTTGGAGGTCCAGCCCCAGTGGTTGCCCTGGCTGACCGCGACCAGCAGCGCGGAGAGCCAGCCGGCCAGGGTGAGGGCGCCGAGCGGGTCGGCGCCGCCCTCCTTGTCGGTGACCGGGTCGGTCGGGACGCGGAAGGCGACCAGGGCGATCGCGATCAGGCCGAAGACCAGGCCCATCCAGAAGATCGACTTGTAGTCCCAGTGCTCCAGCAGGAGGCCGGTGGCGACCAGGCCGAGGCCGGAGCCGACGCCCATCGAGGCGCTGATGGCGGCGACGCCGCCGGTCACCTTCCGCTTGGGCAGCTCGTCCCGGACGATGCTGATCGCCAGCGGCAGGACGCCACCGCCGGCGCCCTGGAGGACGCGGGCGACGACCAGCCAGGTGAAGGAGTGGGTGCTGACCGCCAGCGCCGAACCGGCGACCAGGCCGGCCAGCGAGATCAGCAGCATCGGCTTGCGGCCCCGGAGGTCGCCGAAGCGGCCCAGGAGGGGAGTCAGCACGGCTGCGGAGAGCAGGTTGGCGGTCATCAGCCAGGTGATGCTGGAGGCGGAGACGCTCAGTTCCTTGGCCAGCGAGGGCAGGATCGGGACGACCGCGGTCTGCACCACGCTGAACGACAGCATCGCCAGGATGAGGGCCGGCAGGACCCGGGCGCTGCTCTGCTTCTCGGCCGCGGTGGTGGGCTGTGGTGCCTCACTCACGGTTGCTTCCTCCCGTACATAGTGAATGAACTGAAGTAACCATGCAGGGAGATACTTCAGAGTGTCAAATATCGAGCGGTTAAGCTTTGGCAAAGACGAACGGTCGGGTACGCGACAAGGGCCGTTCGGGCGCGCGACCAGGGCCCCGGACGGTGTCCGGGGCCCTCGTCGCGGGGCGTTGCCCCCGCGGTCAGACGAGCGGCCGCAGGCCGGCCGGGCGGGGCGCCTCGTGGGTCGTGTCACGGGCCGCGTCAGGGGACGCGCTGGAGGGCGGGGCGGAGGAAGGGGAGGGGGTGGCCGAGGCGGTGGGCCGGGCGGCGGTGGCGTCGTGGACCTCGACGTTCTCGCGGCGGAGTTCCTCCCGGACCACCTCCTCGGTCGTGTACCGCTCGACGATCAGGCGGACCCGCTCGACGGGGGCGAGGTACTTGCGCACCACCGCGCGTTCCTCGCGGAGGGTCACCTCCTCGACGGCCTCGGAGATCTCCTTCTCGGTGAGCGTGGCGCGTTCGGCGTCGCTGATCGGCGTCCGCTCGACCCGGACGCGCTCGCGGACCACCGGGATGCGGCGCTCCACCTGTTCGGTCGTCACGTACTTGCGCAGCTTCGCGGTGCCGAGGGTGTGCCACTCGGTGGTGATCTCCAGCCGCTCCTCCCGGCAGGTGATCTCGACCGGGCTGCTGGGGGCGGACGAGGAGGCGTCGGCGGTCGCGGTGACGGTCGCGGTGGTGGTGGCCATCGGGGCGGGCGTGGCGGCGGGCTGCGGCTGCGGCTTCGGCTCCACGACGGGGGCGGCGGAGGCGGTGGTGGCGGCGGGCGCGGCGAAGCCGGGCTCGGCCGGCGGGGGGGCCATGGGGGCCGCGGGGGTGCTGAGGGTCCGCATGTCGGGCTCCGGGGCGGTCCTGGTGGTGTCGGCGGCAGCGGGGGCGGCGGCAGCGGGGGTCCTGGCCGGTGCGGGCTCGGGGGAGTGCTCGGGCGACCGCTCGGGTGACCGCTCGGGGGTGTGGAAGGTGAGCGACTTGGCCGGGGCCGCCGCGGTCGTCGTGGCGGCGGCCGCCGCCGTGGTGCCGAAGTCGAGGTCGGGCTGCCTGGGCCGGCTCCCGTTCTCGCCGTTCGGGCGGCTGTCCATCGGGGTGTCGAGCCCGTAGTAGCGGTAGAGCTGGAGCTCCTGGGCGGGGGACAGGTGCTGGCCGACGCCGAAGTCCGGCGACTCCTTCACCAGCGACTTGTCGTACGGCACCCGGAGCTCGTCGCCGGCGAACTCGCTCGTGGTCAGCGGGACGAAGGCGTCCCGGCCGAAGATGCCGGTCCGGACCGCGGCCCACTCGGGCCGGCCGGTGGCGTCGTCCAGGTAGACCTCGTCGACCGTGCCGATCTTGTCTCCGTTGCGGTCGACGGCCTTGTGGCCGATGAGGTCCCGGGGGTCGATGTCCGTCTGCACTTCTTTCCTCCCGCGCGCTGAACCTGCGGAACTCCCGCAGGAAGGCGGCCGGAGCACCCGATTCCGTCCGCCACTTCACACCAAAAGCCATGAATCGGACGAGCGCGACCCCGGGTGCGCCGTACGGGGTTGGCACTGGACCGTCCGGGGGACGCGCGTAGACCTCCAGTGACCAGACACACCCGTGATCGGGGGGCCTCCCGCTGGTACCCTGGGCGGCGACCGCAGAGCCCGCTCGGGAGAGTCTCCGATCACGAAAACCGCTGGTCGGAGCGCCGAAGGAGCAACTCCTCCCCGGAATCTCTCAGGCATCCGTACCGTGTGGGGTAGGTCACTCTGGAAAGCAGGGCAGGAGCGTCGGCACGGAAGCCGGCGATCACCACCCTCACCGACGGTGCAAGCCGGCGGAGCGCCCACAGCGCTCCGTGCGGGTGAAGCTCTCAGGTCCCGATGACAGAGGGGGAGGCCTGTTGGGTCCGCGCGCCCAGGCTCGTCCGCTGCCCGCAGCGGTGGGGCCGGCCGGCGTGCGTACCCCCGCCGGTCCGTGACCAGGAGGCCTCGACCACCATGAACGCCCAGCCGAACGCGGGACGCCCCACCGGCGCCTCGACCCTCACCGAGCTTGAGCTGGCCAGCCCCTTCGAGAACCGCCACATCGGCCCCGACGCCGCCGCGCAGGAGAAGATGCTGGCGTCCGTCGGCTACGGCTCGCTGGACGAGCTCGCCGGGACCGCGGTGCCCGAGGCGATCCGCTCCATCACCGCCCTGGACCTGCCCGCGGGCCGGTCCGAGGCCCAGGTCCTCGCCGAACTGCGCGAGCTGGCCGGCCGCAACCAGGTGCTCCAGCCGATGATCGGCCTGGGCTACTACGGCACCTTCACCCCGCCGGTGATCCTGCGCAACGTCATGGAGAACCCGGCCTGGTACACCGCCTACACCCCGTACCAGCCGGAGATCTCGCAGGGGCGCCTGGAGGCGCTGCTGAACTTCCAGACCCTGGTCTCCGACCTGACCGGCCTGCCGACCTCCGGCTCCTCCCTGCTGGACGAGGGCACCGCGGCCGCCGAGGCGATGGCGCTGGCCCGCCGCGTCACCAAGGTCAAGGGCGGCGTCTTCCTGGTCGACGCCGAGACCCTGCCGCAGACCGTCGCGGTGATCAACACCCGCGCCGTGCCGACCGGCGTCGAGGTCGTCGTCGCCGACCTGTCCGAGGGCATCCCGGCCGAGATCGCCGAGCGCGGCGTCTTCGGCGTGCTGCTCCAGTACCCGGGTGCCACCGGCGTGGTCCGCGACCTCACCCCGGTGATCGAGCAGGCGCACGGCCTGGGCGCGATCGTCGCCGTCGCCGCCGACCTGCTCGCGCTGACCCTGCTCAAGTCCCCGGGCTCGCTGGGCGCCGACATCGCCTGCGGCACCTCGCAGCGCTTCGGCGTACCGATGGGCTTCGGCGGCCCGCACGCCGGCTACCTGTCGGTGCGCGCCGAGTACGCCCGCTCGCTGCCCGGCCGCCTGGTCGGCGTCTCCGTCGACGTCGACGGCAACCGCGCCTACCGCCTGGCGCTGCAGACCCGCGAGCAGCACATCCGCCGCGAGAAGGCCACCAGCAACATCTGCACCGCCCAGGTGCTGCTCGCCGTGATGGCCTCGATGTACGCCGTCTACCACGGCCCCGACGGCCTGGCCGACATCGCCCGGCGCACCCACCGCTACGCCGCCGCCCTCGCCGAGGGCCTGCGGGCCGGCGGCGTCGAGCTGCTGCACGGCGAGTTCTTCGACACCGTCACCGCCGTCGTCCCGGGCCGCGCCGCCGAGATCGCCGCTGCCGCCCGTGCCAACGGCATCAACGTGTTCCAGGACGGCGCGGACCGGATCTCCGTCTCCACCGACGAGACCACCACCCGCGAGCACCTGGCCGGCGTCTGGGCCGCGTTCGGCGTCGAGCCGGTCGAGGTCCCCGAGGCCGCCGACGCGCTGCCCGCCGCGCTGCTGCGCGAGGACGAGTACCTGACCCACCCGGTCTTCCACAGCCACCGCTCGGAGACCGCCATGCTGCGCTACCTGCGCCGCCTGTCGGACCGGGACTACGCGCTGGACCGCGGCATGATCCCGCTGGGCTCCTGCACCATGAAGCTCAACGCGACCACCGAGATGGAGGCGGTGACCTGGCCGGAGTTCGGCCAGCTGCACCCCTTCGCGCCGATCGACCAGGCCCAGGGCTACCTCACCCTGATCCGCCAGCTGGAGCAGCAGCTGGTCGAGGTGACCGGCTACGACGCCGTCTCGATCCAGCCGAACGCCGGCTCGCAGGGCGAGCTGGCCGGCCTGCTGGCCGTCCGCGCCTACCACCACGCCAACGGTGACACCCAGCGTGACGTCTGCCTGATCCCGTCCTCCGCGCACGGCACCAACGCGGCCTCCGCCGTGATGGCCGGCATGCGGGTGGTCGTGGTGAAGACCCTGGTCGACGGCGACGTGGACGTCGAGGACCTGAAGGCCAAGATCGAGCAGCACCGCGACAACCTGTCGGTGCTGATGGTCACCTACCCGTCGACCCACGGCGTGTACGAGACCCAGATCACCGACATCTGCGCCCTGGTGCACGAGGCCGGCGGCCAGGTGTACGTGGACGGCGCCAACCTGAACGCCCTGGTCGGCCTCGCCAAGCCGGGCAAGTTCGGCGCGGACGTCTCCCACCTGAACCTGCACAAGACCTTCTGCATCCCGCACGGCGGCGGCGGCCCGGGCGTCGGCCCGGTCGCGGTGCGCGCCCACCTGGCGCCGTACCTGCCGAACCACCCGCTGCAGGCGGAGGCCGGCCCGGCCACCGGCGTGGGCCCGATCTCGGCCGCGCCGTGGGGCTCGGCGGCCATCCTGCCGATCTCCTGGGCGTACGTCCGGCTGATGGGCGGCGAGGGCCTCAAGCGCGCGACCCAGGTCGCGGTGCTGAACGCCAACTACATCGCCAAGCGCCTGGCGCCGCACTTCCCGGTGCTCTACACCGGCCCGGGCGGGCTGGTCGCGCACGAGTGCATCATCGACCTGCGCCCGCTGACCAAGGAGACGGGCGTGACGGTGGACGACATCGCCAAGCGCCTGATCGACTACGGCTTCCACGCGCCGACGATGTCCTTCCCGGTGGCCGGCACGCTGATGATCGAGCCGACCGAGTCCGAGGACCTGTACGAGATCGACCGGTTCTGCGACGCGATGATCACCATCCGGGCCGAGATCGACAAGGTCGGCTCGGGCGAGTGGGCGGCCGACGACAACCCGCTGCGCAACGCCCCGCACACCGCCGCCACGCTGGCCGGCGACTGGGCGCACGGCTACTCGCGGCAGGAGGCGGTCTTCCCGGCCGGCGTGAACCCGGCGGACAAGTACTGGCCGCCGGTGAGCCGGATCGACGGCGCGTACGGCGACCGCAACCTGGTCTGCTCCTGCCCGCCGCTGGACGAGTACGGCGTCTGACCGGACCGGGCCCTAGGAGGTCCGACCCGCACGACAGAGCCCCGGCGGAGTTTCCGCCGGGGCCCTGCCCGTCTTGCTGTCGAGTCGGCGGCTGCCCCCGCCGTACGGCCGGACGGGTGGTCAGGCCGCGTGGGCGACGGGGCGGCGCGGGGCGATCACCCGGCCGTCGGGCAGCAGCTCTCCGGTGTCCTCGAACAGGACGACGCCGTTGCAGAGCAGGCTCCAGCCCTGCTCCGGATGGCGGGCCACCGACGCGGCCGCCTCGCGGTCCTCGGACTCGGCCGATGGGCACTCAGGACGGTGCTGGCACATACGCGTACCCTCGCTTCGCTCTGCGATCCTCCCCGTGGTGCGGTCGCCGGAGGCCGTGCCGTCCGGAACCGCCGCGGTGGTCGGATCCTGTCCGCACGCCGGCCTAGTGTGGACCGGCGTTCAAGTGGGTAGGACAGGGGGTCCTTCCACGCTGGTTCCCAGTGTCGGCATCCCGGGACCCGCGCGCAGGGATTTCGTGACATGCGCCACAACTCCCGGGTAGAGATCACCCGTTCAGGTGGGGCCGGCGGGAAAAGGCGCACCAGTGGGTCAGCCGGGGCATGGCCCGATGAGGCCATGCCGGATGGCCCGGACGGGTGGTCGCCGTTCGGGTGAGGAGCCGCGGGGGCGGGTGTGCCGGCGGGGCCGGGGACTGCGGGGCGCCGTGCGGGCGCGCGGGTACGGCCTCGGGCCGCCGGGCGGGTGGGCCCGGCGGCCCGAGGGGGCGCCGGCGGGTCAGGAGGAGCCGAGCAGCAGCGGCCTGGCGAGCGGGGCGCGGGCGAGCAGCGGCAGCAGTTCGGCGGCCGGGCGGGCGCGGTGCGCGGTGACGCCGAGCGGGGCCGGGGCCAGCGGGATCAGCAGGTCGGCGGCCGGGTCGCCGTCGGGGCTGTGCAGCCACAGCGCCGTGGCGTACTGGCCGGGGAAGGTCAGCAGCCGGGGCTGTCGGCGGGTCCGGGAGGTCTGGGCGAGCTGCCAGGCCTCGCGCAGCGCCCGGACCGTCGAGTCGAGGTACGGGCCCGCGGTGAAGTGGGAGAAGGTGTGGCCCTCGGTGCTCTGCACCACCTCGGCGGCGGCGGCCACCTCGGCGCCGTCCTTGATCAGGAAGCGCCAGCCGGTGCGGCGGGCGGCCGGGAGCTCCGGGCGCCCGCCGGTCAGGACGTGCACCGCGAGGGGGTGGGCGGGGAGCAGCGGGCCGGTCGGATGACGCAGTGCTGCGGCGGCGGGCTGGCGCAGCGCGGTCTCCGAGTCGAGCGCGCCCAGGACGGCGCGCAGTGCGCTCGGCGGGGGCTGGGGGGGTTGCAGAGTCATGGCGGGGTCCGCCTCTCCAAGCGAGATCGGCGTGCGAGTGCGGCATACCGGCGTGGCGGGCGACGCGTCTTCGGTGACGGGGGCCCGGCCGTGTCCGGTTGTGCAGGATCGCGGTGCCGGCGCGGTCGCCGCCGTCGACGAGGGCCTTCGGGGCGAGGCGGACCGGCCGGAGCGCTGTACCAATTCGAACAGATGCACAGGGTGATCTGTTTATCACAGGCTGTGGCGCCGGGCAAGTCTACAGTTCTTCTGATTTTCCGTCAGATGCCTTGCAATGCAAGCCAGTACGCGCATTCGGGTATCGATCTTCGAGGTGGGCATGATGCTTGCACGGTCGGTCGACCGGGTGCTCGACGGGGTGGCTCTGGAGGAGGGGACCGTGGGCGAGAAGGTCGTGGCGACTCGCGCGGAACTGGCGGACCGACAGCTGTACCGGCGCAAGCTCCACGCGTGTCTCGAAGCGCTCGGACGGATGCTCCGCGAGGACCGCTTCGACCGGCCGCGGGCGGTGATGGGCCTGGAGATCGAGCTCAACCTGGCCGACGAGCAGGGCCTGCCGGCCATGAACAACGCGCAGGTGCTGAGCGCGATCGGCTCCAGCGACTTCCAGACCGAACTGGGCCGCTTCAACATCGAGGTCAACATCACGCCGCACCGGCTCTGCGGGCACGTCTTCGAGGAACTGCGCGAGGAGATCGACACCGGGCTGCGCTACGCCGACCGGCGGGCGGCCGAGGCGGGCGCCCGGATCGTCATGGTGGGCATCCTGCCGACCCTGGAACACGCCCACACCGGGCTCGACGCGATGAGCCACAACCAGCGGTACAGCCTGCTCAGCGACCAGATCCTGGCCGCCCGGGGCGAGGACATCGCCCTGGACATCGAGGGGGTCGAGCGCCTCCAGCTGGAGTCGATCACCATGGTGGCCGAGGCCGCCGCCACCTCGCTCCAGCTGCACCTCCAGGTGACCCCGGAGCGGTTCTCCTCGGTGTGGAACGCGGCCCAGGCGATCTGCGGGCCGCAGCTCGCGCTCGGCGCCAACTCGCCGTTCCTGTTCGGGCGGGAGCTGTGGCGGGAGACCCGACCGGTGCTCTTCCAGCAGGCCTGCGACACCCGTACGGCGGAGCTCAAGGCCCAGGGCGTGCGCCCCATCACCTGGTTCGGCGAGCGCTGGGTGGACTCGGCGTACGACCTGTTCGAGGAGAACCTGCGGTACTTCCCCGCGCTGCTGCCGATCTGCGACGACGAGGACCCGCTGAAGGTGCTGGCCTCCGGCGGCGCGCCCAGGCTCGCCGAGATGCGGCTGCACAACGGCACCATCTACCGCTGGAACCGCCCGGTGTACGACATCGCGGGCGGGGTGGCGCACCTGCGGGTGGAGAACCGGGCCCTGCCGGCCGGGCCCACGGTGGCCGACACACTGGCCAACGCCGCCTTCTACTACGGGCTGGTGCGGGTGCTCGCCGAGCAGCCCCGGCCGATCTGGACCCGGCTCCCGTTCGAACGGGCGGACGAGAACTTCCAGCAGGGCGCCCGGTACGGCATCGACGCGGTGTTCCAGTGGCCGCGCTCCGGGCGGGCCGGGCGCGGCGGCGGGCTGCAGACCGTGTCCGCCGTCGACCTGGTGCTGAACGAGCTGCTGCCGATGGCCCACCAGGGCCTCGACGAGTGGGGCGTGGAGCCCGCCGACCGGGACCGATACCTGGGCATCATCGAGCAGCGCTGCCTGCGCCGCGCCAACGGCGCGTCCTGGCAGGTCGCGACCTTCCACCGGCTGCGCGAGCAGTACGGGATGGACCGTCCGGCCGCGCTCGCGGCGATGACCAGGCGCTACGCCGAACACATGCGCGGCGGGGAGCCGGTGCACACCTGGCCGGTGGGCTGATCCCCCGGAACCCGCCTCCCCGCCGGGGCGTCCCGGCGGTTGTGTCAGGATGATCGCTCCGGCGGTCGGCCGACGGCCGGAGCGACCGCCCCTCCGCTGGAGCCCCCGTGACCACCGTCCCGACCGCGCCGGAGACCGCGAAGCCCACCCGTCGGCTGTTCGGCGCGGAACTGCTGATCGTCCTCGGCCTCTCCCTCGGGGCCAGCGGGATCAGCGCGCTGATCAGCTTCACCGGCTCGCTCACCGAACCGCTCGAGCTCGGCCAGCAGGTCGCCACGCTGAACGGCTCGCGGGCGCCCGGGCGGCCCTGGCTGGACCTCGTCTGGCAGCTGTACTACATCGGGCGCGGGCTGATGCCGGTGGTGCTGGTCGGCTACCTGCTGGTGCGCGAGGGCGTCACGCTGCGGGTGCTGGGCTTCGACCTCGGGCAGAAGCTGCGCGACCTGGGGCGGGGCGCCGCCGTCGCGGCCGCGATCGGCGGGTCGGGGCTGGCGCTCTACCTGGCCTCGCAGGCGGCCGGGTACAACCTCACGGTGGCGCCGTCCGGGCTGCCGGACGTGTGGTGGCGGGTACCGGTGCTGCTGCTGTCGGCCTGGCAGAACGCCGTCCTGGAGGAGGTCGTCGTCCTCGGCTACCTGCTGCGCCGGGTGCGGCAGTTGGGGTGGTCGTGGCCCGCCGCGGTGGCGGCGAGTTCGGTGCTGCGCGGCTCGTACCACCTGTACCAGGGGGTCGGCGGGCTGATCGGCAACATGGTGATGGGCGTGGTGTTCTGCCTGCTGTACCGGCGCTGGGGGCGGGTGATGCCGCTGGTGGTGGCGCACGCGCTGATCGACACCGTGGCCTTCGTCGGGTACGCCCTGCTGGCCGGGCACGTCAGCTGGCTTCCGACCCCTTGAGCGAGAGCGCCTGGCCGCGCGGCGGACGGGCGAGCAGCCGGTCGACGTGCCGGCGTTCCAGGCCCTGGCCGGGGTCGACGGGCAGCAGCAGGCGGTCCCGGCGCCACTGGGAACGGCGGACCAGCCGCGGCGGGATGACGTCGTCCACCCAGGCGAACGGCCGGCCGTCGGCGTAGCGCAGCAGCGGGGCCCACTTGGCGGCGGAGAACAGCTCCATCAGCGGGACGCGCGGGTCGCCGGGCTGCGGGACGTAGCCGGTGAAGGTGACCACGGGGAGCGGGTCCAGGCCGATCGCGGGGGCGATGTGGGTGTTGGCGTGCTCCTCCCAGGTGGTGGCCCAGACCAGGTCGTACGTTCCGGCGAGCTCGCGCAGCCAGGTGCCGTGCCGGGCGGACAGCAGGACGGTGTAGCCGAACAGGGTGTGGGCGTCGAACCCGGCGTCCGGGTGCGGGCAGACCGGGTTCAGGACGCCGTCGACGTCCAGGAACAGCAGTGGCTTCGGCACCGGTGGCCCCTCGGATGCGGTGGTGTTTCCTGCCTGTTCGGACGACCCTCGCACACCTCCGGTTGCCCGCGGGCGGGCGCACGCGGGGCGCACGGGGCGCTCACGGGGTGGGCGCGGGCTCGCCGACGGGCACCGGTGCGTCCGACGTGCTCCGACGGCTCAGCCGGCGGACCTGCGGGTCCAGCAGGACGACCGCGCTGAGCACCAGACAGGCGACGGCGCACGCCCAGAGCGCGCCGGACAGGCCGAGCGCCACGGCCGCGGGGCCGGCCAGCGCCGTGCCGACCGGGGCCAGCGAGTAGGAGCCGAGTTCGTCGTAAGCGGACACCCGGGAGAACATCTCCTCGGGTATCTCCTGCTGGAGCGCGACCATCCAGTTGACGCTGAAGACGGTGACGCCGACGCCGGACAGGAACATCGCGACGACCAGCAACGGCAGCGGCACCTCGGCGGCGAGGGCCACGGCGGGCACGCCGAACAGGAAGACCCCCCAGTTGCCGACCAGCAGGATCCGGCGGGGCCGCCAGCGGGTCATCAACACGCCGGCGGCCACCAGGCCGACGCCGTAGGCGGACATCGCCAGGCCCCAGGCGCCCGCGCCGCCGAGCCGCTCCTTGGCGGCGGTCGGCCCGTACACCGACTCCACCGCGTTGACGCAGGCGACCAGCACGGAGAACTGGAGCACGATCACCCAGAGCCAGCGGCGGGAGGCGAACTCCCGCCAGCCCTCGCGCAGATCGCGCAGCATGCTGCTGCCGGTCGACGCGGGGACCTGCTCCGGCTCCAGGAAGAAGCGGAGGACGGCGGCGGCCAGGAAGCACAGCGCGTCCAGGGCGAGCACCCAGCCGGGGCCGACGGCGGCGGTGAGGGCGCCGCCGAGGGCGGCACCGCCGATCTGGGAGGCGTTGAGGCCCATCCGGAAGACCGCGAAGGCGCGGGCGGCGTGCTCCTGCGGGACGGCCTGCATGATCATGCCGCCGGAGGCGGGGGAGTAGAGGGCGTAGCCGGCCCCGCCGGCCGCGGAGAGCGCCAGCATCTGCCAGAGCCGGACCTCCCCGGTCAGCACCAGGGCGGCCAGCACGGCCTGGGAGACCCCGCTGAACACATTGGCGGCGACCATGATCAGGTGGCGCGGCAGCCGGTCGGCGAGGGTGCCGCCGACCACCATGAGCAGCACGGTGGGCACCAGCCGGGCGGCGGTGACGTAGCCGACCTCGGTGGTGGTGCCGCCGGTGCCGAGCACGGCGAAGGCGGTGGCGATGGGGGCGCCGGCGTTGCCGAGGCCGCTGATCACGGTGGCGGCGGTCTGGACGCGGAAGTTGCGGCTCGCCCAGGCGAAGCGGCGCGGGGACGGGAGTGGGGTCGGCACCCGGAGACTATGCCGTGGGGCCGTACGGGTGTCCATCCGGTTTACCCGCCCGGACGCCCGGAGCACGGGGTTTCGGCCGAGGCCCGATCGGCCGAGAGGGTCCCATCAGCCGGGGGGTCCCATCGGCCGAGGTGGCCCCCTCAGCCGAGGTGGCCCCAGAGGAAGGTGAGGGTCCGGCGCCAGGCGATCCGGGCCTGGAGCGGGTCGTGGGTGCCGATCAGGTTCTCGTCGTTCATGAAGGCGTGCCCGGCCGGGTAGAAGTGGATCTCCGGGCGGACGTCGGTGGCCTCGCCGATCCGGATCGCCGCCTCGTCCACCGCGGCCATCGGGATCGAGCCGTCCAACTCGCCGAAGTGGCCGAGCACATGGGCGGTCAATCCGCGGTAGTCGAAGTCCGGATCGGGCGGCAGGCCGTAGAACGGGACCACGGCGGCCACCTTGTCGCCGGCCCGGGCGGCCAGCAGCAGGGCGAAGCCGCCGCCCATGCAGAAGCCGACCACGCCGACCGCGTCGCCGACCACGCCGTCCAGGGCGAGCAGGTGGTCGACGGCCCCGGCCAGGTCCTCCACCGCCCGGTCGACCGGGAGCTCGCGCTTGAACCGGGCGGCCTCGGCACCGTCGTGGGTGGTGGCGCCGCCGAACAGGTCGGGGGCCAGGACGGTGAACCCCTCGGCGGCGAAGCGGTCGGCCACGTCGGCGATGTGCGAGGTGAGCCCCCACCACTCCTGCACCACCACCAGGCCCGGCCCGACCCCCTGCGGCGGGCGGGCCAGGTAGCCGTGCGCGGTGCGGCCGTTGCTCGGGAAGGTCACGTTCTGCCGGGAGCCGCCCTCGTCAGGCATGGCTTCCTCTCGGTGGGTCGGGCCGCGTGCGGCGGGTGTTCGGCGGGGTGGGCCGGGTCAGCCCATCTCCTCCAGGGCACGGCCCTTGGTCTCCTTGATGCAGAAGACCACGAACGGGATGGAGAGCAGGGCGAAGGCCGCGTAGATGACGTACGTCGCCGAGAGGTTCCAGTCGGCGAGGTCCGGGAAGCTGACGGTGATCGCCCAGTTGGCGATCCACTGCGCCGAGGCGGCGACGGACAGCGCCAGCGCGCGGATCCGGTTGGGGAACATCTCGCCGAGCAGGACCCAGACCACCACGCCCCAGGAGAAGGCGAAGCAGAGCACGAAGACGTGCGCCGCGATCAGGGCGACGGTGGCGTGGGTGTTGTCCAGGGTGGCGGTGGTGCCGGTGCCCTCCCGGTAGGAGAACGCCCAGGCGGCGGTGCCCAGTGCGGCCGCCATGCCGATCGAGCCGGCCAGGGCGAGCGGCTTGCGGCCGATCCGGTCCACCAGGGCCATCGCGATCACCGTGCCGATCACGTTGATGATCGAGGTGGAGAGGCTGATCAGCAGCGAGTTGGACTCGTTGATGCCGACCGACTGCCACAGGAAGGACGAGTAGTAGAAGATCACGTTGATGCCGACGAACTGCTGGAACACCGAGGCGCCGATGCCGACCCAGACGATCGGCAGCAGGCCGAAGCGGCCGCCGAGCAGGTCCTTGAGCCGGGGCTTGTGGGCGGACTCCAGCACCGAGCGGATCTCCGCCACCCGGGCGTCCAGGTCCACGCCCTCGCCCTCGACCTCCGCCAGCACCTTGCGGGCCTGCTCCTCGCGGTGGTCGGCGATCAGGAAGCGCGGCGACTCCGGGATGGCGAGCGCCATCAGCCCGTACACCAGGGCCGGGATGGCCTCGACACCGAGCATCCACTGCCAGGCCTGGATGCCGCCGAGGTGGTTGGTGGACTCGCCGCCGGCGGCCTGGTTGAGCGCCCAGTTGGCGAGCTGGGAGACGGTGATGCCGAGCACGATCGCCATCTGCTGGAAGGAGGCGAGCCGGCCGCGGTAGGCGGTCGGGGCGACCTCGGCGATGTAGGTGGGGGCGATCACCGAGGCGATGCCGATCGCGATGCCGCCGACCACGCGCCAGGCGGCGAGCGTCTCGATGTTCGGCGGGAACATCGAGCCGATACCGCTGGCCGCGAACAGCGCGGCGGCCAGCAGCATCGTGCGGACCCGGCCGAGGTGGTCGGCGAGCCGGCCGGCGAGCACCGCCCCCAGGGCCGAGCCGAGCAGGGCGATGGCCACCACGAAGGCGGTGGTGCCGTGGCCCACCGCGAAGTGCTTCTGGATGCCCGTCACGGCCCCGTTGATCACCGCGCTGTCGTAGCCGAACAGGAAGCCGCCCATGGCGGCGGCCGCCGAGATGAACACCACGTGGCCGAGGTGGGCCTCGCCGGCCGCCCGTTGGCTGTTGACTGAGGACACGCGCGCTCCCGGGGGTCGACGGGCCCGCTCCGACGCCGAGTGGGCAGGGCTCGTCTCACATTCGAGCAGCGCGGCGGCCGACCTGCCCGAGTTGGCGGCCGACCGAGTGATCCGGGGTCAGCCGGTGGCGTGCGGCCCGTCGGTGCGCCGTCCGGTGGTGCGCGGGAGGTCGGAGCGCGGGGCGTTGCCCAGGGGGCCGGCGGGGCCCTGCGGTGCGGTGCGCGGCCCGTCGGTGCGCCGCCGGTGACGGCGGAGCAACTGGGCGCGGGCGGCGGCGTACTGGTCCCGGCCGCGCCCCGGGCCGTCGGCACGCTCGGCGAGCCGGTCGGCGATCGCGTACTGTGCCTCGGCCGGCTTCTTGTCGTCGTACTTGAACTTGGCCCGCACCTCGTCGACGGTCAGCCGGAGCGCGCGCAGCCCGGGCAGCTGCCGGGCCAACTCGCCCTCGCCGGGCACCACCCGGACCTCCGGCGTCTCCGGCTGGAAGTGCGCCAGCTGGCGGTTGAGGATCTCCGCCTTGCCGGCCGCGGACTCCACCACCTCGGCGGTGCAGTGGAAGTGGACCGAGGCGTAGTAGCTGGTCGGTGTGCCCGGTGCGCCGCGCCAGTGGCCCGGCGCGAAGGCGTAGCCGTCGGTGACCGCGAGGGTGACCTTCGGATCGGCCCGGACGGCGGCCAGCAGCGGGTTGGGCGCGGCGAGGTGGAGCAGGATCTCGCCGTGTTCGACGTCCAGCAGGAAGTGGGTCGGGACCAGCACCGGGCCCTCGCCGGGGCCGCCGTTGGCGGCGAGCAGGCCGAAGTCGCGGCCCTCGGCGAGCCAGGCCCGCCACTCGGCCTCGTCGCCGCGGTCCCAGGATCTGATCAGCACGGGTGCGCCTCCCGTCAGCGGGGGTAGCCGCGCAGGTGCGCGGGGAGCGGGACGGTGGTGCCGGGGTGCGGCTCGGGGGTGCCGTGCACCGCGGTGACCGGGATCAGGCCGGACCAGTACGGCAGGTCGGCGTCCTCCGGGTCGTCGTCGGCGCCGTCCTCGCGAGTCTTGGCCGAGACCTCGTCCAGCTCCAGCCGGAGGACGGCGGTGGCGGCGAGCTCCTTGGCGTTGGCCGGACGGACCTCGGCGGAGCGCCCCGGTATCGCGTGGTCGACCAGGGCGGCGAGCGCGACGTCCAGCTCCTCGGGGTCGGTGACCTGGTGCGCGGTGCCGTGGGCGACCACCGAGCGGAAGTTCACCGAGTGGTTGAACGCGGACTTGGTCAGCACCAGCGCGTCGACCTGGGTGACGGTGACGCAGACCGGCATGCCCTGCCCGCCGGAGGCGTTGCGCATCGGGCGGCTGCCGGTGGAGCCGTGGACGTAGAGCCGGCCGCCGACCCGGGCGAAGATCGTCGGCAGCACCACGGGGGCGCCGTCGACGACGAAGCCGAGGTGGCAGATGTAGGCACTGTCGAGGATGGCGTGGATCGCCTCCTGCTCCCAGGTGGCCCGGTCCCGGTAGCGGGTGGGGGTGGTCCTGGCGGTGCGGGAGTAGCTGGGCGACCCTTCCGGGGTGGCTGGCATGACATCCTCTATGTACTAGTGCATAATTTGCTTTGTGCTAGGAGACTATCCGCTGAAGGGCCGGCGCGCCAGCGAAATCGCGGCCCACATCGAGCAGGGCGTGAGCAGTGGGCGACTCGCCCCCGGAACCGCCCTGCCCCCGCTGCGCGACCTCGCCGCCGAACTGGGCGTCAACCCCAACACCGTCGCCGCCGCCTACCGGCTGCTGCGCGACCGCGGCGTGATCGAGACCGCCGGCCGCAAGGGCAGCCGCATCCTGCCCAGGCCCGCGCTCACCCCGCGCGACCAGATCCGCGTCCCCGTCCCGCCGCACGCCCGCGACCTGTCCACCGGAAACCCCGACCCGGCCCTGCTGCCCGACCTCGCCCCGGCCCTCGCGGCCGCCGCCGAGGCCGCGCGCACCGACCCGGTGCTGTACGGGCACGCCGACGTCGACCCGCAGCTGCTCGCGCTCGCCCGCGCCTCCTTCGAGGCCGACGGCCTGCCCGGCGGCCCGATCGCCGTCGCCTCCGGCTCGCTGGACACCATCGAACGGATCCTCGATGCCCGGCTGCGCCCCGGCGACGCGGTGGCCGTCGAGGACCCGGGCTGGGGCAGCCTGCTCGACCTGCTGCCCGCGCTGGGCCTGAAGCAGGTGCCCGTCCGGCTGGACGACGAGGGCCCGCTGCCGGAGGCGCTGGCCGCCGCGCTGGCCGAGGGCGTCCGGGCCGTGGTGGTCACCAGCCGGGCGCAGAACCCGACCGGGGCGGCGCTCACCGCGCGGCGGGCCGAGGCGCTGAAGGCCGTACTGGCCGAGCACCCCGGAGTGCTTTTGATCGAGGACGACCACGGGCACGGCATGGTCGACCAGCCCTACCACCCGCTGGTCGGCCCCGGCACCCGGAACTGGGCGGTGGTGCGCTCGGCGGCCAAGGCGTACGGGCCGGACCTGCGGGTCTCGGTGGCGGTCGGCGACGCGGAGACGATCGGGCGGGTGGCCGGCCGGCTGCGGCTGGGCGCCGGCTGGGTCAGCCACCTGCTGCAGCGCACGGTCGCGGAGCTGTGGCGCGGCGACGCCGCGCCGGCGGACCGGGTGGCCGCCGCGTACCGGGCCCGGCGCGACGCGCTGCTGGGCGAACTGGCGGCCCGTGGGATCGCGGCGCACGGGCGGAGCGGGCTGAACGTCTGGGTGCCCGTGCCGGACGAGACCTCGGTGCTGGCGGCCCTGGTGCAGCGCGGCTGGGTCGCGGCGCCCGGCGCGCGGTACCGGATCCAGTCGCCGCCCGGGCTGCGGTTCACCACGGCGCGGCTGGAGGCGGCGCAGGCGCGGGAGCTGGCGGAGGACCTGGCGGCGGTGCTGGGGGCGGGCGGGGGCGGGTCGCGGCTGGTGTGAGCCCGTGAGCCGGTGCGCCGCGGGCCGGTATGCCGTGAGCCGGTGCGCCGCGGGCCGGTATGCCGTGAGCCGGTGCGCCGCGGGCCGGTATGCCGTGAGCCGGTGCGCCGCGGGCCGGGTGGGGCAGGTGTGGCGGGTGTGAACCGCGGGCGGCATCCGGTCGTCGCCCGCCCGCCTGGTCTGAACCCGGCGGTAACAAAAGCGGAAACCTCCCGCAGATGCCTAGCGGTGGCGAGCGCGGGCATGTCATCTTTCATCGCGCCACCGGCCGGCGGCCCACCCTCACCCAGGCATCCTCCCGTTCCCCATTCCTCGGGAGGATCGAGCCGCAGGAGTTCCGCAGTGCCCGAGAACTGTTCGAGCATGACCCGCAACACCCGCAGCACCCGCCGTCCCGGCCGTCGGCTGCTGGCCGCAGCCCTCGCCCTCCCGCTCGTCGTCGCGGGCCTGGCCGTCGCCTCGCCGGCCTCCGCCGCACCGGCCGCACCGGCCGCCGTGCCGTCCGGGCCCACCGCCAGCGTCACGCTCGGCGACAGCTACATCTCCGGCGAGGCCGGCCGCTGGAAGGGCAACTCGGCCGGCACCAGCGGCAGCCGCAACGGCACCGACCGGGCCTGGACCGGCAGCGCGTACGACGCCTCGCGGGTCTACGGCGCCACCGCCGCGAGCGGATGCGACCGCTCGGACGTCTCCGAGGTGCTCAGCGCCTCGACCGGGGCCCAGAACGAGATCGACCTGGCCTGCTCCGGAGCCGTCAGCGCGAACGTCTTCCGCGCCTCCAACGGCGGCCAGTCGCTCAAGGGCGAGGCCCCGCAGGCCGACCAACTCGCCACCGTGGCACGGCAGAACAACGTCAAGCTGATCACCCTGTCGATCGGCGGCAACGACCTGGGCTTCTCGGACGTCATCTCCACCTGCGTGAAGGACTACCTGATCTGGTACTCCTACTGCCACTACTCCGCGCAGTCCCAGATCGACGACAGGATGCCCGCCGCGATGGCCGGGGTCGGCAAGGCGGTCGACGAGGTCCGCGCGGTGATGGCCGACGCCGGCTACGCGCAGTCGGACTACCGCCTGGTGCTGCAGTCCTACCCGTCGCCGATCCCGCGCAGCGCCGAGATGCGCTACCCGGAGAGCGGCTGGACCCGCTCCAACACTGGCGGCTGCCCGTTCTGGGACGGGGACGCCGACTGGGCCCGCGACTCCATGGTGCCGCAGATCTCCCGGGCGCTGGCGGGCGTCGCCGCTGCCAAGGGCGCGCAGTTCCTCGACCTGTCGGACATGCTGCAGGGCCGCGAGGTCTGCTCGACGGCCACCAGGCAGCCGACCGCGAGCACCGGCCCGTCCGCGACCACCAGCGAGTGGGCGCGGTTCCTGGACGGTGGGCTCAACTCCACGCAGGGCGTGCTGCAGGAGTCGATGCACCCCAACTACTACGGCCAGCAGGCGGTCGGGCGCTGCCTGACGCTGCTGTGGGCGCGTCCGAGCGGTGACTACGCGTGCCGCAACACGGCCGGGCAGGACGCGGGCGGGATGTACCTCACCGCTCGGTGACCGCGCGCCCGACGGCGCGCCGACCGCGTGACACGGCGCCCCCGCAGCCTCGGCCGCGGGGGCGCCGTACGGCCGCCGCTCAGCCCTTGGCGAGCAGCGACTGGGCGTGCGCGCGGACCTGATCCTTCGTCAAGTACGCGTCGGTGTACTCGAAGTCCTGCAGGCGGGCGGGCTGGCGGGCGAGGAAGCCGGTGCGGACGAAGTCGTCGCCGGCGGTCGCGTTGAGCAGCCAGTTGGCGCCCACCCGGAACTTGGCCGCGTTGGTCCGCATCGCCATCAGGTGGTAGCCGCGCGCCACCAGCTGGGCGGGCACCCCGCGCAGCTCCACGCCGAGCGGCTTGGAGACCGCGTCCTTGCCGCCGAGGTCGACGACCAGGCCCAAGTCCTTGTGGTAGTAAGGCTCCAGGGGGCGGCCGTGGAGCGAGGCGATCACGTTGTTCGCGACCGCGCGGCCCTGGCGGGCGGAGTGCTGGGCGGTCGGCGGGCAGACCGCGCCGTCGCCCTTGGCGAGGTCGGGGACGGCGGCGGCGTCGCCGACCGCGAACACGCCCTCGAACTGCGGCACCCGCATCTCCGCCGTCACGGCGAGCCGGCCGCGGACCGTCTCGGCGTCCAGGGTGCCGATCAGCGGGCTCGCGGCCACGCCGGCGGTCCAGATCAGGGTGCGGCAGGGGAGCACCCGGCCGTCGGTGAACTTGACGGTCTCGGCGCCGACCTCGGCCACCGAGACGCCCAGCGACACCTCGATGCCGCGCTCGCGCAGCACCTCCAGGGCGGCCTCGCCGAGCGGGTCGCCCAGCTCCGGCATCAGCTTCGGGGCGATGTCGATCAGGTGCCACTTGATCTGCCGGGCGTCCAGGCGCGGGTAGCGGTGGGCGGCGGCGGTGGTCAGGCGCTGGAGGCAGGCGGCCGTCTCGGTGCCCGCGTAGCCGCCGCCGACGACCACGAACTGGAGCCGGGACTCGCGCTCCCTCTGGTCCAGGGTGGCGGAGGCGAGGTCGAGCTGGGCGATCACGTGGTCGCGGACGTAGGCCGCCTCGGCGAGCGTCTTCATGCCGCGGGCGTAGTCGGTGAGGCCGGGGATGTCGAAGGTGCGGGTGACGCTGCCGGGGGAGAGCACCAGGTAGTCGTACTTCTGCGCGACCACCTCGTCGGTGATCTTGCGGACGACGCACACCTTGGAGGCCGGGTCCACGCCGATGGCCCCGCCGGGGACGATGTGGGTGCGGCGCAGCGAGCGGCGCAGGGAGACGGCCACGGACTGCGGGGTCAGGACGCCGGCCGCGACATGGGGGAGGAGGGGGAGGTAGAGCTGGTAGCTGAACGGCGTGACCAGCGAGATCTCGGCCTCCGACGGTGACAGCTTGTGTTCGAGTCGGCGGGCGCACTCCAGGCCGGCGAAGCCACCGCCCACGATCAGGATCCGAGGTCGTTCCATCGCTCATCCCTTTGCCGTGAAGGTCCCCAATTACTGTCCGCCACACTCGCACGGAGCAGCGGGGGCTGCCACCGGGGTGGGGCCGTGGGGGTGGGGAAGCGCCGCGGCGGGTGGGGGAGAGCGGCGGCGCGGCGGTGGGGGCGGAGCGGGCGGGGCGGCGACACCGATAGGCTGTCGGCCGTGCTACCCGAGGTGACGGCGATCCGGTACGTGACGCCACTGCGAGAAGGCGGCTCGATGCCGGGCCTGGTCGAGGCCGACGATCGGCGGCTGTACGCGCTGAAATGGGTCGGCGCGGCGCAGGGCCGCAAGGCGTTGGTCGCGGAGGTGCTGGCCGGGGAACTCGGTCGGCGGCTCGGGCTGCCGGTGCCGGAGCTGGTGACGATCGACCTGGACCCGGTGCTCGCGCGCAGCGAGCCGGACCACCAGGTCCAGGACCAGATGCGGGCCAGCGGCGGGACCAACCTCGGGATGGCCTTCGTCAGCGGCGCGCTCAACTTCGACCCGCTCTGCTTCGAGGTGGAGCCGGAGCTCGCCGGGCAGGTGCTCTGGTTCGACGCGCTGATCGGCAACGTCGACCGCTCCTGGCGCAACCCCAACCTGCTGGTGGCCACCGGTGGGCTGCGGCTGATCGACCACGGCGCGAGCCTGATCTTCCACCACAACTGGCCGGGCGCCGCCTCCTGGGTCCGCCGTCCGTACGACGCCTCCGACCACGCGCTGCTGGGGGCCCGACCGGACCTGGCGGCGGCCGACAAGGCGCTCGCGCCGCTCGCCGAGGCGGCGATCGAGGGCGCGGTGGCGCAGATCCCCGAGGTCTGGCTGGTGGACGAGTTCGGCTTCGACTCGCCCGACGAGGTGCGCGCCGCGTACCGTGCCCAGCTGACCGAGCGACTGGCCGGTCCGCGCGACTGGCTGCCGGAGGTGCCCGCATGACCGAGCCCGCGCTGTCCGCGCTGCCGGCCACCGTCGAACTGCACGACTACGAGTACGCCGTGATCCGCGCGGTGCCGAGGGTCGAGCGCGGCGAGTGCGTCAACGTCGGGGTGCTGCTGTACTGCCGGCAGAGCTCGCACCTGGCGGCCCGTACCCATCTGGACCAGGCCCGGCTGCTGGCGCTGGACCCGGTGGCGGACGTCCAGGGCGTGCGGCGGGCGCTGCACGGGATCGAGGCGGTCTGCCACGGCGGGCCGCAGGCCGGTCCGGCGGCGGGGGACAGCCCCGGGCAGCGGTTCCGCTGGCTGACCGCGCCGCGCAGTGCGATCGTCCAGCCGGGGCCCGTGCACACCGGGCTGACCGCGGATCCGGAGGCGGAGCTGCGGCGGTTGTTCGACCAGTTGGTGCTCTGACACCGGGGGCCGGGGCGGTTCGTCGACGGTTGCCCTGGTCAAAGCTTGAGATACTGAAGCACCTGGCCGTACGCTGGCCCCATGGGTTCGACAGCGACGACGACCGTACCGACCAACGCCGAGTTGATGGAGGCGTTGGCCGCCGTCGGTGCCGCGTACTTCCAGGACTTCGCGGCGGCCGCCGCCCGGCACGGGCTCTCCTCCTCCCAGGCCAAGGCGCTGGGCGCGGTGCAGGAGCCGGTGCCGATGCGGGCGCTGGCCGGCCGGCTGGGCTGTGACGCGTCGAACGTCACCGGGATCGTGGACCGGCTGGAGTCACTGGGTCTGGCCAACCGCGAGGCGGCGGCCGGTGACCGCCGGGTGAAGATCGTGGTGATCACGGCCGAGGGCCGGGAGATCCTCAACCGCATCCGCGGCGAGATGGCCCGGACCCACCAGGCCTTCGAGGCGATGGACGACGAGCAGCGGATCGCGCTGCACTCCATCTGCGCGCAGGTGCTGCCGGTACTGGCCGGCCGTACGGGCGGCGCGCAGTAGCGCGCGCAGAAGAGAACGCGCCGCCCGCGCCGCCCGCGCCGCCCGCGCCGCCCGCGCGCCGTCCCGGTCAGAGCAGCCCGACGAGTTCCGGTGGCAGCGGCCGGTGGTGGAGCAGGGTGAGTGAGCGGGTGGTCCGGGTCAGGGCGACGTAGAGGTCGCGCGGGGCGAGTCCGGCCGGCTCGACGACGACCACCGCGTCGAACTCCAGCCCCTTGGCGTCCGCGACGGTGAGCGCGTCCAGCTCCGCCGCCAGGGTGTCCGGAGCGATCACGCCCAGGGTGCCCGGGCCGCCGGGCAGCCGGGTGAGCGCCGCGGCGAAGTCGCCGTCCGGGACGGGGACGGCGCGGGGCCGCTCGGTGCCCGGGCGGATGGACTCGGGCGGCCGGTGGTCGGGCAGGGCGGTGCGCAGCACGGCGGTGGCGAGGGCCATCACGGGCTCCGGCGTGCGGTAGTTGACGGTCAGCCGTTCCTCGCGCCAGCGGCCGGGCAGGTGCGGGTCGAGCATGTCGGCCCAACTGCGGGCGCCGGCGGGCGATCCGGTCTGGGCGAGGTCTCCCACGATGGTGAGCGAGCTGGTCGGGACGCGCCGCAGGACGGCGCGCCAGGCCATCGCGGACAGCTCCTGCGCCTCGTCCACGACGACGTGGCCGTACGCCCAGGTGCGGTCGGCGGCGGCGCGTTCGGCGGTGGAGCGGTACGGGCCGTTGTCACGGAAGCGCTCGGCGAGGGCGGCGGAGTCCAGCAGGGCGTCGTCGGTCTGCCCGGTGATGGTCAGCACGCCCTGGGCGAAGGCGAGTTCGTCCGAGGTGTCGTCGGTCGGGGTGTCGGTCGGGGCGGATTCCCTTGTCGTGCCGAGGAGTTCGGCTGCCTCGTCGAGCAGCGGGACGTCCTCGACCGTCCAGTCCGACCCGGGCGGGCGGAGCAGGGCGGATACCTGGTCGGGGGCCGTTTCGGTGAGCAACTCCCGGTCGGTGAGCAGCCGTTCGATCAGTTGCCGGGCGGTGAGCCGGGGCCAGAGCGGGTCGAGCGCGGCGCGGACGTCCGGCCGTTCCCACAGCTCGCGCGGGGCGTAGTGGGCCTCCTCGTCGTCGTACGGGCGGCCGAGGGCGAGTGCCTGGGCGATGGCGAGGGCGTCGAGCAGGGTGCTCAGGTAGAAGCCGCGGGCCCGGTTGTGCGGCAGCCGCAGGCCGCGGGCGGCGTCCCGGGCCTCGGCGCAGGCCCGGGCGGAGACCCGCAGCCCGTCGCCGAGGTCCAGGCCGTCGGCGGGGGCCGTCTGGTGGGCGGCCAGGGCGCGGCGGAGTACCCCGGCCATCCAGGGGCCGCCCTTGGCCAGGGCGGCGGCGGGCGCGTCGGTGCGGGTGGCGGTGACGCCGGGGAGGAGCTCGCCGACGGTGCGCAGCACCACCTCGGTCTCGCCGAGGGCGGGCAGCACCTGGTCGATGTACCGCAGGAAGCCGGGGTTGGGGCCGATCACCAGCACGCCCCGGCGCTCCAGTGCGGCGCGGTGGGTGAACAGCAGGTAGGCGGCGCGGTGCAGGGCGGCCAGCGTCTTGCCGGTGCCCGGGCCGCCCTGGACCACCAGGGCGCCGGGCAGCGGGGAGCGGATCACCCGGTCCTGCTCGGCCTGGATGGTGGCGACGGCGGTGCCCATCCGGCCGGTGCGCTCGCGGCCGAGGGCGGCGAGCAGTGCGGCCTCGCCGACCAGGCCGCGCCGGCCGGACTCGTCCAGCCGGGCGAGGTCGAGCGCCTCGTCGTCCAGCCCGGTGAGGGTGCGGCCCCGGGTGTGCAGGTGGCGGCGGCGCACGACCGGGCCCGGACGGGCGGGGGTCGCGGTGTAGAAGTGTCGGGCGGCCGGGGTGCGCCAGTCGAGCAGCAGCGGTTCGTACGCGTCGTCGGTCAGGCCGGTGCGGCCGATGTAGTGGACGGTGCCGTCGCGCTCGTCGAGGCGGCCGAAGCACAGGCCGCGTTCGACCGCGTCCAGCCGGGCCGCCTGGCGGGCGGCCTCGCGGGCGCGCACCTCGCGCTCCAGCCGGGCCTGGTGGGTGCCGCCGGGGGCGGCTCCGTCGTGGGCGCCGTCGGCGGTGCGGCGGGCCCGTTCGCGCACCGTGTCGAGCCGGGAGTAGAGCCGGGTGAGGCGGGCCTGCTCGGTGCGCAGGGCCGTGGCGAGGGCGTCGCCGGGGTTTCCCGCGACCGCTGGATGTTCGCTCATCGGTGTGGTATCCTTGCGGTGAGAAGGTTTTGGTGCGCCATCTGAAAGGCGCTCAATTGACCCAGCCTACCCCAGCCGCCGACGTTCGGCGTGACCTCGGCTGTTACTCTTGCGAAGCGTGAGCGCGAAGCCCCAGATCCCCAATGTCCTGGCCTCCCGGTACGCCTCGGCGACCCTGGCCCAGCTGTGGTCCCCCGAGCACAAGGTGGTCCTCGAGCGCCACCTGTGGCTCGCCGTCCTGAAGGCCCAGCAGGACCTCGGCGTCGAGGTGCCGGCCACCGCCGTCGCCGACTACGAGCGGGTGATCGACCAGGTCGACCTCGGCTCGATCGCCGCCCGTGAGCGGGTCACCCGCCACGACGTCAAGGCCCGGATCGAGGAGTTCAGCGACCTCGCCGGGCACGAGCAGATCCACAAGGGAATGACTTCCCGGGACCTGACCGAGAACGTCGAGCAGCTCCAGATCCGCCAGTCCCTGGAGCACGTGCGCGACCGCACGGTGGCCGTCCTGGTGCGTCTGGCCAAGCTGTCCGCCCAGCACTCCGAGCTGGTCATGGCCGGCCGCTCGCACAACGTGGCCGCGCAGGCCACCACCCTGGGCAAGCGGTTCGCGTCGATCACCGACGAGCTGCTGGTCGCCTTCCGTCGCCTGGAGGAGCTGATCGCCCGCTACCCGCTGCGCGGGATCAAGGGCCCGGTCGGCACTGCCCAGGACATGCTGGACCTGCTCGGCGGCGACACCGACAAGCTGGCCGAGCTGGAGCGCCGGGTCGCCGGGCACCTCGGCTTCGAGAACGTGCTGACCAGCGTCGGCCAGGTCTACCCGCGCTCGCTGGACTTCGAGGTGCTCACCGCCCTCGTCCAGCTGGCCGCCGCGCCGTCCAGCCTGGCCAAGACCATCCGCCTGATGGCCGGCCACGAGCTGGTCACGGAGGGCTTCAAGGAGGGCCAGGTCGGCTCCTCCGCGATGCCGCACAAGATGAACACCCGCTCCTGCGAGCGCGTCAACGGCCTGGCCGTCATCCTGCGCGGCTACGCCTCGATGACCGGCGAGCTGGCCGGCGACCAGTGGAACGAGGGCGACGTCTCCTGCTCGGTGGTGCGCCGGGTCGCGCTGCCGGACGCGTTCTTCGCCTTCGACGGCCTGCTGGAGACCTTCCTGACCGTCCTCGACGAGTTCGGCGCCTTCCCCGCCGTGATCGAGGCCGAGCTGGACCGCTACCTGCCGTTCCTCGCCACCACGAAGGTGCTGATGGGCGCGGTGCGCGCGGGCGTCGGCCGGGAGACCGGGCACGAGGTCATCAAGGAGCACGCCGTCGCCTCCGCGCTGGCGATGCGCGCGGGCGCCCGGGAGAACGAGCTGCTGGACCGGCTGGCCGCCGACGAGCGGATCCCGCTGGACCGGGCCGCGCTGGACGCGCTGCTGGCCGACCGGCTGTCCTTCACCGGCGCGGCCGGTGCCCAGGTCGCCGAGGTCGTCCGCCAGGTGGAGGCCGTCGCGGCCGCCTACCCGGAGGCCGCCAAGTACGCGCCGGCCGACATCCTCTGACGTTCGGTCAGTTCAGAGTCGAGGGCCCTGCCGCCGGACCGGTGGCGGGGCCCTCGCGCGTCGTGGGGACGTGGCCGGGGTCGAGCGGCGGGGCGGTCGGTCCGCACGGCCAGTCGCAGTTCGGCTCGGCCACCGGCTGCTCCTCGGGGGCGAGCACATTGCCGCGTACGGTCGCGGCGGCGATCAGCCCGCCGGCCACCAGGAGGCCCGCGCAGATCAGCATCGCGGTGTGGAAGGCGGAGTCGACCGCGGAGGGCACCCGGTAGGCGTCGCCGCTCAGCCCGGCCAGCGCCGGCAGGGCGGCCACCGCGAGCAGGCCGGCCGCGCGGGCGGCGGCGTTGTTGACCCCGCTGGCGATGCCGGCGTGCCGGACCTCGACGGCGGCCAGCACGGTCGCCGTCAGCGGCGCGACCAGCAGCGTCATCCCGCAGCCCATCACCGTGACGGCGGGCAGCACGTCCACCCAGTACGAGGCGTCGGGGCCGATGCGCAGCATCAGCAGCACCCCGGCGGCGCACAGCAGGGGGCCGACGGTCAGCGGGACGCGCGGGCCGATCCGTTTGCCGAGGCGCCCGGCGCGCGCGGACAGCGCCAGCATCAGCACGGTGATCGGCACCAGGGCGAAGCCCGAGACCAGCGGCGAGAACCCGGACACGATCTGGAGCTGCACCACCAGCAGGAAGAAGACGCCGCTGAACGCCGCGTACACGCACAGGGTGACCAGGTTCACCGCGGTGAACAGCCGTGAGGAGAACAGCCCGAGCGGCAGCATCGGTTCGGGCGCGCGGCGTTCGACGGCCACGAAGGCGACGCCGAGCACCACCCCGATCACCCCGCTGACCCAGACCGCCGGGGACAGGCCCTCGCCGGCCGCGGTCAGCGCGTAGGTGATCGCGCCGAGCGCGAGGGCGGCGAGCACGGCGCCGAGCACGTCGAAGCGGCCGGTGGCGGCCTCGTCCCGGGTCTCCGGCACCGACCGGGTGGTCACCGCGATCACGGCGGCGGCGAGCGGCAGGTTCAACAGGAAGATCCAGCGCCAGCCGGGGCCGTCCACCAGCCAGCCGCCGAGGAAGGGGCCGATCGCGGCGGACACCCCGCCGAGGCCGGACCAGAGCCCGACCGCGGCCGAGCGGTCGTCGGGGTGGAAGACGGCCTGGAGCATGGCGAGCGAGCCGGGGGTGAGCAGCGCCCCGCCGATGCCCTGGACGGCGCGGGCGGCGATCAGCACGTGGATGTTCGGCGCCGCGGCGCAGGCCGCGGAGGCGATGGCGAACCAGACCACGCCGATCAGGAAGACCTTGCGCCGCCCGTACCGGTCGCCGAGCGCGCCGCCGAGCAGGATCAGGCCCGCCAGGGTGAGCAGATAGGCGTTCAGGGTCCATTGCAGGGACGCCAGGGAGGCGCCGAGGTCGGCGCCGATCCGGGGCAGGGCGACGTTCACCACGGTGCCGTCGAGCATCGCCATGCTGGAGCCGAGCACGGTCGCCAGTAGTACCCAGCGACCCTGCGCGGTGCCCAGGCGCAGGGTGCCGGCCTCGGAGGTGGCCACGGGCGAATCCTGCGCTGCCGGGGCGCACGTGACAAGGGTCACCGGTGGGTGTGTTGACGGTCGGCGGTGCGTGAACGGATGGCTGCGGTCCGTCGCCGATCTCGGCGCAGGGTCGTGGATCAGTGGCGGGGGGTGAATGGGTTGTGTACGCACCGTGGGGTCCGGTCTGCGGAGGGTCACCGGAACGGGGGAGATGGTTGCCCTTTCAAAGATCGACATTGCTTCACCCGAACGGATGGGTTTTAGTTCAGCGACCGCCCGGCCAGTCCGGACGGATCCCCCGGGTGGAACGCCGAGTCCTGCCGCTGCCCGGTGGTTCGAAACGAACTCTGTACGGCAGGAGCGGGGGACCCACAGGTAAGTCGCCGGACCGGAGTTCGCGCCTCAGGGCGCGGGCGTCCAGGACCGGCTAGGGGTGAAGCCGCGCATGCGGCCGGGCAACTCCAGCCCGAACCCGACAGCTCACCTCGCAGGCGTCGGAGAGGAAAATTCCATGCCTGCTCAGGCTCGTCGTATCGCCCTGCCCCGCGCCGCCCGTATCGGCATCGCGACCGCCGTCACCGGTGTCTCCTTCGCCCTCCCGCTCGTCACCGCGGTGAGCGCCCAGGCCCACGCCGTTCCGGCCGCCCCGGCCGCGCAGGCCCCCGCCTCCACGGACACCAAGTCGGCCGCGCCGGCCGCTGCCCCGGCCGCCCCGGCCGCGCAGGAGAGCTACCGCGTCGTCAGCGGCGACACCCTGTCCAAGATCGCCGACGCCAAGAACGTCGAGGGCGGCTGGCACGCGCTGTACGAGCAGAACCGCTCGGTCGTCGGCGCCAACCCGAACCTGATCTTCCCGGGCCAGCAGCTCGCGCTGTCGGGCCACGCCGCCGCCCCGGCCGCCGACGCCGCCCCGGCCAAGCCGGCCGCCCCGGCGAAGCCCGCCCAGCCGGCCGCTCCGGCGACCCAGGCCGCCAAGCCGCAGGCCCAGGTCCAGGTGAAGACCGAGGCCGCCAAGCCCTCCGCCCAGCTCCAGACCCAGCTGCAGGTCGCCGCTCCGGCCCCGGTCGTGACCGCCACTCCGGTCGCCGCCGCCACCTCCGGCTTCGTCGCCCCGCTGGCCAACGCGAAGCTCGGCACCGCCTACGGCGTGGCCGGCTCGATGTGGGCCTCCGGCCACCACACCGGCCAGGACTTCGTCGCCTCCACCGGCACCCCGCTGCGCGCCGTCGCCAACGGCGTCGTGGTCAAGGCCGGCAACGGCGGCGCCTACGGCAACGAGGTCGAGATCAAGCTCGCCGACGGCCACTACGCCGAGTACGCGCACCTCTCCTCGATCGGCGTGAGGATCGGTCAGACCGTCACCGTCGGCCAGCAGATCGGCCTCTCCGGCGCCACCGGCAACGTGACCGGCCCGCACCTGCACTTCGAGATCCGCAACGGCTCGGAGTACGGCTCGGACATCAACCCGGTCGCCTACCTGCGCGCGCACGGCGTCGCGCTCTGACCCGGGGCCGCTGAGCCCCGAGGGTTTCTGAACCACCGCTGCTGCGGGGCGAATCGATCCTCCGGGATGGTCATGTCGGGTGACCGCTCGACCGGGTGATCGCCGCACGGCGGACATGGGCGCGGGACACGCCCAGGCCGGCCCGGCCGCACGAGGACCTCCTCGTACGGCCGGGCCGGCCGCTGCCGTTCCGGACCCGCCCGGTCGTGCCCGGTCGTGCCCCGCCCGTCCGGCGGTTCCGGGGCGCCGTTCGACCGGTCGAACGCGGCGTCAACCCGACCGCTCCGGCGGGCCGTCGGCCCGCTCGCGGGGCCGCTCCGGCGCGCCATGCTGTCGGACGGTCAGCGTCCGGCCGGTCCGGCGGTCGGGCGGGTCCGGGAGGCGAGGAGGCCGGATGGCGGTCCGGAGCGGGGACGTGGCGGGGGAGAGGGCCGGGCGGGAGCGGCCGGGGACGGGCGGCGTCGACCGGCTGAAGGCGGACTCGGTCGGCCTGGTCGGCGTGGTGTTCATGGCACTCGCCACCGCGGCCCCGATCACCGCGATGACGGGCAACCTGCCGATCATCGTCGGGCAGGGCAACGGCGCCGGCGCGCCCGCCGCGTACATCGTGGCGACCGTGGTGCTGACGGTGTTCTCGGTCGGCTACGTGGCGATGGCCCGGCACATCACCGCGGCCGGCGCGTTCTACGGCTACGTCTCGCACGGGCTGGGCCGGGTGGTCGGGATGGCCTCGGGGCTGCTCGCGGTGCTGGCGTACGTCGTCACCGAGGCCTCGGCCCTCGGCTTCTTCGCGTACTCGCTGCGAGGACTGGTCCGTTCGCAGCTGGGGGTGGACCTGGGCTGGGGCTGGCACGCGCTGTTCGGGGCGACGGTGATCGGGGTGACGGCCTGGTTCGACCTGCACCTGACGGCCAAGGTGCTCGGAGTCGCGCTGGTGCTGGAGATCGGGGTGCTGGGGGCGGTCTCGTTCGCGGTGCTGTTCTCCGGCGGCGGGCCGGACGGGATCGTGGTCGAGGCCGTGAACCCGCTGAACGCGCTGAGGGGGGTGGGGAGTTCGGGCGCGGCGGCGGCCGGGCTCGGCCTGTTCTTCGACCCGCTCGGCGCGCACCTGGGGGCCTGGGCGGTGAAGGTGTTCCAATGGTTGGTCGTCACCGGTTCGTTCGCCTGCGCGATGGCCTTCCACCAGTGCGCGGCCCGGTACCTGTACGCGATCGGCCGGGAGGGGCTGCTGCACCCGGCGCTCGGCCGCACCCATGCGCGGCACGGTTCGCCGCACGTCGCCTCGGTGGTGCAGTCGGTGATCGCGGTGGGACTGGTGGCGGGGTTCCTGGCGGCCGGGATGGACCCGTACGCGCACCTGTACACGCTGCTGGCGCTGCTCGGGACGATGGCGATCCTGGTCGTGCAGACGCTCTGCTCCTTCGCCGTGGTCGGGTACTTCCACGTGCGGGGGCGGCACCCGGAGACCGCGCACTGGTTCCGGACGCTGGTCGCACCGCTGGTGGGCGGGGTGGCGATGGCCGGGGTGGTGGTGCTGCTGGTGCTCAACAAGGACGCCGCGGCCGGGGCGGCGGCGCACACGCTGCTGTTTCGGCTGATCCCGTACCTGGTGATCGGGGTGTTCGCGGGCGGGGTCGGGCTGGCGCTGGCGGTGCGCCGTTGGCGGCCCGAGCTGTACGCGCGGATCGGGCGGGTGGTGCTGGAGGACGCGGTCGAGCGGTGACCGGGCGGGTGGTGCTGGGGGTGCGGTCGAGCGGTGACCGGCCGGCGCTCGCGGTGCGCCGGGTTCAGCGCCGGTGGACCGGCAGGCCGTACTGGGCGGCGGCCAGCAGCGCGTGCATCCGGTGGCCGAAGTCCTCGGTGTCCCGGGCCGGTTCGGGGAAGACCAGGCGGACGTCGCGGTGGCCGTGCGGGTGGTCCAGGCGCAGTACGAGGCCGTAGCGGTCCAGGGCGAGCGGGCGGACCTCGGGGTCGTGGGTGAGCACGGCCGGGTCGAGCAGCCGGGTGAGGACGTCGAGCGCCTCGGCGTGGTCGTCGGCGAAGTGGGTGAGCAGCGCGGCCTCGTGCCGGGCCAGCGGGTCGGGGCCGGCGAGCGCGAGGTCGGCGGCGGTGATCGCGCCGGTGCCGTACGGGGTGGCGAGGACGGCGTGGGCGACGTCCACCCGCAGGTGCACGCCGAGGCCGTCGTCGGCGAGGTGGGCCAGGTGGAGCCGGCCGGCCAGGGTGAGGCGGGCGCGGACCCGGTCGCGGACGGCGACGGGGGCGATGTCGGTGACGTCGAGGACGACGGCGAGACCGTCGGCGGCGCCGATGGCGGCGGTGGTGAGCGGGTCGTCCAGGGCGGTGCGCAGGCGCAGTCGGGAGCCGTGCACGGAGACCGGGGTGTTCAGGTGGTGGTGCTCGCCGAGGGCGCGGACGGTGAGCGAGGAGGTCGTGCCGAGCAGGCTGTGGATCCGTTCGGCGGTGGTGGGCTCGGGGACCTCGGTGTCGCCGGTGGGCAGGCTCATGGACGGACCTCCAGTTAGTTAGGTGAGCCTAACCTAATGTGCGGGTGGGGGTGTGGCAAGCAGGCCGCCGGACGGGCGAGGGGCCCGGACGCGACTGCGGCGTCCGGGCCCCTCGGTGCGGCGGTGCGGCGGTGCGTCAGCCGATGACGGCCTGGGCGTCGATCTCGACCAGCATCGGCTCCTGCGGCAGCTCGACGAAGATGGTGGTGCGGCACGGCTTCACGCCGCCGGGCTTGACGTTCTCGTCGATGAACTCGGCGTAGACCTCGTTCATCAGCGGGAAGTCGGCGCGCTTGGTCAGGTAGACGCGGAACATCACCACATCCTCGACGGTGGCGCCGCCGGCCTCGACGATGGCCTTGACGTTCTCCAGGGTGCGGCGGGTCTGCGCCTTCACGTCGCCGTGGTGCAGGTACTCGCCGGTGGCGGGGTCCTGCGGGCCCTGGCCGGAGACCTGGAGGATCGGACCCTTGCGGACGCCCTGGGAGAACATCCAGGCGGGAGCGGGGGCGCCGTCGGTGCGGATCTCGGTCTTCTCGCCGTTCCGGAGGTGCTCGGAGGTCATGGGATTCGGATTCCTTAACTGTGTCGACGGTTCGTCAGTTGTGGTCGGGGCGGCCGCAGTCGGCCGAGACGGCGCGGGTGGTGGCGAGCAGCTGCGGGAGCAGGTCCAGCACCTGCTCGTACGGCAGGACGACGTCCGGGACGGAGATCGAGGCGGCGGCCACCACCCGGCCGCTGGCGTCCCGGACGGGCGCGGCCACGCAGTTGATGAAGGCCTCGTGCTCGGCGTGGTCCTGCGCCCAGCCCTGGGCGGCGACCTTCTCCAGCTCGGCGAGCAGCGCCTCGGGGGTGGTCAGGGTGCGCGCGGTGTGCGGGGTGAAGTCGATCCCGGCCACCACCCGGCGCCGCTCGGGCAGCGGCAGGTCGGCGAGCAGCACCTTGGAGACGGCGGCGCTGTGCAGGGCGGCGCGCAGGCCGATCCGGGAGTACATCCGCACCGGGTGGCGGGAGTCGAACTTGTCGATGTAGACCACTTCGCCGCCCTCGTAGGCGGCCAGGTGCACGGTCTGGCCGGTGGCGGCGTTCAGCTCGGCCAGGTGCGGGGCGGCGATCCGGCGCACGCCGCGCTGCTCCAGGGCCAGGCCGGAGAGTGCGAAGAGGCCGGCGCCCAGGTGGTAGCGGTAGCTCGCGTCGCGATAGACGAATCGTTCCTCTTCGAGACTCTGGAGCAGTCGGAGGACGGTCGTCTTGTGGACGCCGAGCACCTCGGCGAGCTGGTCGAGGGAACGCTCGCCCTCGCCGAGCTCGGCGAGGATGCGCAGGGCGCGGGTGACGGTCTGACTCATCGTGCTCCGCTTCGAGGGCCGGGGTTCCCGCTCATTGTGCCCGGGCCCGGTCGGCGGACGGTGGCGGTCCGGCGGACGGTGTGCGGTCCGCGGGACGCGCGCCGTCGGCGGGCAGGGTCGGGCCGGTGATGCCCTCCGCGGTGACCCGGGTGGCGGCCCACTGGGCAGGCGAGGCGTCGAGCAGCGCGGCCACCACGGCGGCGTCCGGCAGCTCGGCCTGGTCGCCGTGGGCGGTCAGCGCGCAGGCGGCGCTCAGGTGGCCGAGCCGCAGCCGGCGCCGCTGGTCCAGGCCCCGGACGGTGCCGGCCAGGTAGCCGGCCGCGAAGGCGTCGCCCGCGCCGGTCGCCTCGACCACCTCGACCGCGAGGGCCGGCTCGGTGACCGCCGTGCCGTCCCGTTCCAGGGCGGTCACCTGGCGGGCGGCGTCCTTGACCACGAGGGTGGCCGGGGCGGGGAAGCGGCGGCGCAGGGCGGCCGGGTCGCCGGTGCCGAAGGCGGCCTCGGCCTCGTCGGCGCCGAGCAGCAGCAGGTCGGCGGCGTCCAGCAGCGGCGGCAGCACGGCCGGGTCGCGCTCGCGCCAGAGCGAGGGGCGCCAGTTGAGGTCGAAGCTGACCAGGCGGCGCGGGCGGCGGTCGGCGAGCAGGGCGCGCAGCAGGGCGAGGCAGTCGTCGGAGAGCGCGGCGGTGATCCCGGACAGGTGGAGCAGCCGGGCGCCGGCCAGCAGGGCGGCGGCGGCCGGGTCGGCGAGCAGGTCGGGGGAGAGCGCGGCGGCCGCGGAGCCGCGCCGGTGGTAGTGCAGCCGGCTGCGGCCGGGCCCGAGGTCGTGGTGGTCGCCGGTGCTTCCGCCGACCTCCTTGAGGTAGAGGCCGGTCGGGCGGTGCGGGTCGACCGCGACCGCCGAGACGTCCACGCCGCGGGCGGCCACCTCGGCGAGCAGCCGGCGGCCGAAGCCGTCGTCGCCGACCCGGCTGATCCAGGCGGTCGGCACGCCGTGGGCGGCCAGCGCGCCCGCCACGTTGGACTCCGCTCCGCCGACCGAGAGCCGGAAGCTCTCCACCGACTCCAGCGGGCCCGGGCGGTCCGGCAGCAGGACGGCCATCGACTCGCCCACGCACACGGCCGTCGGGGGAGGGCCGGGGCGGGTCGGGCCCTGGGTGTCCTGTCGCGGCATGTGCGGGGCTCCTCGTCTGCGGCCGTTCCGTCGAGAGCGGGCCCACCGGGTCGACTCCGCTGCGTGTGAGCGTGTGAGTGCCGCCTCGTCCGAGAGCGCTCACGCGAGCCGACCCCGTTGACCGGGAGTCGGGTCCGTTGACCTTGATCCGGCGCCGATGCTAGAACCGTGTTGCCAGCATATGCAACCCTCGTTGCACATGTTGCAACCTGTGCGGATGGAGGAACACGGTGGAGCAGACCTTCGCAAGCAGTGTCACCGGACCGGGCATCGCCCGTGGCGCGGTGGCCGCCCTGGCCGACGAACCGCTCGACTGGCGGTTCAAAGCCGCTCCACCGCAGTCGTGGGGCCGCAGCACCCGGGAATGGCTCGCCACCGGCCCCACCCTCTCCTCGCTCGGCACCCCGATGCTCACCCTCGACGGCGCCGCCGTCGACCACAACGTCCGCACCATGGCCGACTGGTGCTCCAAGGCGGGCGTCGCGCTCGCCCCGCACGGCAAGACCACCATGGCGCCCGCCCTCTGGCAGGCGCAGCTCGACGCCGGCAGCCACGGCATCACCCTCGCCAACCTGCCCCAGGTGCGGGTCGCCCGGGCCTTCGGGGTGCAGCGCATCCTGCTCGCCAACACCCTGCTCGACCCGGCCGGCCTCGCCTGGCTCGCCGACGAACTCACCGCCGACCCGGACTTCGCCTTCCTGGCCTGGGTCGACTCCACCGAGAGCGTCCGGCTGATGGACGAGGCGCTGCGCGCCGCCGGCGCCGAGCGGCCGGTCGAGGTGCTGGTCGAGCTCGGCGGCCCCGGCGGACGGACCGGCGCCCGCGGCGTGGACGCCGCCGTCGAGGTCGCCGCCGCCGTGCTGCGCGCCCCCACCCTGCGCCTGGCGGGCGTCGGCGGGTACGAGGGCGCGATCGCGCACGACGCCTCGGCGGAGGGGCTGGCCGCCGTCCGCCGCTACCTGCGGGAGCTGGGCGACCTGCACGGCCGGTTGGCGAGCGCCTACCCGGACGGCACCCGGCCGGTGGTCTCGGCCGGCGGCAGCGCCTACTTCGACCTGGTGGTCGAGGAGCTGGCGGACCTGCCGGAGGCGTTCACGGTGCTGCGCTCGGGCGCGTACATCGCCCACGACGACGGCTTCTACCGCGGCATCTCGCCGCTCGCCCGGGACGGTGGGCGGACGCCGTTCCGCGGCGCGCTGCACGGCTGGGCCCGGGTGGTGTCCCGGCCCGAGCCGCAGCTCGCGCTGCTGGACGCCGGCAAGCGCGACCTGCCCTTCGACGAGGGCCTGCCCGAGCCGCAACGAGTGCGCGGCGGTGCGGAGTTGACCGGAACGGCGGCGCGGATCACCGCGCTCAACGACCAGCACGCCTTCCTGCGCGACGCGGGCGACCTCGCGCCGATCGGCGCGGTGCTGCGGCTGGGCGTCTCGCACCCGTGCACGGCCTTCGACAAGTGGACGGCGATCCCGGTGCTGGACTCCGCGGACGCGGCCGAGCCGAAGGTCACCGGCCTGGTCAGGACGTTCTTCTGATGCCCGGGGAGAGAACGGCCTCCGGGCGTGGGCGGGACGGCGGCGGCGCGACGGTCTTCCGGGGCGCCACCGTGGTGGACGGCACCGGCGCGGAGCGCTACCGGGCCGACGTCCGGATCGCCGACGGTCTGATCACCGAGATCGGCGAGGGCCTCGACGCGCCCGACCGGGTGGACGCCGACGGCCTGGTGCTGGCCCCCGGCTTCATCGACATGCACGCCCACTCCGACCTCGCCCTGCTGCTCGAACCCGAGCACCCGGCCAAGGTCACCCAGGGCGTCACCTGCGAGGTCCTCGGCCAGGACGGCCTGTCCTACGCCCCGGTGGACGACGTCACGCTGCCCGCGCTGCGCCGCCAGATAGCTGGCTGGAACGGCGATCCGGACGGCTTCGAATGGGACTGGCGGGACGTCGCCGGCTACCTGGACCGGATCGACCGCACCGGTACGGCCGTCAACGCCTGCTACCTCGTCCCGCACGGAACGCTGCGGATGCTCGCCATGGGCTGGGCCGACCGTCCGCCCACCCCGGGCGAACTCGACCGGATGCGGCAGGTGCTGGCGAAGAGCCTGCTGGACGGCGCGGTCGGCATGTCCAGCGGCCTCAGCTACACCCCCGGGATGTACGCCGACACCGCCGAGCTGATCGAGCTGTGCACCGTCGTCGCGGCCTACGGCGGCTTCCACGCCCCGCACCAACGCTCGTACGGCGCCGGGGCGTTGGAGGGCTACGCGGAGATGGTGGAGATCGCCCGGCGGAGCGGCTGCGCGCTGCACCTGACCCACGCCACGATGAACTTCGGGGTCAACCGGGGCCGGGCCGGCGAGCTGCTGGAGCTTCTCGACCGGGCGCTCGCCGACGGCGTCGACCTCACCCTGGACAGCTACCCCTACCTGCCCGGATCCACCACCCTGGCCGCGCTGCTGCCGAGTTGGGCCACCGAGGGCGGCCCGGCCGCGACGCTGGCGCGGCTCGCCGACCCCGCGCAGTGCGCGAGGATCCGGTACGAGGTGGAGGAGAAGGGCAGCGACGGCTGCCACGGCGTGGTCACCGACTGGACGACGATCCAGATCTCCGGCGTCCGCTCGGCCGCGCTCGACGGCGCGGTCGGCCGCACCGTCGCCGAACTGGCCGAGGAGGAGGAACGGACCGGCACCGAGGTGTTCCTGGACCTGCTGCGCCGGGACGAACTGTCCACCACGATCCTCCAGCACGTCGGGCACGAGGAGAACGTCCGGGCCATCATGCGCCACCCCGCGCACACCGTCGGCAGCGACGGACTGCTGGTCGGGGCCCGGCCGCACCCGCGGGCCTGGGGCACCTTCCCCCGTTACCTCGGCCACTACAGCCGGGAGTTGGGTGTGCTGACGCTGGAGGAGACGATCGCCCGGATGACCGGCCGCCCGGCCGCCCGGCTGGGGCTGGACCGGCGCGGCCGGATCGCCCCCGGCCACCACGCCGACCTGGTGCTCCTCGACCCCGGGAAGGTCCGGGACGCCGCCACCTTCGAGCGCCCCCGGCTGCCCGCCGAGGGCATCGAGTACGTGTACGTCAACGGCACCGCCGTCGTCCGGCAGGGTCGCACCACCGGCGCCCGGCCCGGGCGCGCCCTGCGCCGCACCGATCGAGGAACCCTGGCCATATGACCGAGCTCTCCGCCCCGACCGATCTCCCGGCTCCGGCCGGTCCGTCCGCGACGGGTCCGTTTGCGACCGGTCCGTTTGCGACCGATCCGTGCGCGACCGCCGATCTTTCCGCGACCGGTTCCGCCGCCGCTACCGGCTGCTCCTTCCTGCGCGACGACCCGGTGATCGCGGTGGTCCGCGCACCCTGGATCCCGGACGCCGCCGCGCTCTGCGCCGCCCTCGCCGAGGGAGGCATCAACCTCACCGAATTCACCTGCACCACACCGAATGTGACGGACCTTCTGCTGAAGGCCTCGAAGGCCGGCTGGCGGGTCGGCCTCGGGACGGTGCTGACCGCGGAGCAGGCCCGGCGCGGGGTCGAGGCGGGGGCGGCCTTCCTGGTCACCCCCGGCTGCCGGCCCGAGGTCGCCGAGGCGGCGGCCGCCGCCGGAGTGCCGGTGGTGCTCGGGGCGCTCACCCCGACCGAGGTCGCGCACGCGGTGGACCTCGGCGCCGCCGCCGTCAAGATCTTCCCGGCCCGGGCGTTCGGCCCCGGCTACTTCAAGGACCTGCGCGGCCCCTACCCCGACGTGCCGCTGGTGGCCTCCGGCGGGGTGAACGCGGGCAACGCCGCCGAGTTTCTGGCGCACGGCGCGCTCGCGGTCTGCGCGGGGACGGACGTGGTGCCGCCGGATGTGGTCGCGGCGGGGGACTGGGCGGAGATCACCCGGCGGGCCCGGGCGTTCACGGCGGCCTGCGCGGCGGCGGCCTCGTAGGGGCGCCGTCGCCGCGGGTCCCGTGAAGAACGCAGTGCGGGTGCGGGCCCCGTGAAGAAGGCAGCGCGGGTGCGGGCCCCGTGGCGAAGGCGGTGACGGGGCGAGGCGGGCTGTCGGGACGGCCGGGATTGGACGAGAATCGGGGGCACCCGGCTCGGCCCCGGCCGAGCCCGCCCCGGCTCAGCCCCGCCCGGCCAGCCCCGGGCCCCCGGACCCCGGCAGGAGGAACCACCCATGACCTCGACCCGCCCCGGCCCCGACTGGCTCGCCGACGCCGTGCTGTACCAGATCTACCCGCAGAGCTTCGCCGACTCCGACGGCGACGGCATCGGCGACTTCGCCGGCATCGCCGGGCACCTGGACCACCTCGCCTGGCTCGGCATCGACACCGTCTGGCTCAACCCCTGCTTCGCCTCGCCGTTCCGCGACGCCGGGTACGACGTCACCGACTACCTCGCCCCCGCCCCGCGCTACGGCGGCACCGATGACCTGGTGGCCCTGGTCGAGGCCGCCCGCCGCAGGGGGATCCGGGTCCTGCTGGACCTGGTGGCCGGGCACACCTCCGACCGCCACCCCTGGTTCCTGGCCTCCGCCGAGGACCCGTCCGACCACCGCTACATCTGGTCCGACCGCCCGGTGGACGGCTTCGTGGCCTCGCCCGGCAGCCGCCCCGGCTGGTACCGGCCGAACTTCTTCGACTGTCAGCCGGCGCTCAACTTCGGCTACGCGCGCAGCAGTTCGGAGGAGCCCTGGCGGCAGGCGGTGGACGCGGACGGCCCGCGCGCCAACCGGGCGGCGCTGCGCGCGATCATGACGCACTGGCTCGGCCTCGGGGTGTCCGGCTTCCGGGTGGACATGGCGTACTCGCTGGTCAAGGACGACCCGGGCAAGGCGGAGACCGCCAAGCTCTGGACCGAGCTGCGCGACTGGCTGGACCGCGGCCACCCCGAGGCCGCTCTGCTCGCCGAGTGGGGCGACCCGGCCGCCGCCGTCGCGGCGGGCTTCCACGCGGACTTCTTCCTGCACTTCGGCGGGGAGGACCACGGGCTGCCGCTGCGCTCGCTCTGGAACAACAACGGCGGGACGGTCGAGGGGTTCTGGCACCAGGAGGCCTGCTACTTCGAGGCCGAGGGCCGCGGCACCCCGCAGCCCTTCCTGGACGCCTGGCGCTCGGCGGCCGAACTCACCGAGGGCGGCGGGCACATCGTGCTGCCCACCGCCAACCACGACTTCTCCCGCCTGGCCACAGGCCCGCGCGGCGCGGAGCAACTCGCCCCGGCCTTCGCCTTCCTGCTCACCTGGCCCACCCTCCCGGCCGTCTACTACGGCGACGAGATCGGTATGCGCTACCTGCCGGGCCTGCCCGACACCGAGGGCAGCGTGCTCGGCCCGCGGTTCAACCGGGCCGGCTCGCGGACCCCGATGCAGTGGACGCCCGGCCCGACTGCGGGCTTCTCCAGTGCCCCGCCCGAGCGGCTGTACCTGCCGGTGGACCCGGACCCGCACCGCCCGGACGTGCTCTCCCAGCGCGCCGACCCGACCTCGCTGCTGCACACCGTGCGGCGGCTGATCGCACTGCGCCGGGCGCACCCGGGGCTGGGCGCGGCCGGCGGGCTGGAGGTCCGCCACGCCGGCTACCCGCTGGTGTACACCCGGGCCGGGCGGTACCTGGTGGCGGTCAACCCGGGCCGGGAGCCGGCGTCGGTACGGCTGCCGGGCCTGCCGGAGGGTGACCGGTGGGCGCGGGGCGTCCGGCCGCTGGAGGTGCAGGGCGTGCGGCTGGTGGACGGGGAGCTGCGGGCGGACGGGTTCTCGTACGGGGTGTTCGAGCTGGGCTGACGGTCGCCCCGGGCAGGGCCTGGCCGCCGGTCGGTCGGTGGCCCGTCGCCGGTCGGTCGCCGGTCGGTCGGTCCGCGGTCGGCGGCCGGTCGGCGGTCAGGCTTCCGAATGATGTCGGATAGTTGTAAGCTACATCGATAGATGGTTGCATTTACCACCTGCATTGGTTGCATTTCCCACCTTCTCGTCACCGAGAGACACCACCGGAGGACGGTACGAACGCCATGAGCACACCCCGGAACCCCGCCGCAGCGCCCACCCTGGGGCACTCGCTCAAGCACCTGGCCACCCACCTGATCACCCCGCTGCTGATGTGCCTGGGCATGGCGCTCGCCTACCAGGGCGCCTTCCACCAGCCCGAGCCGCACCACCTCAAGGTGGCCGTGGTCGGCACCACGCCGCAGGTGCAGGGCCTGGCGCAGGCGATCCAGGGCAAGGCCGGGGACGCGCTCGACGTCCGCACCGTGGACGACCGGGCCGCCGCCGAGCAGCAGCTGCGCGACCGGGACCTGGTGGGCGCCTTCGTCCCGGACGCCAAGAGCCCCGAACTGATCGTCGCCAAGGGCAACTCGGACACCTCCGTGGTGGCCGCCACCGCGGTGTTCACCAACGTCACCGACAGGCAGGGCGTGCCGCTGCACGTGACCGACCTGACCACCCCGGCCAAGGGCGACCCGACCGGACAGGGCCTGTTCTTCCTGCTGGTCGCGCTGAGCATCGGCTCCTACGCCAGCGTCGCGGCGATCGGCGCGGCCGGCGCGGGGCTGAGCGTGAAGATCCGGGCGCTGGTCGGAGTGGCCGTCTCGCTGGTGGTCAGCGTGATCGGGATCGTCACCGCCGGGCCGGTCTTCCACGTGGTCGACCACGATTACGCGGCGATCTGGGCGCTCGGCTGGCTCTACTCGGCGGGCATCGTGCTGATCGGCATCGGCCTGCACAGCTTCCTGAAGAAGTGGACCACGCTGGCCCTGATGGTGCTGTTCGTGATGCTGAACTTCACCTCCTCCGGCGGCATCTACCGGCCCGAACTGCAGAACGGGTTCTTCGGTGGCCTGCACGGCTTCTGGACGGGCGCGGGCTTCCTGGAGGGAGCGCGCAGCATCATGTACTTCGACGGCGGCGCGGGCCTCGGCGGGCACGTCGTGACCCTGCTCGTCTGGCTGCTGCTCGGCGGGGCCGCCCTGGTGGCCGCGGCCATGTACGAGGGGCGAGGGCGCCGTCCGGTGGAGGCGCCGCAGGAGGCCGAGGAAGCCGAGGAGGCCGAGGAGGAGATGGAGGAGACGGTCGCGGTCTGACCGGACTCCCCGGAGGGACTCCACCCGGCGCCACGGGCATCGGCACCGGGTGGGAACGGGGCGGCCCGCGCCCGGCTCTGGACAAGCCGGACGCGGGCCTCGGCGCGTCCCGGGGCGGGGAACGCTAGTGGTAGGCCGCCTGCCCGGTGAGCGCCCGGCCGACCACCAGCGTGTGGATCTCGCTGGTGCCCTCGTAGGTCAGCACCGACTCCAGGTTGTTGGCGTGCCGGATCGGCGAGTACTCCAGCGAGATGCCGTTGGCCCCGAGGACCGTGCGGCACTCGCGGGCGATCGCCAGCGCCTCCCGCACGTTGTTGAGCTTGCCGGCGCTGACCTGCTCGGGACGCAGCCGCCCGCCGTCCTTGAGCCGGCCGAGGTGGACGGCCAGCAGCGCGGAGTTGCCGAGCGCGAGCGCCATGTCGGCGAACTTGCGCTGGGTCAGCTGGAAACCGCTGATCGGCCGGTCGAACTGGACCCGCGAGTCCGCGTACCGCAGCGCCGCCTGGAGCGAGTCCCGGCCCGCGCCGACCGCGCCGAACAGGATGCCGAACCGCGCCTCGTTCAGGCAGGACAGCGGGCCGCGCAGCCCCTTCGCGCCCGGCAGTCGGGCTTCGTTGGGCAGTCGGACGCCGTCCAGGTGCAGTTCGGAGGTGACCGAGGCGCGCAGCGACAGCTTCCGCCCGATGTCGCGGGTGATGAAGCCGGGCGTGCCGCGCGGCACCAGGAAGCCGCGCACGCCGTCCTCGGTGTTCGCCCAGACGGTGGCGACGTCCGCGATGCCGCCGTTGGTGATCCACGTCTTGGTGCCGTCGAGGATCCAGTCCGAGCCGTCGCGCACCGCGCGGGTGCGCATTCCGGCCGGGTTACTGCCGAAGTCCGGCTCGGTGAGGCCGAAGCAGCCGATCGCGGTGCCGGCGGCGAGCCCGGGCAGCCACTCCTGCTTCTGCTCCTCCGAGCCCCACCGGTGGATCGAGTACATCGAGAGCGAGCCCTGGACCGAGACGAAGCTGCGCAGGCCGGAGTCGGCCGCCTCCAGTTCGAGGCAGGCCAGGCCGTAGGAGACGGCGTTGGTGCCGGCGCAGCCGTAGCCCTCCAGGTGCATGCCGAGCAGGCCCAACGCGCCGAGTTCGGGGGCGAGTTCGCGGGCGAAGTGGGCGTTGTCGAACCACTCCGGCAGGTGCGGGCGGACCCGGTCGGCGAGGAACCGGGCGACGGTGGCCTGGATCTCGCGCTCCTCCTCGGTGAGGAGGGTGGCGAAGTCGATCAGGTCGAGCGGGTCGGACATGGCGGTGCCGGTGCCGTGCGCGGTGCTCATGGGCGGTCCTCGAAGTCCTGGTCGTTCGGGGGAGGGTTGTGCGGCGGCCGGTCGTGCGGAGACTGCTCGTTCGGAGGCTGCTCGTAGGGAGACCCGCCGTGCGGCGGCCGGTCGTGCGGGGTGTCCAGCCAGGCGGTGAGTTCGGCGGTGTGCTCGCCGAGCCGGGGCGGGGGCAGCTGGTAGCGGGGCGGGGTGCGGGAGAGGCCGATCGGGTTGGCGACCAGGTCCAGCGGGCGGCCGTCCGGGCCGGGCAGCGGCGCCCGGGGCCGCAGGCCGAGCGAGTCGGCGAGGTCGAAGGCCTCGGCCAGGTCGTTGACCGGGCCGCAGGGCACGCCCAGCGGGGTGAGCACCGCGAACCACTCGGCGGCGGTGCGGCGTTCGAGCCGGGCGGTGAGCTCGCGGGCCAGCACGGTGACGTGCGCGACCCGGTCGGAGTTGGTGGCGAAGCGGGGGTCGGCGGCCAGCTCGGGGGCGCCCACGCCCCGGCAGAGCGCGGCGAACTGCCGGTCGTTGCCGACCGCGACGACCAGCGGGCGGTCGGCGGCGGTGAACACCTCGTAGGGGGCGATGGACGGGTGGCGGTTGCCGAGGATGCCCGGCACCGCGCCGGCCAGGGTGTAGCCGGCGGACTGGTTGACCAGGCCGGAGAGCAGCGTGGAGAGCAGGTTCAGCTCCACCAGCTGGCCCCGGCCGGTGGTCTCGCGCTCGCGCAGTGCGGCCAGCACGCCGACCGCCGCGTGCAGCCCGGTCAGCACGTCCACCAGCGCGACGCCGGTCTTCACCGGTTCGCCGGGGGCCGGGCCGGTCACCGACATCAGACCGCCGACGGCCTGCACCAGCAGGTCGTAGCCGGGCAGTTCGGCGCCCTTGCCGGGGCCGAAGCCGGTGATCGAGCAGTAGACGAGCCGCGGGTTGAGGGCCTGGGCGCGGTCCGGGCCGAGGCCGTGGCGGGCCATCGTGCCGGGGCGGAAGTTCTCCACCAGCACGTCGGCGCGGCGGACGAGTTCGACGGCGCGGGCATGGTCGGCCGGTTCGCGCAGGTCGAGGGTGAGGGAGCGCTTGTTGCGGTTGACGGAGAGGAAGTAGGTGGCCTCGCCCTGGGCGTGCGGCGGGCCCCAGGCACGGGTGTCGTCACCGGTGCCGGGCTGCTCGACCTTGATCACGTCGGCGCCGAGGTCGGCCAGCAGCATGGTCAGGTAGGGCGCGGCGAGCACCCGGCCGAAGTCGGCGACCAGGACGCCGTCCAGCGGGAGCCCGGTCATGCCCGCCCCCGGGCCGGTTCGGCGGAGGTGGCCCCGGGCGCGGCCGTCGCGTCGCCCGAGGGGGCGTCGCCGCGCAGGTGCGGGCGGGCGAGCAGGAGGTAGAGCCCGCCGGCCGCGAGCACGACCACCGCCGAGAGCAGCACGAGGTAGTTGTCGTACCAGGCGGCGTCCGGGGTGCGGCCCCAGCAGATGTTGACGATCGCGGCGAGGCCGTAGACCAGCGCGCCGATGTTCACCGCCAGACCCCAGCGGCCGAGCCGGAAGTCCCCGCTCGGGCGCCAGCCGCGCAGCCGGGCCCGCAGGGCGGCCAGCACCACCATCTGGAAGGCCAGGTAGATGCCGATGCTGGAGAAGGAGATGATCTTCGTGAGGGCACCCTCGGAGAGCGCCGAGGCACCCACGATGATCACACCGGGCAGCGCCGCGGCGAGCAGCAGCGCGTACGGCGGCACCCGCAGCCGGTCCGAGACGGTGGCCAGCAGCCGGCTGCCCACGATCATCCGGTCCCGGGCGAAGGAGTAGGCGAGCCGGCTCGCCGCCGCCTGGAGGCTGAGCACGCAGGACAGGAAGGAGATCAGGACCACGCCGATCACCACCCGGGCGCCTACCGCGCCGAAGGCGTCGTGCAGCACCTTGGCGACCGGATCCTTGTCGTCGCCGGAGACCACCGCGCCGATGTCCTGGATCGACATCACCAGGGCCAGGCTGACCCCGATCGCCGCAGCGCCGCCCACATAGATGGTGCGCCGCATCGACTTGGGGATCTGTCGACCCGGGTCCGGTACCTCCTCGGCGACGTCGCCGCAGGCCTCGAAGCCGAAGAACAGGAAGACCGCGATCAGCCCGGCGGCCAGGAAGGCGTCGGCGTAGTCGCCGTCGCCGCCCGCGCCGAAGCGGTCGAGGACCACGCCGAGGCCGTGGTAGCGGTGCGTCAGCAGCAGCCAGGCGCCGACCGCCAGGGCGCCGAGCAACTCGGCGGCGAAGCCGAACACGGCCGCCGCCGACAGCACCCGGGTGCCGCCGAGGTTGATCACGGTGGCGAGCGCCAGCAGGCCCAGTGCGCACCAGACGGTCGTCGCGGTGCTCGGCTCGACGCCCAGCAGGGCGGCCACGTACGGGCCGGCGCCGTAGGAGACGGCCGCGATGGTGGACATCAGTGCCAGCAGGTAGGTCCAGCCGGTCAGCCAGCCCCAGGTGCGGCCCCAGAGTCGGCGCGCCCACGGGTACACCCCGCCGGCCACCGGGAACTGGGCGACCACCTCGCTGAACACCAGGGCCACCAGCAGCTGGCCGACGCCCGCGATCAGGAAGCTCCAGACCATCGGCGGCCCGGCGGTCTGAAGTGAGGTGGCGAAGAGTGTGTACACGCCAACGACTGGGGAGAGATAGGTGAAGCCGAGCGAGAAGTTCGCCCAGAGGCTCATGTCCCGCTTGAACTCGGAGGTGTAGCCGAGGGCGGCCAGCCGTTCGGCGTCCGGGTCGGGGGAGTGGACGGTGGCACGTGCACTGGCATCGGTCATGACCTGCTCCTGGGAACGTGTCGTGATGCGTGGGGGAGCACTGCGGGGTGCGGCTCGGGCCGAGGTTGCGGGAAAACATACGAGATTGAGTTTCTACGGGCAAGAGTGCGCGTCGGACCTGGAGGTACCCTGCGGGAAACATCCGGTCGGGCAGTGATCGGGCAGTGATCGGGCAGTGATCGGGCAGTGGTCGGGCGGCGATCCGGCGAGGATCCGGCGACGGCGATCAGGGAGGGGAACGGAGTGACGACCATCGGCAGTGCGACCCCGCTGCTCAGTGCCGTCCTCGCGCCGCTCGCCGACCTCGGCCGCGCCGACGCGGTGGCCCGCCGGATCACCGAGGCGATCGCCCTCGGACTGGTCGCCGACGGGGACCAGCTGCCCAGCGAGATCGACCTGGCCGACCAGCTCGGCGTCGCCAACGGCACCGTCCGCGAGGCCCTCGCCCTGCTCCGCGAGGCCGGACTGATCGAGACCCGGCGCGGCCGCAACGGCGGCAGCTTCGTCCGCACCCCCGCCGAGGGCTCCGAACACCTCCAGCTCGCCCGGCTGCGCGACCTCGCCACCGTCGACCTGCGCGACCTCGGCGACGAGGAGCTGGCCGTCTTCGGCACCGCCGCCCGGCTCGCCGCCGAGCGCGCCCCGGCCGACCTCGGCCCCCGGCTCACCCGACTGGTGCACGACCTGCGCGACGCCGCCGGGCCCGCCGAGCAGCGCCGCGCCGACGCCCGCTTCCACATCGAACTCGCCGTCGCCGCCCAGTCGGTGCGGCTCACCCAGCTCGCCGTCCGGCTCCAGGCCGAACTGGGCCCGCTGCTCTGGCTGCCCGCCCCGCACGGGCCGGACCAGGAGCGCTTCGCCGAGCAGCACCGGGAGATCCTGGTCGCCGTGCTGGCCGGCGACGCGGCCGGCGCCCGGGCCGCCGCCGAGACGCACGCCGTGGCCTGCGTGCACCATCTGGTCCGGCGGCACCTGGAGTTGGCGGACGACGGCTGAGCCGGGGCCGCGCCACCGTTCCCGGATCCCTCCCTCGCCGCCGGAGCCGTCATGACCAGCGCGTTCAGCACCACCCTGCCCGTGGCCCGATCCGCCGGTGCGCCGGTTGCCGGTGACTCCGCCGCCGGTGACTCTGCCGCCGGTGACTCCGCCGCCGTCGAGCGGTGCGCCCGGCAGATCGCCGCCGCCGTCGACGCGGTGCTCGCCGAACTGGACGGCCTGCGGGCGGCCGCGGCGGGCTGCTGGGCCCGGGCGGCCGCCGAGGGGCGCCGGCCCGCCGCGGCCGAACTCGCCGTGGTGCACGGGGTGGTGAGCGAGCTGCTGGCGCGGCCCGGCTCGCGCTGGTTCGGCTGCGGCACGGTCGTGGCACCCGGCGTGCTCGCCGACGCCGACCTGCACGTGGAGTGGTGGTACCGCGGTGCGCGCGGGGCGGGGGAGCGGCGGTTGCGGCTCGCGCTCGACCCGGCGGACGCCGAGTTCTACGACTACCGGGTGCTGCCCTGGTTCGCCCGGCCCCGGGACGAGGGGCGGGCCGCGGTGGCCGGGCCGCAGGTCGACCTGCTCTGTGCCGACCGGTACGTGCTGTGCTGCGCCCGGCCGGTGGTCGTCCCGGGCGCGGGGTTCGTCGGGGTGGTGGCCGGGGACGTCCCGCTGGCCGCGCTGGAGCGGCTGCTGGTGCCTCCGCTGCGGGCGCTGTCCGGCGACGCGGCGCTGCTCGACGGCGAGGGCAGGGTGCTGGCCGCCACCACCCCGGCCCTGCCGGTGGGTTCGCTGGCGCGCGGACTGCTCGCGGATCCGGCGGCCGGGCGGGCCGGGGTGCCGTCCGCGGCGGTGGACTGGGCGGTGGTGCGCGGCTGACGGCGGCCGGAGATCTGTATGACCTTCATTTGTGAAGGTATTACTCGTTCCGCTCCCTGCGGCCGGGCTACCCGCGGCCGGGCGGCGTGCTGAAGCAGCAGTCCCCGCAGAGCCCGGCACCCGGACCCACCCGGTAGTAGAGGCAGCAGCTGTTCCGCCGGAACGCCGTGCCACCCGGCCCGGCGCGCAGGATGCCCGACCCGGCCAGCGGCGGACGGTCCAGCAGCTCCGCGGCCAACGCCCGTGCGGCGTCCGGCGCGTGGGCGTCCAGCACCCGCAGCGTCCCGGCCAGTGCGGAGGCGGCGTTGCCGAGCAGCAGACGGCGGGAGAGCGGGGCGGCGGCCCGGACGGCCTCCGCCAGTGGCGTCAACTGTCCCAGCAGGACCGCCTCTTGGAGCTGGTCGGCGAGCGATCCGGCGTCCGGACGGGCGGGCTCCGGTGGTGCCCACAGGTCGAGCGGGCCCTGGTCCGGGATCCGCACCCAGGCGTGTTCCAAGGTCGGGACCGTCCCCAGCAGGACCGCCGAACCCAGCCCCACCGACCAGAAACGGGCGGCCAGCCCCAGGTGCAGGATCGAGGCGGCGACCCGGGGCTCCCCGGTGCCGAGCCGCTGCGCCACCACCCGCAGCCGCGCCGCCAACGGCGCGTCCGGTCCGGTGCCGTACAGCTCGGTCAGCGGCCGGAAGCCCTCCGGCGGCCGGCCGGCCGGCGAGGTGTCCAGTGCGAAGTACGGCCCGACGGCGGCGAGCCGGGTGTAGTCGGGCGAATGCCGGTCGGGCGCGGTGTTCAACGGCCCTCCCCTGTCAGGTCGTTGAACACCGCGCCGGCCGGTGGCGGAGCGGTCGGGCGGTCGAGGGACAACGGGGCCTCCAGGTCTGCGGGTGCTCGGGTGGCGGTGCGCAGCCCCGGTCGTCGCCCGGTCGGCCCGGGAGGCTCCGACCGATCCTGAAAGGCCTGGGAGGCCCCGACCGGTCCTGTCGGCCCGGTCGGCCGGGTGTCAGCTGCGCACGGAGAAGTCACCACCGGTCGTGCGGATGAACGGTACCGTGCCCTGGCAGTCCGACACCGGCTGGCCGAGCGCGCCCCAGACCCAGCCCATCCGGTCCCCGCGCCGCCCGTCGTCCTCCACCGAGAGCGAGACCTTCTGGCCGATCAGCTCCAGGCCCGGGAACCACGGCGCCTCGCCCTTGGTGACCACCCCGGTGGCGATCGCCTCCCGGCCGCCGACGGCCAGACAGGTGATGTCGCCCTCGAAGTCGGCGACCAGCCGGCCGTCGGTGTGCACGTGACGGACGTGGAAGTGGCCCGTGGTGCCGCGCGGATCGGTGTTGGTGGTGGCGCGGGCGTCCACCGAGATCCGCACCGGGTCGCCCTCGAAGCCCTGGAACCCGGCGGTGAGGACGGTGTTGCCGGTGCCGCGTACGCCGACCGGCCCGAAGTCGCCTGCCGGGGCGGCCGGTTCCGGGGCGGTGACCGGTGCGGTGGGGGTCGGTTCCGCGACGGCGGCCGGTGCGGCGGTGGCGGCGGTCGCGGTCAGCAGGAGGAGCGAGAGCGCGGCGGTGGCGAGGCGGCGGTTCATGGCGGTTCGGGTCTCCTTCGGCGCGGGTGTTCCCGGGTGGCTGTTCCCGTGCGGGTGTCCGGCACGAGCGTCCGGTTCGGGTGTCTCTTGCGGGCGTCCGGTGCGGGCGTTCGGTGCGGGCGTTCGGTGCGGGCGTCCTCTGCGGGTGTTCCGATGCCACCGATCATGCTCCCGCCCGGTCGCGCAGAACTCCCGCTGCGGAGGGGAGTTGACGGCGGACCGCTCCCTCCCGAGGAGGACCGCGCCTCCCCCGGGAGAGCTGCCCGTAGGCTCGGCCGGGTGCCCACCGACTCTCCCTTCGTTCACCCCGATCCTGCACGGCCGCGACCGGCCCGGATCCGTCGGCCGCTCGCCGCCGTCTCCGCGTTCGTCCTGCTGGCGCCCGTCCTGCTGGCGCAGCCGGACGCCCGGGGAGCGGCCGCGCTGCTCGCCCTGACGGCGGTGCTCGCCGCGGTGGCGGCGCTGCTGCCCTGGCCCGCCGGTCGGATCACGCTCGGTGCGGCCGCCGGCGCGGTGGCCGGGGCCTCGCTGCTGGTCGACGCGGTCTACCCGGGGCCGTACCGGCTGCCCGCGCTCTGGCTGCCGTTCGAGTGGCTCGCCCTGCTCGGACTGCTCTTCCGGGCCGTCCGGCGACTGCCCGACCGGTCGGCCGGTCCGGTCGGCGGGCTGGTGGGGCTGGCGGCGGTGCTGCTGCCGCTGCGGTTCGCCCTGCGGACGCCGCAGGGCGGTGCGGCCGGGCCGGTGGTCGGGGTGCTGCTCTCGCTGCTGCCACTGCTCGGTGTCGCGGGGGCGGCCCTCTACCTGCGCGTCCTGGACGCCCGCCGGGAGCGGGCGGTGGCCCGGGCGCGGCGCGAACAGCGGCTGGAGGTGGCCCGGGGACTGCACGACTTCGTCGCCCACGAGATCACCGGCATCGTGCTGGAGGCCCAGGCCGGCCAACTCCCGGGCCAGGAACCGGAGGAGACGACCGCGCTGCTGCGCCGCCTGGAGGAGGCCGGGCTGCGGGCACTGGACTCGATGGACGAGATGGTCGGCGCCCTGCGCGAGCCGAGCGGCCGGGAGGCCCGGGACGGCAAGAGCGACAGCTCCGACAGGTCGGACCGGGAGGACCGGGCGGGCGGAGCGACCACGCGTCGGCTGGGCCTGGCCGACCTCCCCGAGCTGGTCGCCCGCTTCGGCACCACCGGCGCCCTGCGCGCCACCGTCGAGCTGGCGCCCGGCACCGAGCGCCGGCTCTCCGCCGAGGCCGAGGCGACCGCGTACGCCGTGGTCCTGGAGGCGCTGACCAATATCCGCCGGCACGCCCCGCAGGCCACCGAGGTCACCGTCCGGGTGGCCCCCGGTGAGCGCGGCGCCGTCGAGCTGGCCGTCACCGACGACGGTGGCCCCGCCCGCAAGCCGCTGCTGCGCCGCCGCCCGGGCGCCGGTGGCACCGGCCTGGCCGGACTCACCGCCCGGGCCGCCGCCCATGGGGGCTCGCTGACCGCCGGCCCGAGCACGCCCGCGGGCTGGCGGGTCGGCTGCTCCCTGCCGGGGCGCTGAGGCGCGCCCAGCGGCGCCGACCCGATCGAGTCGGCGCCGTGTCCGTGCGCCGTGTGCGTGCGTGCGCGGCTGAGGGGCTGAGGGGCTGAGGGGCTGAGGGGCTGAGCGGCGGAGGGGCTACCGGGTGGGGCGTACGGGCGTGGACGGCTCCGCCGGCCCGACGGCCTGCCGCCGAGTACGCCCGGTGGCCCCGCCCCAGTGACCCCGACCTTGTGACCCTGACCTAGTGACCCCGGCCGCCGCCGCGGGTGCCGCGCGGGCGGGTCAGGGTGAAGCGGTCGACCGGGATGAGGTCCCCGTACGGGCCGCTGACGGAGTAGTAGGTGACGCCGATGGTGGTCTGCCCGTTGCGGCCGCCCGGGTCGACGTCGAAGGAGGCGAAGCCGTACGGGTTGTCGGCGTCCCGGAAGGCGGACCAGGGGGCGTCCTCGATCACGTACACCGGCGGGCGCTTGCCGGTGGCCGGGTCGACGGCGCCGACGCCGGTGATCACCCGCGCCTTGGCGGGGCTGAAGAAGAGCTGGTTGGACGGGGCGGAGGTGCCGCCGCCGCCGATGACCATGTGGACGGTGCCCTTGGTGGTGTCGATGGTCTCGGTGCCGGTGGAGACCGGGATCGGCGTGCGGGTGTCGGTCGGCTGCTGGCCGCGGATCGGGTGCGAGCGCTCGTAGTGGTGCTCGTGGCCGCAGACCACCAGGTCCACGCCGTACTTGTCGAACAGCGGCACCCAGGCCTCGCGGACGCCGAGGTCGGCGCCGTTGAACCGGTCGGCGGTGGAGATCACCACCTGGTGCATGCAGACCACGATCCAGTCGATCCCCGGGTCCGCGTTGGCCGCGATCAACTCCCGTTCCAGCCAGCGCTGCTGGGCGCCGCCGGAGTAGCCGTGGACGTAGCTGTTGCCACCGTCCTGGTAGGCCACGTCGTCGTTGTTGAGGCTGATCACGCGTACCGAGCCGGCCGTGAACGAGTACCACAGGCCGTGGGTCTCCGCGTCGGAGCGGGCGTCCGGCAGCTCGAAGTACGCCTGGTAGGCGCCGTAGCCGATCGGGCCGTTGCCCTTCTCGTTCTCGTGGTTGCCGGCCGCGGGCATCCAGGGGCGGTGGCGGGCCGAGCGGCTGTTGTTCTCGAACCAGTCGGACCAGGTGCGGACCCGGTCGGTGGCGATGTTCGCGTAGCACAGGTCGCCGTTGAGCAGGTGGAACAGCGGGGCGATCCGCTCGACCCCGGCGGTGGTGTCGCCGGCGGCGGGGCTGCCGAGGTTGTCGTTCACGTAGCCGTTGGCGGTCTTCCTGCCGAGGGTGGGGGTGCCCTGGTCGCCGAAGCTGGTGAAGGTGAAGGCGGACCGGCCGCGCGGGGCGGTGCGGACGGTGCCGAGCTCGGGGGTGGTGCCGTCGTGGAGGGCGGCGTAGACGTAGTCCGTGTCGGCGTGCAGGCCGGTCAGCCGGGCGTGGTGCACCTGGACCTCGGTGCCGGAGGCGGCGTCCCGGTAGGTGCGGGTCGAGGCCTGGACCGTCCGGCCGAAGCCGTTGTTAGAAGTCCCGTACATCACACGCGGGTTGCCGACGGACCTGGTGGTGTGCCAGGAGACCACCACCTCGCGCGAGGCGTCCGAGCCGAACTGGAGGTGCAGGCCGGCCACGCGGGGCGCGCCGGAGCGGTCCGGGCGCTGCCAGAGCACCGGGGAGGCGGCGGCGGGGGTGGCCTGGACGCCGGCGAGGGACACGGCACCGCCGAGGCCGACGCCGGTAGCGCCGGCCAGGAGCCCGCGCCTGCTGACGGAGGGACGTCCACTGGAATCGTTCATGGCGGCCAGCTCACCGGACGAAGGTGAACCGGGCCGGTTCCACCGCGTGAACTTTCCCGTCCGCCACCCGTGCGCCACACTGCTGGGCGTGACGAGTGCGAACGGTGGGGGCCGGCGGGTGATCCGCACCCTGATCGCCGACGACCAGGAGGCCGTCCGGCGCAGTGTCCGGCGGATCCTGACGGCCCAGCCGGACATCGAGGTGGTGGGCGAGGCGGCGGACGGGCTGTCCGCGCTGGAGCTGGCGGCCGAACTGCGGCCGGACGTCGCGCTGGTGGACATCCGGATGCCACGGATGGACGGACTGGAGCTGACCCGGCGGCTGGCCGGGCCGGACGTGGCGGAGCCGGTGCGGGTGGTGGTGCTGACCACCTTCGACCTGGACGAGTACGTGTACCCGGCCCTGCAGCACGGGGCGTCCGGCTTCCTGCTGAAGCGCTCCGGCCCGTCCCTGCTGGCCGAGGCGGTACGGGCGGCGGCGGACGGGGAGAGCCTGATCAGCCCGTCGGTCACGGTCCGGCTGCTGCGGCACGTGACGCAGCCGCGCCGCCCGGAGCGCCGGCGGGCGGCGCCGGTGGTGCCGCTGACCGAGCGGGAGGTGGAGATCGCCGGGCACGTCGCCGCGGGCCGCACCAACGCGGACATCGCCGGGGAACTGTTCATCTCGCCGGGAACGGTGAAGACCCACGTCGCCAGCATCCAGCGCAAGCTCGGGGTGGCGAACCGGGTCGGGATCGCGGTGCACGCCTGGGAGATGGGCTGGGCGGGCGAGCGGTAGCCGCGGCGCGGGGAGAGGACGCGGGAGGCGCGGCGCGCGGGAAAAGGTGCGCGTCCACGGGCCGAGGGGATGCTCCGTGGACGCGCGGAACCTACGAGGTGGGGGTGGCCTCCGGACGTCACGTCCTCCGGCCGGTAGTTCGATCGTCGACCGAGGTAGTCCCAGCGGCAGACCCTGATCCGTCTCGATCCGTCGCCACTGCCTCCTGCGGTCGAACTTCCTTCAGCTACCTCGCAGGTCCACCTCCCATCATGCGCCTCCTACGGGCCGTGCACCAGGGGTGAACGGTATGAATCCGACCAATTTCGCAACTCGGGCGTCGACGTGCCGGCGAAGGCCGGCCGTCAGGGCCGCGGCCAGCCGTCCACGAAGCTCAGCGTCCGACGGTACGGCCCCTCGGGCCCGGTGCTCCGGTACTCCTCGGCGCTGCTGCCGGTCCGGACGGTGCGGTCCCCGTCGTGCCGCGTGGCGGTGGGGCGCAGGGTGTGGTCGACGGTGGAGCGCTCGGTGACGTGGCCGCCGGTCGCCGCGGTGGTGTCGCGGTGGTAGCCGAGGTCCATGGCGGTGGTCTGGTCGGTGTTGCCGGCCGCGTCGCGGCTCACCCGGTAGCTGACGTCCAGCGGTTCGCCCTCGTGGACGGTGGTGGTGCGGTGCGGGCCGCCGCCCCAGGTGGCGGTGGTGCGGGTGAGGTCGGTGCCGTTGTGCAGCGTCACGTCGTTGCCGGCGTCGCGCAGTCGCTGGGTGGAGCGGAAGGCGAGTTCGTCGCGGACCTCGGTGGTGATCCGGCCGTGCGAGGTCTGCACCCAGCCCCGGGCGAGGTCGTTCCGGGCGGCGGTGACCGTCCAGTCGCCGCTGCCGCCGCCGTGGTCGGCGAGGTCGGTCGCGACGGTGGCCTCCGGGGCGACCCGGTGGTCGGTGAGCTGTCCGGTGGTGCGGGCGGCGCCGTGGTCGGTCTCGGCGAAGAGGTTGACCTGGCCGGTCCAGATGTCGTTGCTCTGCGCCTCGGCGGTGTTCAGGGTGACGCCCACGGCGTGCGGCCGGCCGTCCAGCAGCAGCCCGACGTACGGGGTGAGGTCGAGCCGGTAGGCGGGCAGGTCGAAGGCGAAGATGCCGGGCACGGGCCGCCAGAGCAGTGGGTCCCAGCCGCCGGTGTAGATCACCGGGTAGGGCCAGACCGCGCCGGCCACCCGGCCGTCCACGGTCAGCCGCAGCTCGCGGAACGGGCCCTTGCCGCAGATGCCGGTGCCCGGGTTGGCGGCGGCGAAGGCGTCCGGGGCGGAGGCGTACGCGAACTCCTCGCAGGCGCCGCCGCCCCGGGCGTAGACCTCGGCGGTGAGGCGTTCGAGGTTCTGCGGGAAGGTGAGGTCGCGGCCGGCGGCGGGGGAGGTGCTGGTGAGCCCGAACGGTCCGGTGGTGAGCAGCCGGTCGGCGGCGCGGGCGGCCGGCCAGTGGGCGTCGGCGGTGTAGAAGGTCAGGCTGGCGCTGATCGTGAAGACGCCGGTGTAGGTGGCGTCGGTGACGTTGGCGAGGTCGAAGGAGAACTCCTGCGGGCCGCCGGTGAAGAGCGGGGCGTAGCGGGTGACGTCGTGCTCGACGTTCCAGGCGATGCCGTCCTTGGACGGCTCGGGGGTGGAGGAGAGCAGCACCTGGACGCCGCCGACGCGGACGCTGAAGATCCGGTCGAACTGCCGTCCGGCGACCTGTCCGTGGAGGTCCAGGACCACCGCGGACCAGGGGCCGGCGCAGTCGGCGGGCGGGGTGAGGGTGGTGGTGTACGGGGTGTCCGGCGGGTTGCCGTACCCGTTGCGGAACTCGCGTTCGTGCATCGCCTCGACGGTGCAGGAGCGGGTGTCGGGGCGGGTGAGCGGCTTGGTGGCGGTGACCGGGTCGTGATAGTCGGTGCCGAAGTCGGCGTGGGCCGGACCGGCGGCGGTGAGGGTGCCGGCCAGGGTGAGGACGGCGGCGCCGATCAGACCGGCGGCGCGGCGGAGCAACGGGCGCAGGGGCAAGGCGGGTTCCCGGGGTTCGGCGGCCCGCGGGCGGGTGCCGCGGGCCGGTCGGATGATCCGGGAATCCTTCCGGTGGTGGCATGCCAGCGTCAAGGATTCCGTCGGTTGGACCCGGACCCGGACCCGGACCCGGACCCGGGCCGCGCGACGGGGCGGGTCAGGCGTCCTCCAGCTCCGCGGCCTCCTGCCGGATCAGGTCCCGCAGCGAGGCCAGCCGGGGCCGCCGGTCGTCCGTCCGCCACTGCATCTCCAGCGGTAGGGTGGCCCGCCCCTCCAGCCGTACGGTGGCCACGTCCTCGGTGAGGTGGCCGGTCATCGAGCCGGGCACCAGCGAGAAGGCGCGGTTGCGGGCGAGCAGGTAGAGCCGGGAGCCGACGATCCGCGGCGGGCTGACCAGCACCGGCGGGTCCACGCCGTGGTCCGCGCAGAGGCCGAGCACGTGGTCGTAGTAGCGGGGGTGCTGCTCGCGCGGCCACAACAGCAGTGGCAGGTCGCGCAGTTCGGCCAGGCCAAGGCTGCTCCGGCGGGCCAGCGGATGGTCCCGGCCGAGCGCCACCAGGACCGGCTCGTCGGCGATCCGCTCCAGCCGGTAGCCGGTCACCTCGTCGAGGAAGCGTCCGAGCCCGATGTCGGCCAGCTCGGCGGCCAGGGTGGCGGAGACCTGCCCGGTGTCCACGGCGAGTTCGGTGGTGTCGAGCGCCGGAAGCTCCTGCTCGGCCTGGCTGACCACGGCGGGCAGCAGCCGGTTCACCACGCTCGGCGAGGCGACGATCCGGGCGGTGCCCAGCCGGGACTCCTCGTGCAGCCGTACCCGGGTCAGCAGCGTCTCGGCCTGCCGCAGCAGTCGGGCGCTCTCGGTGGCCATCACCTCGCCGGCCTCCGTGAGCGCCACCGAGCGGCGGCTGCGGTCGAACAGCTCGACGCCGACGGTCCGCTCCAGCCGGGCGACCTCCTGGCTCACCGTCGGCTGCGAGATGTGCAGCCGCTCGGCGGCCCGCCCGAAGTGCAGCGTCTCGGCGACGGTCAGGAAGACCTGGAGCTGACGCAAGGTGAGACCCATGGTTGTCAGGGTAGACGAACCAATAGGCGCGGGACTATCGGAAACCTCAGGACTCATTCTGGATTCCGATGCGAGCCGTCCATACGCTGGGCAGCACGTTGCCCCACCGCAGTGGCAGCCTCACAGAGAGTTCGCATCATGACCGGACTTCGCCCCACCGCCCCCGCCGTCCAGGTCTCCGAGGAGGTCGCCCGGGCCCTCGCCGAAGGCCGGCCGGTGGTCGCCCTGGAGTCGACCATCTTCACCCACGGACTGCCGCGGCCGCGCAACCTGGCCGTCGCGCTGGAGGCCGAGCGACAGCTGCGGGCGGCGGGCGTCGTCCCGGCCACGATCGGGGTGCACGCCGGGGTGCCCACGGTCGGGCTGAGCACCGGGCAGATCACCGAACTGTCCGCCGTCGACGGCCTGGACAAGGTGAGCCTGCGCGACCTCCCGGTGGTCGCCGCGCTCGGCCGGCACGGCGGCACCACCGTCGCCGCCACCGCCTTCCTCGCCCACCGCGCGGGCATCCGGGTCTTCTCCACCGGCGGCCTCGGCGGCGTGCACTTCGGCGCCTCGGAGAGCTTCGACGAGTCGGCCGACATGACCACCCTGGCCGCCACCCCGGTCACCGTGATCAGCGCCGGCGTGAAGTCCATCCTCGACATCAGGGCCACCCTGGAGCGCTTCGAGACCTACAACATCCCGGTCATCGGCTACCGCACCCGCAAGTACCCCGGCTTCTACGTCACCGACTCCGGCCACGAGATCAACTTCAGCGTGGAGTCGCCCGAGCAGGCCGCCCGGATCATCGAGTCCCGGGACCGGCTCGAACTGCCGCAGGCCGTCCTGATCGCCAACCCGGTCGACCCGGCCAAGCAGCTGCCGCCCGAGGAGCTGGACGGCATCCTCGCCCGCGCCTGGGCGGAGGCCGAGCGCCGGGGCGTCACCGGCAACGCCTCCACGCCGTTCCTCCTCGACTTCATCCAGCGGGACACCGGCGGGCGCAGCCTGGAGGTCAACGTCGAGGTGTACCGGGGCAACGTCCGGCTCGGCGGGGAGATCGCGACCGCGCTGGCCGCGGGGGCGGGTGACGCCGCTGCGGACGGTGCGGGCGCGGGTGTGGGAGCGGCTGTTGAAACCGCAGCCGGTGACGCCGCAGCTGGTGTAGCCCCAGCCGGTGACGCCGCTTCGGCCGCCGTCGCCGACACCGGGGCCTGAGCCGTGCTGGGGGTGCTCGGCGACCTCGTCGAGGACATCGTGGTCTGGGCCGACGGCCCGCTGCGGCACGGCACCGACTCCGGCGCCCGGATCTTCCGGCGGCGCGGCGGCAGCGCGGCCAACGTCGCCCGCTTCGCCGCCGGGCAGCACCCCGCCCGCTTCCTCGGCTGCGTCGGCGAGGACGCGGTCGGGGACGGCGTGGTCGCCGAACTGGCCGGACACGGCGTCGACGTGCGGGTCTCCCGGCGCGGCCGGACGGGCAGCGTCGTGGTGCTGATCGACCAGGACGGCGAGCGGACCATGCTGCCCGACCGGGGCGCCGCCACCCTGCTGGAGCGGGTCCCGGACGAGTGGCTGACCGGACTGACCCACCTGCACGTGCCGGCCTACTCCTTCGACGGAGAGCCGGTCGGCAGCACGGCGGTGGACGCGCTCGCCCGGGTCCGGAGGGCGGGCGGCACCACCTCGGTGGACGCCTCCTCGACCGGCATGCTGGAGCGGTTCGGACGGGAGCGCTTCCTCTGTCTGCTGGCCGAGTCGGCGCCGACCTTCGTGTTCGCCAACCGCTCCGAGTCGGAGTTCCTCGGGCTGCTGGTCGGCGGTCTGCCCGGGCCGGAGCGCGCCCGGCTGGCGGCCACCACGGTGGTCACCAAGGCGGGTGCCGAGGCGACCGCCGTCGACGTGCCCGGTGAGCCGCTGGTCATGGTGCCGGTGCCGCCGGTGGCCGAGGTGCGCGACCTCACCGGGGCCGGGGACGCCTTCGCGGCGGGGTTCCTGGCCGGCTTCCTGGACACCGGGGACCTCGGGCGCGCGGCCGGGCTCGGGCACCGCAGCGCGGCCCGGGTGCTGGCCTCGCCCGGGGCCTCCTGCGGCGGGGAGTGACGTTCGGGGCTACCCGGGCACCGCGTCCTTGCGGAGGAAGTGCTTCAGCTTCTGCCAGGTCCAGGTGTTGACCACGTCCTCGGCGGTGAGCCAGCCGCGCTGCGCCGTGCCGATGCCGTAGCGCGGGTAGCCGAGCTGGCCGGTGGCGTGGGCGTCGCTGTCGATCGCGAAGCGCACGCCGTGCCGCCGGGCCCGCAGGACGTCCTCGTCGCGCAGGTCGAGCCGCTGCGGGGAGCTGTTGATCTCGATCGCGGTGCCGGTGCGCGCGGCGGCCTCGAACACCGCGTCCAGGTCGACGTCGATCGGCCCGCGCCGGCCGATCCGGCGGGTGGTGAGATGCCCGATGACGTGCACGTACGGGTTTTCGCAGGCGCGGATCAGCCGGCGGGTCTGGGCGGCCCGGTCCAGGGTGAAGTGCGAGTGCACGGAGGCCACGCAGACGTCGAAGCCGGCCAGGAACGCGGGCGGCCAGTCCACCCCGCCGTCCGGGCCGATGTTCAGCTCGGTGCCGTGCAGCAGGCGCAACTTCCTGTGCCGGCCGGCGAGTCGGCGCAGCTGCTCGCGCTGGGCGAGCATCTTCTCGTCCGTCATCCGCTGCATCACCAGGTCCGGGGCGTGGTCGGTGACGGCGAAGTAGGAGTAGCCGCGGGCGGCCGCGGTGTCGATCATCTCCTCCAGGGTGGCCAGCCCGTCGGTCAGGTCGGTGTGGGTGTGCAGGTCGCCGCGCAGGTCGGACTCCTGGACGAGGTCCGGGAGTCCGCCGTCCAGCGCGGCCTCGATCTCGCCCCGGTCCTCGCGCAGCGGCGGCGGGATCCACGGCAGTCTGAGGGCCGCGTACACCTCGTCCTCGGTCTCCGAGACCACCTTGGCGCCGCCGTCCACCTCGAACAGCCCGTACTCGGAGAGCTTCAGCCCGGCCCGGACGGCCATCGTGCGCAGCTTGATGTTGTGCGCCTTCGAGCCGGTGAAGTAGACCAGTGCCGCTCCCCAGTCCTCCTCCGGGAGGACCCGCAGATCCACCTGTACGCCCTGGGTGGTACGGATCGAGGTCTTGGTGCTCCCGCTGCCGATCACTTCGGCGACGGAGGGGAGGCCGGTGAGCGCGGCCATCAGCGGGGCGGAGTCCTCGGCGGTCGCGAGCACGTCGATGTCGCCCACCGTCTCGCGCATCCGGCGCAGCGAGCCCGCGTACGCGCAGCGGGTGCAGCCGGGGACGGCGGAGAGCACGGCGACGAGCTGCTCGGCCAGCTCGGTGGCGGTGTCCAGCAGCGTGCGGCCGCCGGACTGCCGCATCAGCTCGATGCCGTGCAGGATCTTCTCGCCGCTGCGCTCGCCGAAGCCGGGCAGGTCGGCGAGCCGCTCCGCGCGGGCGGCCGCGGCGAGTTCGTCCACCGAGGAGATCCCGAGGTCGCGGTAGAGGGCCAGGGCGCGCTTGGGCCCGACACTGGGGACGGCCATCATCTCCCGTACGCCGGACGGGATCTCGGCGCGCAGCGCCTCCAGCGCGGGGACGGTCCCGGTGGCGAGGTACTCGGCGATCTTCTCGGCCGTGGACTTCCCGACGCCGGGGATCTGCTGCAGACCCTTGACGTCCAGTCCGGCCAGGTCCCCGGGGTGGCCGCCGACCGCCCGGGCGGCCTTCTCGTAGGCGCGGGCCCGGAAGGCGTCCCCGCCGGTGATGTTGATCAGGTCGGCGTACTCCTGGAGCAGCTCCCTGACCTGGTCGTTGAGCCGGGGCATGGGGCAAGTCTAGGTTTCGTGGGCCGAATCCGCCGGGTGCGCGCCCCGGTCCGGCCCCGGACGCCGCGGTACTCCGTCAGTCGTACGCGACGGTCAGCAGCAGGACGACGGTCAGCCCGCCGCCGGGGGTGGGCTCCACCGCGAGCCGGCCACCGGCGGCGTCGACCAGGCTGTGCAGGGCGGGCCCCACCACGCCGTCCGTCCGGACACCGGCGGTCAGCCGTTCGCGCGCCCCGCTCGGCTCGGAGGAGCCCCGGTCGCAGACCCGGATCTCCACCCGGCCGCGGGTCGCCGCCGCCCGTCCGGACGCCCGCGGTGCGGACGTGCCACCCGCCACGTCGGCCCGGACCAGCACCCGGCCGCCCGGCGGGCTGCGCCGGATCGCCTGGTCGACCAGCCCGGCGACGGCGGTCTCCAGCCGGCGGGCGTCCCCGGCCACCACCGGCAGCCCCGGCGCCACCCGGACCGTGACGGCCGCCGCCCGGCCACCGCCGCGCACCACCCGGCGGACCAGGTCGGCCACCTGGACGTGCCGGGCCGTCGGCTCGCAGCCGTCCTGCCGGCCGGTCCAGCGCAGCCGCTCCAGCTCGGTGCGGGAGAGCGGCCTGGGCGCGGCCATCACGCCCGGTGAGTACGGGCCGAGGCCCTCCTCGGCCTCGGTGGTCGCCGGCGCGCCCGCGCGCCCGGACCCGCTCCGGTGGCCGGTGCCGCCCGCGCCGCCGAACGCGCCCACGGCGCCGCCGAACGCGCCGAGCGCCCGGGCCCCCGACGCGACGTAGCTCCAGAGCCTCCCGCGTGCCATCGCCCTGCCCCTCGTGCTCCCCGGCGGCCGACATCGAATCCGCGGCCGACCGGGACGGGCCGACTACCGGGCCCTTCCTGCCAGCCTGCGCCTCGCCCGGCCGGGTGACAATCCCGCTCCGGGCCGCGGTCCGCCCCGAGGCCCCCGCCGAGCGGCCGGTCGGGCACCCGCCGACCGGCGGGGTCCCGGAGGCGCGGCCTGCTGCGCGTCGAGCAATCGCGAAGACTTCTTCGCAAAAAACCCTTTGCAAAGAAGTCTTTGCGGTTCTAGTCTCCTGCCATGACCGAAGAGCGCGGCTGGAAGCACAGCGACGACCCGCACATCGCCATCACCGCCAAGAACATGCGGGCGATGGCGCACCCCGTGCGCATGCAGTTGGTCGGACTCCTGCGCAAGCACGGCCCGTCGACGGCGACGAGGCTCGCCGCACAGCTGGGGCTGAACTCCGGAGCCACCAGCTACCACCTGCGCCAGCTCGCCGCCGCGGGCTTCGTCGAGGAGGACGAGGAGCGCGGCAACGCCCGCGAGCGCTGGTGGCGTTCGGCCCACCCGCTGACCGTCTGGACGGTGGACGACATGGCGGACGACGACCTCGACACGGCCGCCGGCTTCCTGCGGTCCGTCCTGGCCGCGCACACCCTGACCGCCCAGCGCGCGCTGGACGCCTTCGAGACCATGCCGCGCGAGTGGCGCCGGGTGACGGACCTCAGCGACCGGGTCCTCCAGCTCACCCCCGCCGAGGCGGAGCGGCTCTCCGGCGAGCTGTTCGAGGTGGTCCGGCGCTACCGGCAGATCGACCACGGCGAGCCGGTCCCGGAGGGCACCGAGCAGGTCTCCGTGATCGTCCACGTCCTGCCGGACACGAGCACCACCACGACCGAGGGGGAAACCGCATGACCACCACCACCACCACCGGCACCGGTGCCGCCGCCGTCGACGCGCCCGGGCGCAGCTTCCGCCCGCTGGCCGGGGTGCTGGCCGCCACGGTCGTCTCCGTGACCGGCACGCGCGTCTCGGCCATCGCCCTGCCCTGGTTCGTCCTGGCCACCACCGGCAGCGCCACCATGACGGGCCTGGTCGCCTTCGCCGAAATGGCGCCGTACGTGGCGGTCAAGGCACTGACCGGGCCGTTGGTGGACCGGCTCGGGCCGCGCGTGGTGTCCTGGACGACGGACGCGGTCAGCGCCGTCACGGCCGGGTTGGTTCCGCTGCTGCACGCCCGGGGGCTGCTCCCGTTCTGGGCGCTGCTGGTGATGGTCGCGGTGATCGGGGCGATGCGCGGCCCGGGGGACCTGGCCAAGTCCGTCATGGTCCCGGAGGCGGCCGACCGCGCCCGGGTGCCGATGGAGCGCGCCACCGGACTGTCGGGGGTCACCGAGCGGCTGGCCTCCACCATCGGTCCGGCGGTCGGCGGCGGGCTGGTCGCCCTGATCGGGCCGCTGGCCGGGCTGGCGGTCAACGCGGCCACCTTCGCGCTCGGGTCGCTGATCATCGCGGTCGCGCTCCCGCGCGGCATGGGGCGCCCGGCGGTGCCCGCCGTGGCAGCCGAACCCTCGGCGGAGGAGCAGCCCGCGGGCTACTGGCGGATGTTCCGCGAGGGCTTCACCTTCCTGCGCTCGGAGCCGCTGCTGCTCACCGTGATCGTGATGATCGGCATCACCAACCTGATCGACGCCGGGTTCACCACTGTCCTCGTCCCGGTCTGGGCGCGCGAGTCCGGTAACGGTCCGGCCGCGATCGGCCTGGCCACGGCCGTCATGGGCGCCACCGCGGTCGTCGGCAGCCTGATAGCGGCGGCCGTCGCCTCCCGACTGCCCCGCCGGACGGTGTTCTTCGTCGGCTTCCTGCTGTGCGGCGCGCCGCGCTTCCTGGTGCTGGCCCTCGACGCGCCGATGTGGCTGGTGCTCACGGTCTTCGCGATCGGCGGCTTCGGCGCCGGCTTCCTCAACCCGATCCTCGGCGCGGTCCTCTTCGAACGGGTGCCCCGCCACCTGCTGGGCCGCGTCCACGCCCTCGGCGACTCCCTCTCCTGGGCCGGCATCCCGCTCGGTGGACTGGTCGCCGGTGCGGCGGTCGCGACGGTCGGGCTGATACCCGGCCTGATCGCCGGCGGAGCCCTCTACTTCGCGACCACGACCCTGGCCGGGCTGCGCCCCGAGTGGCGCGAGATGGACCGCTTCCGAGGGCACGCGGGCAGCGCGGTCCAAGCGGGCGGCGCGGCCGACGCGGCCGACGACTCGGAACCGGCGCACTGCGCCTAGGCCCTCTCTTTCGGATCACGCCAGGCGGTCGCCGCCGGAGCACGCACCTCGCCGGCTTGTCGTCGGTCGCCGATGCTCCGCATGGACTCCCTCCTCCGCACCGCCGATGCACGCACTCCAACGACGCCCACCGGTCCGACGTGATCCGAAAGAGAGGGCCTAGGTGGCCCCCAGGACACGCCCTACCGGGCCCGGTCTTCGGCAGGGGCTGGTCGGCCCGGCGGTCGGTGGCCCGCCCACTGGAGCAGCAGCAGGCTGGTCAGCGCGGCGAGGGCACACCACGTGGAGACGAAGGCGAGGTGCCAGAGCAGGGCGCAGGCGGCAGCGCCCGCGCCGGTGAGGAGACCGAGACGGCCGAGCAGCCGGTCGCCGCTCACCAGCAGGGAGCCGACGGTGACGAGGAGGTAGCCGGCCAGCAGGAGAGCCGGGTACGGGATGCCCACCGCATAGCCGAGGGTGTGGCCGTGCACGGTCGCCCCCACCGGGTGGGAGCCGATGGCCACGGCCAGCGGAGCGGCGACCGCCGCACCGAGCAGGGTGAGCGCGGCGAGCAGCCGTCGGCGCGGGCCGTCGGTCGCGCACCACACGGCGGCGGGGACCAGGACGGGCAGCAGCGGCAGGGCGACCACCGCCCAGGCGGTGCGGGCCGCTCCGGCGAGGCCGTCCGGCAGCCCGCCGTCGGTGCCGAGCCAGACCAGCGCCTCGATCAGCTGGTGCACGCCCAGGACCAGGGGGAGCGCGGCGAGCGGCAAGCGCTCGGGCCGGCCGGCCCGGTGGGCGCGGACCAGGCACGCCACCCCCGCGACCGCGACCAGCCCACCGGCCACGGCGTCCGCCTGCGCACTCCAGCACATCGGGGCCTAACCGGTGCTCCCGGGGCGGTCGTGCTCCGCGGACCCGCCCGTCGGTTCGTCCTTCGGATAGTCGTCCGGACTGCCCTTCGGCCCGCCGCCGGACTTCTGCTCCGCCCCGCCCTCCCGCGGCTCCGCTCCGTCCTCCGGCGGTGCCCCGATGCTCTCCAGGGTGTCGCGGACGGTCCCGGGCATCGCCGGATGGCGGCCGATCACGATCACCCCGATCACGATCGCGACCAGCCCGGCGGCCTGCCAGGCCAGCGCCGCCGGGGTCACCCGCAGCCGGTCGCCGAGGAACCCGACCGCGCAGGCGATCCCGGCCACCGGCTGGGCGGCGGTCAGAGCAGGCAAGGACATCCGCAGCGGCGCCGCCTCGAAGGCGCTCTGCACCAGCAGCAGCCCGACCACGCCCGCCACCACCACCGCGTACGGTTGCCAACTGCGCAGCACCGCGGACAGGCCCTCGTGGTCGAGGCGCAGGGTGGTGGTCCGGGTCAGCGCGTCCTGGAGGCCGTAGAGCAGCCCGGCGGCGAGCGCCAGCAGGGTCGCCTCCTCGAACAGCGGCAGCCGCCGGGCCAGCGAGACCAGCAGCACGACCAGCCCGACCACGGTGCCGACCACCAGCCAGTGCCGCAGCTCCCCGGCGGGCGCCCCGCCGCCGGTCGGTTGCCCGGCCACGATGAAGGCCGTCACCCCGAGGGCCAGCAGCAGCACCCCGGCCCAGCCGGAACGGCCCAGGGTCTGACGGGTCAACACCCGGGCCAGTGCCATGGCGAAGATCAGATTGGTGGCCAGCAGCGGTTCGACCAGCGACACCTCGCCCTGGTTGAGGGCGAACGCCGAGAGGATCAGCCCGCTGACCATGAACCCGGTGCCGAGCAGCCACTGCGGCATCCGCATCAGGTCCAGCAGCAGCCGCCAGCGCAGCAGATCGGAGCGCGGGGCTTGCTGCGCCGCGTGCTGCTGGAGGACGAAGCCGAGCCCCAGACAGCAGGCCGCACTGAGAGCGAGGAGGAAGACCGCCACGGAGGGACCACCAGGTTGTCGCTGCCCGCGCCGCGCCGACGGCTCCGAGAGGTGGGTCGGAGGTCGCGGCCGCTCCCGTCAGCCTACCGCCGGGCCGGTGCCCGGGCCGGGCGCACGACGCGCGCGCGGCGCGGCGGGCACCGGGCCGTCCGGCAGCGCTTGCCGCCACCGGCGGGGCAGGCGCACGCTGGTGTGAGCGGCCGCCACGGGTCACCGTCCGTGCCGGTCCGGACAGGCGCGACGGGGGCCGGCGCCAGGAGGTGTGGCATGCACAACCAGTGGGACGTGGAGCTCAGCTTCGAGGAAGACGGCGTGCACACGGCGTGCGAGGCCAGGCTGACCGGCGCCAGGGCGCCAGGCCTGAGCGCGCACGGCGAATCCGTGAAAAGCGCGGACGACCGTCCGCTCGCCAGGATCGGCGAGGAGGTCGCGGCCGCCCGGGCCCTGGAGGACCTGTCCCGCAAGCTGCGGGCCCAGGCCACCGGGGAGATCGACGACGAAGGGCACCGCCCGGGGTACCTGATCTACTGAGCCCACCGGCAGCCGAACCCCCGTAGGCCGCGGCGGCCCGTGCACGGCTACCGGACCGGGAACGGCGTGCCATCGTGCCGCCGGATCGTCGTGCCGCCGGATCGTCGCGCCGCTGGATTCGCGCCGCCGAGCGGAGCCGCTCCTCCCGGGCGCGAAGGCTTCGAGCAACTCGGCGACCATGCGCTCGACAGGGTGTTCGCGGCCGACGGCGTCCACGCAGGCGCGCTCCGCCTCGGTCCGGCCCGAGGGAGGCGCCGCCACACCACGTCCGCCGTCCCCCGCGGTGTCACGGCCCCGGCCCTCCGCGGCGCTCGGGACGGCCGCCGCACTGGCGGATCCGGTCGGCGCTCCTACCGGCGCCACCAGGGAGCGCGCAGGACGTCGTCCGGGTCGACGGCACAGTTGGTGCCGCTGACCACCTCGTGCGCCGGGACGTCCCAGCCGACGACGCCCGCGGCCTGCCGGTCCAGCTCGACCAGCCGGGCGCGCTGCGGGCCGGTGCCGGTGTCGACGTCGCACATCAACACGCTCGTCCAGGAGCGGCCGTCGAGAGCGGCGACGACCGAGAACGCCGGAAGCACCACCAGGGAGAGCAGCAGCGCCGCGACCCGGACCGCCTCGACGGCCCGGGCCCCGAGGGCCGTGGCCGGCCGCCCGGTGCGGTGGCCGGTGACGGCCGAACGCGCGCCGGTCCGGTACTCGGCCACCACACCGAGGCGCAGCAGATAGCCCAGGGCGCCCGCCGCCACACCCCACCACAGCCCGTTGAACGCGCCGACCACCACCCCGAGCGCCCCCGGCAGGATCGCCGCCCGGGCCGCCGTCTCCACCAGCGCCCGCCCCTGGTGCCGGGCGGCCCCGCCGTGAGCGGCCCGATAGGCATAGCTGATGTAGGAGAGCACCGCCGCCAGCACGACCGCCAGCACCGGCTCGGCGAAGAACATCCCGATGACGACGTCCACCCAGTTCGCCGGCCCCATCGCCAGCAGCGCGTCCCGCGCCGCGTCCCCGCCCCCGAGCGTCCACGCGAGCTTCAACACCGGAATGGCGAACACCACTGCGGGCGCCATCACATGAGCCGCACTCACCTGCCGCCCGCCGCCGGCCCGCGTGGTTTCGATCATCCGGCAACGCTGAGCACGCCGCCCGTACCCCCGGCCGTCCGACACCCACCGGTGCACCTCGTGGCCCAACCCTCCCGCGCCCCCGGCGACGGCCGGCGACCCTCGCGCGCCGGACCCGTGCTCGTCGAGAAAGCCCGCCCGCCGCCGGTGCTCCTCGCGGCCCCGCCGCCCGAGCAACCACTCCCGCCGGAACGCCCCCGACCCCAGCCACCAGGTCGTCCCCGCCCACCGGAAGTCGACCTGGCCGACTTCCGGCGCCGTCGAACCCTGGAGCGTGTCAGAAAGTTCGTGCAGGAGGAGCTGACACGCGTCGGTATGTGATCACGCAGCAGGCCAGCTTGAGGAAGGCCTCATGGATCGTCGCGGATGTCCCAGCGGATCCGCAGGTGCAGGAAGCCGTGGATCCACGCGGTTGGGCCGCTCGACGACCCATCGCACGGCTCCGAGACCGGAGCCGTGCGGCACACCCCGGTGGGCGATCACCGGCTTGATGCCCTGCTTCCACAGCAGGCGACGGGACTTGTCGAAGTCGTGGCCGCGGTCGGCGAACAGCTGCCGGGGCAGGTGGCACGGACGATCGGTCCTGCCACGGATGTGGCGGATCGCGTTCAGCAGCGGCAGGAGCCGGGTGACGTCGTGGCGGTCGCCGCCGGTCGGTGCGATGGCCAGTGGCGTGCCCCGACCGTCCGTGATCACGTGGTGCTTCGGGCCCGGTCGGGCGCGGCCGACCGGGCCCGGGCGCGGTTTGGGCCGCCGCGACGGGCCTGGCGGTGCGAGCCGTCGATCACCGCCCGCGACCGGTCCAACCCGCCGGCGCGGTGCAGTTCGGCCAGCAGCACCTGGTCGAGACGGTCCCACACCCCCGCCTCGTGCCAGTCCCGTAGTCGGCGCCAGTAGGTCATGCCCGAGCCGAAGCCGAGCTCCTGCGGCAGCCACTCCCACTGGATGCCCGTGTGCAGCACGAACAGGATCCCCTGCAGACAGCCCCGGTTTTCCAACGGCGGACGGCCGGTCTTGCGAAGCCGCTGCTGCCGCACGGGCAGCAGCGGCTCGATCCGGCCCCACAGGTCATCCGACACCAACCACGGCGCTCTCTTCCCGAGGGCCCACTCAACGAGCCGCCAGGCGAACAGACATGGGCACCACGCAGTTCTGTCAGCTCCTCTTGCGCGAAGTCCCTTACGTGCCCGAACCCTGCAGCACGAGAAGTCGGGTGGACCGACTTCTCGTGCGGGTGGGTGGGGGTGGTCAGGTCTGGTGGGTGGGGCTGAGGAAGGCGGTGAGGCGGGGGTTGAGGTCCTGGGCGGCGGCCATGGGGAGGTTGTGGTGGGAGGCGCCCGGGAGGATGGCGACCTCTGCTCCGGGGAGGGTGCGGCGGGCGGTCCGGGCGAGGCGGTGGGGGTCGTGGGTGCGGCTGTGGGCGGCGAGGAGGGTGAGGACGGGGGTGGTGAGGGTGCGGAGGCGTTCGGGGGAGGGGCGGGGGCCGGTCACGACGGGGGAGGCGGGGAAGTCGGCGTAGCCGAGGGCGTAGAGCTCGCGCCAGGCGGGGTCGAGGGGCGGGGTGTCGCCGGTCTCCCAGTCGAGGTAGGAGCGGGCGCGGGCCGGGGTGCGGTGGGGCAGGAAGAGGGGGAGGGCGCGCAGCAGGTAGCCGGGGCGGAAGCCGGCGAAGCACTGGGTGGGGTCGAGCAGGGCGAGCCTGCCGACCCGGGTGGGGGCGTGCAGGGCGTACTCCAGGGCGATCCAGCCGCCGTACGAGTGGCCGCAGAGGTCGGCCCGCGGGACGTCGAGTCCGTCGAGGACGGCGTCCAGCCAGCCGAGCAGGCCGGGGACGCCGTCGAGGGCGGCGCCGTCGTGGATGCTGCGGCCGGGGTCGCCGATGAGGTCGACGGCGAGGACGCGGTGTCCGGCCTCGGCCCAGGCGCCGGCGTTGGCGAACCACATGGTGGAGGTGGCGCCGCCGCCGTGGAGGAGGACGAGCGGGTGGCCGTCGGCGGGGCCGCAGGCGTTGATCCGGGTGGTGCCGTGGGCGGTGCGGACGGTGAGTGCCTCGACCGGGACGGGCCAGCGGGCGAGCAGGGCGTCGTAGGCGGCGAGGAAGGGGGCGGTGCGGGCGGACATGGGGCCTCCGCTGGTGTGGTGTGATGGCGGCCGGGTCGGCTGAATCACTCGCCGAACACGAATCGCGCTGAACACGTACAGCGTTGAGCAATTATCTCGCTGAGCAATTATCTCGCTGAGCGAGAGAATAGTCGCACATGCCCTCCCCGAGGAAGGACGACAGGGTGTCCGAGGTTGCCGAGCCGATGCGGCTGGTCCATCTGCTGCGTGGCCTGACGGTCGAACTCGACCTGTTCGGAGCCGAGTTCGCGGCCCGCAACGGTCTGCACCCGACCGATCTGCGGGCGCTGATCCACCTGCTGGACGCGGCCAGGGCCGGGGAGGTCGTCACCCCGGGCCGGCTCGGCGGGGCGCTGGGGCTGAACTCGGCGGGCACCACCGGCCTGGTGGACCGGCTGGAGCGGCTCGGGCTGATCCGGCGCGAGCGCGACCCGCAGGACCGGCGCCGGGTGCGGCTGCTGGTGGAGGAGCGGGCGATGGAGCTGGGGGAGGGCTTCTTCGGCGGGCTGATCGGCGATCTGGTCGCGGCGATGCGGCGGTTCGAGCCGGGGGAGCTGGACGCGGCCCGGCGCTTTCTGGCGGCCGTGACCGAGGTGGTGTCGGCCGCCAGGGAGAGGTGAATGGCCGGAACTACGCGGGGCCGAGGGTCCAGCTGATCACCGACAGCGTCGCCATCGACAGGAGCGTCGACCAGAGCACCGCGTCCCGGGCGAGGGCGGTGCCCCGCTGGTACTCGCGGGCGTAGGTGTACACGTTCTGCGCGGTGGGCAGCGCCGAGAACAGCACCACGGTGAGGAGCTGGTGGGCGGGCAGGTGGAGCAGCGGGCCGGCCACGGCGAGTGCGACCAGCGGTTGGACCAGGGTCTTGAGCACGACGATCAGCCCGACCTCGGTGCGGCGCGGACGGCCGTCCGCCGGTGGGCGGTTGTGCAACGAGAGGCCGAGGGTGATCAGCGCGGTGGGGACGCCGGCGCCGCCGAGCAGTTCGCAGGAACGATTCAGCTCGGCAGGCAGGTGCACGCCGGTCGCCGAGACGACCGCGCCCAGCGCGGTGGCCAGCAGGATCGGATTGCGGACGGGCAGGGTGAGCAGCGCCCGGCGGCCGGCCGCGCCACCGTCCAGGACGGCCAGGACGGCGGGGGTGACCACCAGGATCTGGAACAGCACCACGGGCGCCACGAAAGAGGCGTCGCCGAGGACCTGCATGGTCACCGGGATGCCGAGGTTGGCCGAGTTGACGTAGCCGGAGGCCATCGCGCCGATGGCCAGTTCGCCGGGCTTGCGGTGGAACAGCAGCCGCCCGGCGAGCAGCCCGAGGCCGATCGCGACCGCGGTGCCCGCGGTGAAGGCGAGCATCGAGGCGTTGGCGAAGCGGTCCAGCGGGGTGCGGGCGATCATCAGGAACAGCGCGGCCGGCATCGCCACGTGGAACACGAACCGGTTGAGCACCGTCTCGGCGTGCGGCCCGAGCAGCCCGGCGCGGCCGACGACGTAGCCGACGCCGGTGAGCGCCCAGATCGGCGCGAAGGCGGACAGCAGGGGATGCAGGGCTGGCATGGTTCCTCGGATCGCTCGGACGGGTCTGCCGGTGCGACGGGGGTGTCCCGTCGGGGGCGCCGACTTCCGAGCGCGGTGACCCCCCGAAGCCCATGAACCCCCGGGGCAGTAAACCAGTGGCCGCGGGCGCGGCGATCAGTGGGTCTGTCGCGAGCACGCCAGCAAGTCAGGCCGTCCGGGACGGTGCCGGCCGGCAGGGGGCGGGGCCGAGGGACCGGCGCCCGGTCGATCGCCCGGGCGCCGATTGCCCGGAGCCGGGCCGATCGCCCGGGCCTACGATGGCCCGATGGAGGACCAGTACCTGAGCCTGTCCGAGGTGGAGGCGATCGCGCGCCGGGCCCACCAGGGGCAGGTGGACAAGAACGGCCACCCGTACGGCGAGCACATCGCGGCGGTCGCCCGGGGGGCGGCGGCGCGCGGCGGCAGTGCGGCGCAGATCGCGGCGGGCTGGCTGCACGACACCGTCGAGGACGACCGGCTGAGCCGGGAGTGGCTGGCCGGGGCCGCGCTGCCGGAGGAGACCAAGGCGATCGTGGACGCGCTCACCCGGCGCCCGGACGAGCCGGTCGAGGAGTACACCGCGCGCATCCTGGCCACGCCGGGCGCGCTGCTGGTCAAGCGCGCGGACCTGGCGCACAACTCCGATCCGGCGCGCCTCGCCACCCTGGACCCGGCGACCGCCGAGCGGCTGGCCGCCAAGTACGCGCGAATGCGCGAGCTGCTCGGACTCACCGGCGAGCTGTAGCCGTACGCCGGCATGCCCCGCGAGCGCGAAGCCCGCACGCCGTAAGCCCGCGAGCGCGTAGCCCGCGCACGGAGGTCCACGGGTCGGGCCGCCGCCGGAGAACCAGGAGAGGGCCCGGACCACGCGGGTCGCGCGGGTCCGGGCCCTCTCGGGCACCCCGGTGGTCCCTGTCCGACCCCCGGGGTGAGGGGGAGTGGTCAGGTGACGGCGGTGGTCGGTGGGCCGACGGGGTCGGCTTAGTACCAGTGGTGGGTCTGCCAGAAGTTCCAGGCGGCGTTCGGGCTGCCGTAGCGGGTGTTCATGTAGTCCAGCGCCCACTTGATCTGGGTGGTCGGGTTGGTCTTCCAGTCCGCGCCGTGCGTGGCCATCTTGGAGCCCGGCAGTGCCTGGGCCAGGCCGTACGCGCCCGAGCTCGGGTTGGTCGCGGTCACGTTCCAGCTGGACTCGTGGGCGATGATCTGGTTGAAGGACGCCAGCTGGTTGGCCGGGACGATCTGGGCGGCGATGGCCTGCGGGGAGGCGGTGGCGGCGTTCGCGGTGGCGGGCAGGACACCCGCGCCCAGGGCGGTCAGACCGGCGGCGCCGGCGAGAATCGCGGCGGAAGTGCGCATGCGGAGCTTGAAAGCGGGCATGAAGAAGAGGACCTCAATCGGGTTGGGCCGGTCGCTCCCCGCCCAGGACCACGGCCCGACAGGGGCCGAACGGTTGCGGGGTGCGACGCGATCAGGAAGCCGTCCACCGGCGGGACAGGAGCCGGTGCGGCTGGCGATGGAAGCCATTGTTGCCAGACCGGATCGGCCGTCGCCAAGACCCGCTCGGTACGACCCGCGGTCGTACGGAACGGGACGCCGTGGATTCGAAGGGCCGGTCGCGCGAAGCCTGCCGACCGGTGCTGAGCTGCGGGAACGCGGGGAGTGCCGGGGTGGCGCGGGTGCCGCCGGGGTGTCCACTACCGTCCGTCGTAGTCGTTGATCGCGTGTGAGCGCACTCACCGTTCGGGGCTCGGGGGGCGTCACTCGCCGGTCCGGCGGCCGCACGGTGGGTGCAGATGATCAACGCTGCCTTGAGACCGGGGCCACACCGTGGTGATGAGACCGGGGCCACATTGCCCTGGCCGTGCCGATGCCGGCGTCACGCGGTCGCGGCGGGACCGGAGCCGAGCCGCCGTGGTGGACGGCTAGCGCAGGTCGCCCAGTCGCCGGTGCCTGGCGGCCCGGGCCGCGAGCCGGTCCGTTTCGGTGGTGGCAGCCAGGGCGCCGAGCGCCGCGCCGACCGCCTGCCCGAGCCGGGCGCAGAAGGCCTCCGGCTCCTCGGAGGCGTCCGGCAGCTCCGGAACCACCTCGTCGACCAGCCCGACCTCGGCCAGGTGACGCGCCCCGATCCCCTGGGAGCGGGCCAGCTCGGCGGCGTGCGAGCCGTCCCGGTGGACGATCGCCGAGGCGCCCTCCGGCGGCAGCGGTGCCAGCCAGGCGTGCTCGGCGGCGATCACCCGGTCCGCCGGGAGCAGCGCGAGCGCCCCGCCGCCCGAGCCCTGGCCGAGCAGTACGGCCAGGACGGGTGTGCGCAGCGCGAGCAGGGTGGTGAGGCAGTGGGCGATCTCCACCGCGATGCCGTCCAGCTCGGCCCGCGCCGACAGTTCGGCGCCGGCCGTGTCCACCACGGTGACCAGTGGCAGCCCGAGTTGTTCGGCCAGGCGCGCGGTGCGCCGTACGGCCCGCAGGTCGGCGGCGGTGAAGGGGCGCTCGTGCTCGGGGGTCTGCCGCTGCTGGCCGACGACCAGCACGGGCCGCCCGCCGAGCACGGCCAGTGCCCGGACGAGCGCGCCGCCGCGCCCGCCGGGGGCGTCCAGCAGCACTAGTTCCTCGGTGGTGTGCCGCAGCAGTTCGCGGGCGCCCGGGCGGTCGGGGCGACGGGTGCGGCGGACGGAGTCCCAGGCGTCCGGGTGTCCGGGGGCGTCCGGGTCGGCCTCGGCCTCGGGCACGGCCTCGGGCTCGGGAGTGGGAGCGGGCGTGGGAGCGGGCGCGGACCCGGGGCCGGTGGAAGGGGCCGGCGGTGCGGCGGCGAGCACGGTCAGCGCGCGGCGGAGCAGTTCGCGCAGTTCCTGCGGCGGCACGACGGCGTCCACCAGCCCCTGGCCGGCGAGCGTCTCGGCCCGCTGGACGTCCGGCGGCAGCTCCACGCCGCGCAGTTCCTCGTACACCCGCGGGCCGAGGAAGCCGAGCCGGGCGCCCGGCTCGGCGAGGACCAGCTGCCCGAGCGTGCCCCAGGAGGCGAAGACCCCGCCCATGGTGGGGTTGCGCAGATAGGTGACATAGGGGAGGCCGGCGGCGCGGTGCGCCTGGACGGCGGCGGTGATCCGCAGCATGCAGAGGAAGGCCGCCGACCCTTCCTGCATCCGCGTCCCGCCGGAGACCGGCAGGGCGAGCAGCGGCAGCCGCTCGGCGGTGGCGCGTTCGACGGCGCGGGTGATCCGCTCGGCGGTGGCGACGCCGATCGAGCCGCCGAGGAAGCCGAACTCGGAGGCGATGAGGGCGACCGGCCGGCCGCCGATCAGGCCGCGGCCGGTGAGGACGGCCTCGTCCAGGCCGGTGCGCTCACGGGCGCGGTCGAGCGAGGCGCGGTAGCCGGGGTCGGCCCGGTCGTCGGCCGGCGGCTCGTCCCAGCTGCGGAAGCCGTCGGGGTCGACCAGCAGTCCGATCAGCTGGTGGGCCGTCAGTGCCGTGCCCGAGCCCGTACCCATGCCCACCCCGTCAGAGATCGTTCCGGCCCTGCCGTGATCCGCCACGCTACGGGGCACTCTATGCGGCCCGGTCCGGGCGGGACAGCTCCGACTTGAGTTCGATGACGGTCGACCCTTGTGTCGGCCGGGCGGTTCGTGGGCATCGTGCGGGTGGCCCCGGGGGCGGGGTGCGGTGGTCGGCGTACGGCTCAAGTCTCCGCAGGTAAAGGGGGGTTACTCACTGGTTAATAGTTTTCCCGAAGGCTTCCAGAGTTGACGGTGTCCCGCCACACTGAGGGGCATGACTCGCACTCTACGCGCGTGGAAGTCCCGCGCCGCCGCCGTCACCGCCGTCGCCCTGATGACCCTCGCCCCGGTCGCCGTCGCCACCGACGCGCACGCCGACGTGAGCGGAACGGTCTGCCTCTCCGCCCTCCCGTCGCAGGCCGCCGACACCCTCGACCTGATCGCCTCCGGTGGCCCCTTCCCCTACTCCCAGGACGGTGTGGTCTTCCAGAACCGGGAGGGCGTCCTGCCCGGTGAGTCCTACGGCTACTACCACGAGTACACCGTCATCACCCCGGGCTCCCCGACCCGCGGCGCCCGCCGGATCGTGACCGGCCGGTCCTACCAGGAGGACTACTACACCGGCGACCACTACGCCACGTTCTCGCTGATCGACCAGACCTGCTGAACCTCCACTGACCGACCGTCCCGGAACGCTTCCGGCGCGACGGTGGCCCCGGCCCGCTTCCCCGCCGAGGTCACCGCCGTGCGGGTCGCGCCGGGCTCAGAGCTCGAACGGCCCCCAGGCGCCCACCGTCAGCTCGTCCCCCACCCGCAGCGTGCCGGGCCGCAGCACCGCGAACTTGCTGCCGAACGCCACCCCGCCCGCAGTCGCCCGACGGTACCGGGCCAGGGTGCGCAGCGGCTCCGGCCCCGTCTTGGTGCCGCTGGACTGGTCCAGCGTCGTCACGGCGCAGCGGATCGCCAGCTTGGCGTAGCCCAGTTCGGCCCCGCCCACCTCGATCCTGCGGGCCAGGTCCTCGGTGTGCGGTTCGGTCCAGCCGTCCACCACCAGGTTCGCGCGGAACCGGTCCATGGGCACCGGCCGAGTGTCGGAGAGCTCGCCGGACAGCCCGTTGAAGTGCTCCAGCGAGGAGTGCGACACCAGGAGCACGGCGCAACTGTCCGCGTAGGCCGAGGTCCCCGGGGTCAGCCCGGTGGTCACCCGGTCGTGCTCCGGCGGCACCCGGACCAGCCGGCCGCGCGAGCCCAGCACCTCGGACAGCCAGTCGGCGGCCTCCTTGCCCTGATCGATGCCGAGGAACGGCAGGTGGAACAGCCGCACCTCGCGGCGCGGGCCCTCGGTGTCCACCGTCACCGACAGCGGCTCCATCCCGGAGGCGGTCAGCGTCAGTGAGCGGCCGTCCCGCGTCACCGCCGGGCGGACGGTGGCCAGGACCGGGTCCCGGCGCTGGGAGCGGAACACGCCCTCCTCGTCCACCACCATGAACTCCCGGTCATGGGCCAGCCCGGCCCGGGTGAGCTCCGCCTGCGCGGCCGTCACCCCGGCGCAGCCCTTGACCGGGTAGTACCGCAGCTCCGTCACCGTGGCCATCGCTTGGTCGCCCCCTTCGTGCAGGCGCACCGTTCTGCACCTGCGTACCATCCATCTCATCGACCCCACAGGGTAGTTGAGCGGCTCGGCGGGGCTGGTGGGCGGTGCCCGGTGGGCGAGCCCGGCGCTTGCTAGGGTCGGGGCATGGCACCACCGAGCAGCGCGAACCCCCCGGGGCGGCTCCGGCGGGACGCGCAGCGCAACCGTGACCAGCTGCTCGCCGCCGCCCGCGACATGTTCTCCCGGCACGGCCTCGACGTGCCGCTGGACCAGATCGCCAAGGAGGCCGGCGTCGGCAACGCCACCCTCTACCGGCACTTCCCGACCCGCGAGGCGCTGATCGCCGAGGTGTTCGAGGACGCCGGGGGCGGCCTGGCCGCCGCAGGTGAGGAGGCGCTCGCCGCCGAGGACGCCTGGAGCGGCCTCGAACGGTACTTCGGGCGGATCTTCGAGCTGGTCGCCGCCGACCGGGGCATCAACGACCTGGTCACCCAGGCCATCCCGGCCATCCCCGGAATGATCGAGATCAGCCGCCGGCACGCCTCCACCGTCGGCGCCCTGATCGCCCGCGCCCAGGAGCAGGGCACCATGCGCCGAGACGTGGTCACCATGGACCTGCTCTTCCTCCTCGGCCCGCTCTGCCGTGCCCTGCCCGCCGCCACCGAGCTGCGCCCCGACCTCTGGCGCCGCTACCTCGCCCTCCTGCTCGACGGCTTCCGCGCCCGGGCCGCCCACCCGCTGCCGGTCCCGCCGATCGGGGAGGAGCACCTGGACCGGATGTTCGCGGACCTCTGGGAGGCGGGGGCGCCGGAGCAGCCGGTGTCGCAGAAGCAACCGGGGCGGCAGGAGCAATCGGAGCGGCCGGAGTCGCCGGAGCGCTGAGCGCGCCTCGCCCGCGCGGCATCAGGGACGCGTACGGAACGGCGGGCTCCACGTCAGAGCCGCGTCAACGGGCGGTGCCGTACGGGCGTGGACCGCTTTGCTGGGGTGGAATCGGCGCGGTCCGGTGCGGCACGGGCCAGGCGGCCCGGTCCAGTGCGCGGGCACCCGGGCACCCGGGCACCCGGGCACCCGGGCACCTTGGCACCAGGGCTTCCGCGCGCGGCCGGACGGAGAGGCAGGGGCGGAGCCATGGCGGACAGTGGTACCGGCGAGGGCCGGATCGTGGTCGGCATCAGCGGCTCGCTCGGCAGCCTCGCCGCGCTGCACCACGCGGTGGCCGAGGCCCGCCGCACGGACGTCGAGGTGCTCGCGGTGCTCTGCTGGACCCCGCCCGGCGACGAACTCGGCTACCGCCGGACCCCGTGCCCGCCGGTGATCGAGGCCGGCCGCGATGCCGCCGTGGCCCGGCTGCGGCAGGCCCTCGACGAGGCCTTCGCCGGACGCTACGCGGGCGTCCGCCTGCGCTGCCAGACCGTTCGCGGCGACACCGGCCACACGCTGGTGCGGTGCGCCGACCGGCCCGGGGACCTGCTCGTCCTCGGTGCCGGCCGGGAGCGCGGCCGCCTCGCCCGGCTGGTGCACCCCTCGGTCACCGCCTACTGCGTGCGGCACGCCACCTGCCCGGTCCTGGCCGTCCCGCGCCCACCGCTGCAGCGCGACCTGGAGGCGCTGGAACGCGGCCATGGGCTGCGGGAGCCGGCGGCGGGGAACGGCTAGCGGCCCGCGTGGCCCGGCGGGCGGGAGCCCGAGGCGGGCCTACGACAGCCCGGCCGCCTCGGCGAGGACGGCGGCGGTCCGTCGGCCGGCGGCCAGGGTGGCGGCATCGGTGGCCGGGAGGCAGCGGCGGGCCTCGGGACGGTAGGCGGTCATCACCACGCCGGCGTGGTCGGTGGGGAGTTCGAGGGTCCGTACCGCCGACATCTGCTGTGTAAGAGCAGCGCTCAACTGCCGGGTGTGCTCGACGTCCACGATCTCGTCCGCCGTGCCGTGGACCAGCCGGAGCGGGACGGGGGAGGGGGTGGCCGCCAGGTGGTCGAGCGGGGCCTCGCCGGTGGTGACGGCCCTGGTCGAGTAGTGGGAGGCGATACCGACCGCGGCGGCGGGGCGCAGTTCGGCGGGGGTGTCGGGGTGGGTGGCCACCGCGATCGCCTCGCGGCCGCCCATCGACCAGCCGGCCAGGACGAGGCGCGTCGGGTCCCCGCCGTACTCGGTGGCGATCGGGCGGGCCCGGGCCAGCGAGGCGAGCAGTTCGGCACTGCCGCCGTCCGGCTGCGTGGCGTCCCAGTCCGGGACGAGCACCAGCAGCCCCAGCCCGGCGGCCTCCTGGGCCAGCGGCCGCAGCACATCGCGCTCGTTCGGGCCGTTGCCGTGCCAGAGCAGCACGACGGGGGCCGGCCCGGTGGCGCCGGAGTCCGGAAGGTGGATGTCCGTCAGTCGTCCGGCGGTGTACGGAACCGTCCGGAGCCGAGCGTTCGTCATCCGGGATTTCCCTCCGATTCGTTGAATGATCACGGAGCTGGTACTGTACTTCTCGTTGCGAGGGAGCGATTCCTCCTCAGGCGTCAGTGGTGCTACCAGAGCACGTCCTACTTTCAGTAGGAAGAGTCCGTGCGACCCGGGCCTGGCGCTCCGAAATCGGACAGGGTCCGGTGCCGTGCAAACGGCGCCGGGCCCTGTCCGCGTTTCCGGGGGGGGCAGGACCCCGGCCGGGCGAGGGCCGGCTAGGGCCGGCCGCGGTCCGGCGTTCAGGACGGCTGGCGGTCGGAGCCGAGTTCGCGGGAGATCCGCAGCCCGACCTGGGCGACGACCGGGCCGAGGGCGCGGACCCGGGCGGCGGTCATCCGTGAGGTGAGGCCGGAGACGGAGAGGGCCGCGGTGACCTCGCCGGTGTGGTCGAAGATCGGGGCGGCGACGCAGCGGACCTCGGGCTCGTTCTCGCGGTCGTCGATCGAGTAGCCGCGGGCGCGGATGCGGGCGAGGTCGGCGCGGAGCCGGGGCTCGTCGGCGATGGTCCAGGCGGTGACCGGGCGCAGCCCGGCCGCGACCACCTCGGCGACGGCCTCCTCGGGCAGCCAGGCCAGGATCGCCTTTCCGGTGGCTGTGCAGTAGGCGGGAGCCCGGCTGCCGACCCGGGAGGCCATCCGGACGTTGGTCTCGTCCTCGACCTTGTCCAGGTAGACGATCCCGGGGGCCTGCCAGACGGTCAGGTGGACGGTCTCGCCGGCCTCGCGCTGGAGCCGGCGCAGGTGCTCGGCGGCGACGCTGCGCAGGTCGAGGGTGGTCAGGTAGGCCTGACCGAGCCGCAGCGAGCCGTGGCCGAGCCGGAACCAGCCGGTCTCGCGGTCCCGGTCGAGGAGGTGCTCGTCCAGCAGGGGGCCGGCCAGTCGCAGCACGGTGCTCTTGTTGAGGCCGAGGCCGTCGGCGAGCTGGGCGAGCGGGACGCCGCGCCGGTCGCCGTGGTCGCGGACGTAGCCGAGGACGGCGAGGGCGCGGCGCAGCGAGGAGGACTGGTTGCGTTCGGTCGCGGGTTTCTTGGGCGCCGTCTCCGTCATGGGTCCGTTCCCTGGTGTCGTTCTGCCGGTGTTCCCCCGCAGGTCGGCGGCGGTTGTCAGAACGTACCCGTTCGCGACCCGATCGCCGCATCTTCGATACAACGTTGTGCAGTGCAAAACTTTCACCAACTCCCTCTTGTTGGCGCCGATCGGCCCCGCCTAACGTCCCTGCCATCGAGCAGGCGACGACGCCCCACCCGAGCGCTGCGCCCTGCCGTACCCCCACCACTTCACCCACCATCGGCCCCGGTCAGGGCCTGCTTCGACGTGCCCGTCCCCGGCGGCGGACGTCTCAGCGGCAGCTGTCGGGAGGGGAGGTCTCCACCATGCGACTCATCGGACGGACCGCCGCAGCCGCCGTGCTCGCCGCCGGCTGCCTGGCCGCCACCGCCTGTGCCCCCGGCACCGCCGCGCCGGCGAGCGACAAGGCCGCCGACGACCGGACCGGCACCGTGCAGGTCTGGCTGTACAACGAGGCAGGCAACGCGGCCAAGGAGGCCGTGATCTCCAAGGCCGTGGCCGAGTTCCAGGCCTCCCACCAGGGCGCCACCGTCAACGTCAGCTACATCGACACCGACGCCTCGGCCCGCGCCGCCAAGATGAAGGGCGCCTTCAACGACCCGAACAGCGCCCCCGACCTGGTCGAGTTCGGCAACACCGACCTGCCCGGCTACGTCGCCGCCGGCGGCCTCGCCGACATCACCGCCGACCTGGACAAGTGGCAGGACAAGGGCGACCTCGACCCGGCGATCGCCAAGACCGCCGTGGTGGACGGCAAGACCTACGGCCTGCCCTGGTGGGTCGGCGTGCGCGCGCTGTACTACCGCACCGACCTGTTCACCGAGGCCGGCCTCACCCCGCCGACCTCGTACGCCGAGCTGGTCGCGGCCAACCAGAAGATCCACGCCGCCCACCCGGACACCTTCGGCATCGCCGTCGGCGGCAAGTACACCTTCGCCGCGCTGCCCTTCGTCTGGGACGCGGGCGGCGATATCGCCGCCAAGGACGGCGCCGCGTTCAAGGCGGCGATCGCCTCGCCCGCCTCGCAGGCCGGGATCAAGCGCTACACCGACCTGTTCGGCGCGGACGGCTGCCCCGCCCAGCAGTGTGCGGACCTGACCGGTGGCAAGACCGTGGACCTGTTCGCGGCCGGCAAGTCGGCGATGGCGGTGCTGCTCAACTCCAACCGCAGCAAGGTGGACGCGGGCGCGGTCAAGGGCAAGTACGGCGTGGTGCCGCTGCCCGGCGAGAAGCCCGGCTCGATCGCCCCGGCCTTCGCCGGCGGCAACAACCTGGGCGTGATGAAGGCGGCCAAGCACCGCACGCTGGCCGTCGAGTTCGCCGAGCTGCTGGCGAGCCCCGCGTACCAGGAGCAGATGTACGACGCGATGGGCAACCTGCCGACGCTCAAGTCCGTCAGCGGCAAGGTGGCGGCGAAGGACGCGTTCCTGAAGCCCTTCACCGACACCATCGCGGCCGGCACCAGGTTCGTCCCGCTCGACCAGGCGTGGGCGCAGATCGACGCCCAGTCGGTGATCCCGACGATGCTCCAGCAGGTCGTCACCGGCAAGGCCGACGTGGCCAAGGCCTCGGCCGACGCCGCCGCGCAGATCTCCTCGGCCTTCGCCGCGCACTGACGGCCGGCCGCCGGCGGCGCACCGTCGCCGGCCCCGAGCCGCCGGCCCCGAGCCGCCGGCACCGCACCGCCGGCACCGCACCGTCGGCCACCGGCCGCGCACGGACGGCCCCCCTCCCGGTTCGTCTCAGAGAGCAGGTCCCGCACGTGTCCGTATCCACCTCGACCGCCCCGGCGCCGCCTTCCCCGCAGAGGCGCCGTGGGGGAAAGGCGCCGGCCGCACCCCCGGGCGGCCGGCGCCGGCGGCCCCCGCTGCTGCTGCTCCTGCCGGCCGCGGTCATCCTGATCCCGCTGGTCGCCTACCCGATCTACCAGCTGGGCCTGCTGTCCGTCCTCGACTTCGGGCAGGCCCAGGCCTCCGGCGGCGTCCCGACCTCCTTCGTCGGCTTCGGCAACTACACGAAGATCCTGGAGGACGAGCAGTTCTGGACGGTGCTGTTCCAGACCATCGGCTTCGCCGCGTTCTGCGTGGTCGCCACCCTGGCCGTCGGTGCCACTCTCGCGGTGCTGCTCACCAAGGTCGGCCGGTGGCCGCGGCTGGTGCTGACCACCGCCGCGATGGCCGCCTGGGCGGCGCCCGCGATGACCGGTTCGACGGTGTGGAGCTTCCTGTTCGACACCAACCTCGGTCTGGTCAACCACACCCTGGAGGGGCTCGGGCTCTCCGGCTTCCACGAGTTCAACTGGTTCTACGACAAGTGGACAGCGTTCCTGATCGTCGGCGCCGTGGTGGTGTGGCACTCCTACCCGTTCGTGATGGTCACCCTCTACGCGGGCATCCGGGCGATCCCGGAGGAGATCATGGAGGCGGCCGCCCTGGACGGCGCCAACACCTGGACGACCTTCCGCCGGATCACCGCGCCGATGCTGCGGCCGATCCTGACCATCGTGGTCATCCAGTCGGTGATCTGGGACTTCAAGGTATTCACCCAGATCTACGTGATGACCGAGGGCGGCGGCATCGCCGGCCAGAACCTGGTGCTCAACGTGTACGCGTACCAGAAGGCGTTCGCCTCCTCGCAGTACGGGCTGGGCGCGGCGATCGGCGTGATCATGCTGCTGATCCTGGTGATCCCGACGGTCCTGTACATCCGCACGCTGCGACGGACGGGGAACGAACTGTGAGCCCGGCGAACTCCTCCCCGGCCGCTGTGAAGCCGGCCGCCGTGAAGCCGGTCGGCAACGCCCGCGGCCGGAACCCCCGCGGTCGGAACGCCCGCGGCCGCTGGCGGCTGGTCGCCAACACCGGTGCGATCGTGCTGGCCGTGGTCACCGCGTTCCCGATCTTCTGGATGGTGCTCTCGGCCTTCAAGCCCAAGGGCGAGATCCAGTCCCTCGACCCCAGGCCGTGGACCGCCCACCCCACGCTGGAGAGCTTCCGGCAGGTGCTCAGCGTCGACGGATTCGGCCGCTACTTCGTGAACAGCCTGGTGGTCGCGCTGTCGGTGGTGGTGCTGTCGGCGATCGTGGTCTTCCTGGCGGCGGTGGCCGTGACCAGGTTCCGCTTCAAGTTCCGCACCACCATCATGGTGATGTTCCTGATCGCCCAGATGATCCCGGTCGAGGCGCTGACCATCCCGCTGTTCTTCATGTTCCGCGACGCCGGGCGGTTCGCCCCGGGCGTGGGGCTGAACACCCTGGCCTCGCTGGTCCTGGTGCAACTGGCGTTCTCGCTGCCGTTCGGGATCTGGATGATGCGCGGCTTCGTCGCGGCCGTCCCGGTCTCGATCGAGGAGGCGGCGCAGATCGACGGGGCCGGCCGGACCCGCATCCTGTGGCGGATCCTGCTGCCGCTGGTGGCGCCGGGACTCGCCGCGACCAGTGTGTTCTCCTTCATCGCGGCGTGGAACGACTTCGTCTTCGCCAAGACCTTCATCATCAGCGCCACCCAGAACCAGACGCTGCCCTCGGCGCTGCTGGTCTTCTTCAAGCCGGACGAGAACGACTGGGGCGGCATCATGGCGGCGTCCACGCTGATGACCGTGCCGGTGCTGATCTTCTTCATCGCGGTGCAGCGCAAGCTGGTCTCCGGACTGGCCGGCGCGGTGAAGGACTGACGTCCGCCGAGGCCGCGCACCCGGGAGTCCCGTCGTCGGCGGGACTCCCTCGGCCGTCCGGGCCCGGGAGGGGAGGGGAGGGGCAGAAGGCCGAGCGGCCGAGGAGGTCCGGCAGTTCAGGAGACGAAGCCGACGACGTCGGCACCCTTCCGGCGCTGCGCGAGCCGGAGCCAGCCGACGACCTCCGCGACGGCCTCGGCCACCTCGCGCTCCGGCGCCGGGGTGCGGCCCTCGCGCTCGGCCCGTTCGAACTGCTCCAGTGCCCTGCGGCAGTCCTCGGCCGGCCAGGTGCTGCAGGACGGCACGTCGCAGGAGGGCAGTTCGGCCGGAAGGCCGCCGCCGTACTGGAAGTCCGCGAGCGAGACGGCCGTGATCCCGTACGCCCTCAGGCCGTCGTCGACCACCTCCAGCCAGTTGCCCCGGAACGGTCCGAAGGAGTCGACCTCCAGCGGCTGCCCGACGAGCCAGCACAGCCGCCGGTACGCGTAGCCGTACTGGAAGGCATGGTCCGCGTCCGCGGAGAAGGGGCCGCCGTGCACCACGGCGCGCAGCGCCTCCAGGGCGGTCGGCGCGCCCAGCGCGATCTCGCCGGCGAAGTGCTCGTCGGACCTGTCCAGGGACGGGCCGAAGTATGCGAGGGCCTCGTCGAGCGCCCCGTCGTTGCCGCTGCCGACGCGGACACGGAGCTCCGCGGGGTCGACCAGGTACGCGCGCAGGAAGGAACTCATGGCAGCACGGTAGCGGTCGCAACGGACAGCGGGTTCGGCGGGTCGGTCGTCCTCGGACACCGGTGGGTGCGCCGAACGGTCTTGCCAGGAAGGCAACTTGACGAACGGGAGGCGGCGCTCCGGGCCCGTGTTCGGGTGCGCGGACGGGTGGATCGGTGGCCGGTTCGGCCGGGGCGGGCTCAGGCCGCCGCCGCGGAGTCCCGGGTCGGGACGGCGACCAGCACGAACTCCGCGCCGGCGTCGTCCCGGACCAGTGCGGTGCGGCCGAACGGTGCCGGCGCCGGACCGGTGACGACCGTGCCGCCGAGGGCGCGCAGCCGGTCGGCCGTGCGGTCGGTGTCCCCGGTCGCGAAGTGGACCAGCCAGCGCGCCTCCGCGCCCGGGCCGGCGGGGCCGATGCTGCAGGCGGGCAGGCCGGCCACCCGGGCGAGGGTGTATCCCTCCCGCGGCCGGTCGTAGCCGTAGCCGAGGACCCGGTGGTAGAAGGCCCGGGCGGCGTCGGGGTCGGGGGAGAGGTGCTCGTTCCAGGCGAGCGCGCCCGGCTCGTCGACCAGGCCGGCGCCGTCGATGGTGCCGGCCTGCCAGAGTCCGAAGCGGGCGCCGAGCGGGTCGACGGCGAGCGCGGCGCGGCCCTGCTCGGGCACCTCGTACGGCTCACGGGCGAGGCGGCCGCCGGCGCCCCGGACCGTGGCGAGGGTGCGCGACGGATCGGGGCAGGCGAGGAAGGTGGTCCAGGTGGCGGGCGGGTCGGTCGGCCGGGCCCGTTCGACGGCCGCGACCTGGGCGCCGTACCGGGTGGCCACCGCCTCGGCGGGGCCGGTCGGAACGAACTCCCAGTCGAACAGCGCGCCGTAGAAGGCCTCGGCCCGTGCGGTGTCCGGCGTGGCGAGAACGACCCAGCACGGCACCCCGGCACGGTAGTTGCCCGGTTTCGGCATGCGACCCTCCTGGCGGGCCCGGTGTCCGGCCTTCGCCGTTCGGCGTTCGTCGCCACCGGCCCCACCCGCCAGCCTCCGCGCCCGGCGGGTGCGCGGCAAGCGGGGGATCAGGACACTCCGTGCGGCCGGAACTGGATGCTGATCCGCGGGCCCACCGGGCGGGCAGTCTTGGGGATCGCGTGCTCCCAGGTGCGCTGGCAGGAGCCGCCCATCACGACCAGGTCCCCGTGCCCGAGCGGGTGGCGGACGACGGGCCCGCCGCCGGACCGGGGCCGCAGCGCCAGGGTGCGCGGCTCGCCGACGGAGAGGATCGCCACCATGGTGTCCTCGCGGGCGGCGCGCCCGATCCGGTCGCCGTGCCAGGCCACGCTGTCCCGGCCGTCCCGGTAGTAGCACAGGCCGAGGGTGCGGAACGGCTCGCCCAGCTCCTGGGCGTAGTGCCGGCTCAGCGCCGTCCGGGCCAGGCCGAGCACCGGGTGCGGCGGTTCGGCCTGCGCCGGGTAGGAGGCCAGCAGGCGCGGGACGTCGACCGTCCGTTCGTACATCTCGCGGCGCTCGGCCCGCCACGGCACGTCGGCGGCCAGTTGTTCGAACAGCTCGTCGGCTCCGTGCAGCCAGCCCGGGAGCAGGTCCAGCCAGGCGCCGTCGCCGAGCGGCTGCCGCCGCAGGCCGGTGAGCGGGCCGAGGCGGAGGCCGCCGCGGTCCGCGTCGTCGAACAGCGAGGGCTGGAGGTGGACGGTGCCGTGCATGGGGCCAGCGTACGCCTTGATTCGAACATGTGCTCGAATAACTGGAGGGCTTCGGACCGTGCCGCCGCCCTCGTCGGTCAGGTCGAACCGGACCCGCCCGTGCGGGTCGAGGTCCAGGTCCAACAGGGTCGGCGGATCGTAGGCCGTGGCGGCGCCGGAGGCGATCACGGTGCGGCCGTCGGGATCGGTGGCCGGCAGCCACCGTTGCGACACCCCGGACTGCGTCGTCGGAGGAGGCTGGACCCATCACGCGGGAGCCCGCCGCGCGGCTCACGAACGGCGAGTCCGTGAGCCGCGCGCGGGTACCGCCCCGTACCGAGCCGTCGTCCTACGCCCCGGACACCGCGTGCGACAGGCGCAGCGGCGCCTCGACGGCGTCGGCGGCGCCGAGTTCGCGCACCGCCTCCCGCCGCACCGCCTCCCGCCGCGACGCCGCGACCGGAGCCGCGAGCCGAGCCAGGGTCGCCGCCGGAGTGTGGACCGTCAGCTCGAAGTCGCGGCGCGTCTTGGCGTCCGGGGCGAGCGGCAGGTGGATGCGGCCGTCCGCGACCATCCGGCGGACCCGGCTGCGGCTGAGGCCGAGGCCGGACATGAGCAGGCGTTCGACCCGGACCGGGACCGGCAGCTCGAAGCTCACCAGCACCGTCAGCGGGGTCGGATCGTCGATCGCGTGGAGCGGCGTGCGTGCCTCCAGCTCCCAGGTGCCGCTCCAGTCGAGGCTGTAGCCGTTCTTGGCGGCGAGCGACGCACTCATCGTCAGTTCCCGCACCACGGCGAGGTCGTTGTTCTCGTACGCCTCCCTGCGGGCGGGTTCCAGCGACGACGTGTGGACGCGCTCGTGGACGGGCACCTTCGAGGTCCGGTCGCAGCCCGCGCAGCTGAGCAGCAGCCAGACGTCGAGGAGCTTGCCGTTGGCGTTGATACGGATCTTGCCCGAGGGCCGGTGCCGCGTGCTGGAGCAGTCCGGGCAGCTGCGGACGACGGTGGGCAGCGCGGACTGGCGCACGGCCCAGCGGGCCTTGCGTTCGGTATGCATGGTGGTCTGTTTCCTGGTTCAGCAGGAACGCGCGCAGGCCGGATCGGCTGGATCGGCCGGGGGCTCCTGGGATCTGACGAGTGCTCATGAGGGCGCGTGTCATCGCCTCGGGGCGGATGGCCGCATGGCGGGCATCCCGAGGTCGATCGCGCGACAGGTCGTGTCTCTCCGTGGCAACTCGCGACAGCGCGTGTCATCGCCTCGGGACATGGCCGCATGGCCGCATGGCGGCATGGCCGAGCGCCAAGGGCGGTCGATCGCGTGAGCGCGCGTGTCATCGACTCGGCGCGCGGCCGGTGGCCCGGCGCAGAGGTCGATCGCGTGAGGGTGAGTTGCTACGTGGCAGTCGTCAGCACAGGTACATGCCGCACATCGTGATCCGGGCCGCGCTCCCCCGCAATCGATTTTTTTCGGACCAACGCCGTCGGGCCGGCGCCGCCGGCTCCCCGTGCGAGCCGACGCCGAGCTCCGCGCAGGTCGCAGGGCGCCCTGGGTGACGACCGCCTCGACCGGTCACATGTGCCGGGCCCGCGGGGCCAGGGCGTGTCCCCGGGCGGCGGAGGAGGGCCGCTACGGCGATCGACGGTCGGTGGGGGCGTCCGATCGACGCAGCTTCGTCCGGCGGTGGCCGGAGACCGTTGTCAGGCGGTACGGGCGACCGGTAGACGGGAGGCTCCGAGCGCCGATCCTCCGAGTACCGGGAGTGCCGTGAACGCCCTGAGACTGCTTGCCGTGCCCGCCGCCGCCCTCGCCCTGACGCTGAGCGCCGCGACCGTCGCACCCGCCGCACCCGCCGCGTCCGTGCCCGCCGCGGCCCCCGACCCCGCGCCCGCCACCGTCACCATCTCCGGTGCGGACGGCGGGTCGACCGTCCAGGCGCACGTGGGGGACACCGTGCAGGTGGAGATCCTCGTGGCGCGCGACTACCCGGTGACCTGGTACTGGTACGCCCTGGGTACCTCGACGCCCGCCCTGCTCTCGCAGACGGCGGGCAGTGCCGAGGCCAACGGCGACTCCCGCGGGACCTTCTCGGTGACAGCCGCCGGGACGGGCGCCATCACCGCGATCGGCCGCTGCGTGCCGGACCGCGGCTCGATCTGCCCGCCGTGGGTCATCAACTGGAAGGTCACCGTCCAGATCTCCTGACCGGGCGCGGGGCGCACCGCCGCCCCGGGCGCCGGCGACGGTACCGGGGCGGCCGCCGGCCGGTCGAGCGGCCGGTTGCCCGCTCCCGTCTAGGCTTCCGACATGGCGATCAACGGCTTCGGGGTCACCGAGTTCCAGCTGGTGCTGCTGCGCCGGATGGCCGATTTCCAGCCCGGGCTGGTGGAGGGGGCGGTGCGGCGGCTCGGCGCCACCCGGGCCTCGATGCGGGAGGCCAACAAGCGCTGGCAGGCGATGGTCCGCGCGCCCGGCTTCCCGCGCGGTGCGGCCCGGTACGCGGCCGTGCTCGGGCCGGCCGGGGCGAGTGTGCCGCGTCGGATCGGGGATCTCGACTGCGTGGCGCGCCAGTGGGTGCTGCCGCTCTGGCCCGAGTTGCGCTTCGAGATCCTGCTCGGCCCGGCGGAGATCGGTGGGCCGCTGCTGAACGAGTGGCTGGTGCGGGCGGCGGGCTCCCCGGTGCCCGTGCTGCGCACGCCGGCCGATCTCGTGCCGTGGAGCTGCGTGGTGGGTGACGTCGGGGCCGCGTTCCCGTCCGCGGTGCCGCGCGAGGGCAGTGCGCCGACCAGGTTCCGGCTGGACTTCGCGATCCCGGATGCCGATGGACGGCTGTGCCCGTGGGAGGCCGACTTCACCTGGGGGTTGCTCCAGGAGGTCCGTCCGAGTGGTGGCCAGGGCATGGATATGCCGGGCGATGCAAGGTGATATTCAGTGAATGCCTTCGATTTGCAGGCCAAAAGAGGATGTGGCAATCTAATCGCAGACATTGAAGAGTTTTGGCATCGGAAAGTGAAGGATCATGTCGGACGGCGCCCGCGTCATCGTCGGAGTCAGCGGTTCACTGCACAGCCTGACCGCCCTGCACCGGGCGGCCGAGGAGGCCCGGGCTCGGGGGGCCGTCCTGGTGCCGGTGCTCGCCTGGACGCCGGTCGGCGGTGAGCGCAACTACCACGCCCGGCCCTGCCCGCCACTGCTGCGCGCCTGGCAGGAACTCGCCGAGGCGCGGATGGAGAGCGCGCTGGAGCAGGCCTTCGGCGGACTGCCGATCGGGGTGCCGGTGCAGCCGCTGGTCGTGCGCGGCGAGGTCGCGACGGTGCTGACCGGGCTGGCCGACCGCCCGGGAGACCTGCTGGTGGTCAGCACCGGCGAGCAGGGCGGCCTGCGGGTCAGGCTGCGCGGGCTGACGCGCCGCTCGATCGCCCGGCGCTGTGTGAACCGGGCCCGCTGCGGGGTGCTCGCCGTTCCGCCGTCCACGCTGCACGAGGATCTGCGCGCGCTGCACCGCGGCATCGACCTGCGGGAGCTCGCCGCGGCCTGACGATTCGTCAGGCGCGGTGCACGGTAAGGCCGTCGACCACCGTACGGGTGGGGCGCAGCTCGCGCAGCGCGTCCACCGGGCAGGCCGACGGATCCAGCGGATCGACCGGCCACACCGTGAGGTCGGCGAACGCCCCCGGCCGCAGGCTGCCGCGCACCGCGCTCTCGCCGGTCAGCCGGGCCGCGTTCACGGTGTGCAGCGCGACCGCCTCGGACCGGCCGATCGCGTGCTCCGGGCCGACCACCCCGGCCGTGGTGCCCCGGGTGGTCATGCCCCACACCGACAGCATCGCGCCGTACGGGCCGACCGGGAAGTCCGAGCCGCCGGTGATCAGCGCGCCCTCGTCCAGCCACTCGCGCAGCGGGAAGAGCGCGGCGGTGCGCTCCTCGCCCCAGGCCCGCTGCTGGGTGAGCGCGCCGTCGTGCAGCAGCGGGTGCTGGACCGTCACCGGGATGCCCAGCGCGATCGCCCGCGCCCGCTGCTCGGGGCGGGCCAGGCCGCCGTGCTCGACCACCAGGGTGCCCGGCGACAGGCCGGGGTGGCGCTCGACCACCTGCTCGAAGACGTCCAGCAGGACCCGCAGCCCGCGGTCGCCCCAGGCGTGCACACCGACCCGCCGGCCCCGCCCGACCACCCGCTCCACCGCCGCGAGCAGCTCGTCCGGCTCCCAGAGCAGCCGGCCGTGGTAGCAGGGCTGCCCCTGGTACGGCTCCTCCACCGCGCCCGCCTCGAAGCCGCCGTCGATCCCGAACTTGACGCCCCAGAGCCGCAGTCGGTCGTCGTCCCGGCCGGCCGCCCGCCAGTCGTCCATCCGGTCCAGCAGCGCGTCCACCTGGGCCGGCGTGCGGGCGGCGAAACCGGAGACCAGTGCGCGGACCCGGACGGCCAGGGCGCCCTCGGCCCGGGCGGCGTCCAGGACGTCGAGGTCCTCGGCCGGGACCAGGCAGTCGCGGACGGTGCCGATCCCGGTGGCGGCGAAGTCGGCGGAGGCGGCGCGCAGTCCCTCGATCCGCTCCGTGAGGGTCGGGCGCGGCAGCACCCGCTCGACCAGCTCGACCGCCCGGTCGATCAGCCGGCCGGTGAGCCGCCCGTGCTCGTCGCGCTCGATCACGCCGCCCGGCGGCGCCTCGATGGCGTCGGTGATCCCGGCCAGCCGCAGCGCGGCCGAGTTGAGCACCATGTTGTACGCGCCGCGGCGCACCAGCACCGGGTGTTCGGCGGTGGCTTTGTCCAACTCCCCGGTGGTGGGCATCCGTTGCTCGGCCAGCAGGATCTCCTGCCAGTTGACCGTGGTGCGGATCCACTCCCCGGCGGGGGTGCGGGCGGCGCGTTCGCGGATCAGGCCGAGGAATCCGGCGAGGTCGCGGGCCCGGTGGACGGGCACACCGTGGACGCTGTGTCCGGCCAGGACCAGGTGGGTGTGGGTGTCGTCGAAGGCGGGCAGCACGGTCGAGCCCGGGGCGTCCACCACCTCGGTGCCCGGGCCGATCAGGGCATCCAGTCCGTCGGGCGCGGCGGAGAGCGCGGTGATCCGGCCACCGGTGACGGCGACCGCCCGCCGGGGCGGCTCGCCGGGCACCAGGGTGTGCACGGCGGCGGCGCGGATCAGCAGGTCAGCGGGGGTGGGGCGGCCCGCCGGAACGGCGGAGGCGGGTCGGACCGCCGGATCGGTGGGGTCGGTCATTGCGGCTCCTGGGGGCGGGACAGTCCGGTGACCTTCTCGACGTACCGGAGGCTGGGCTCGGCGAGCAGTCCGTGCAACTCGGTGAACACCGCGCGCGCCGGTACCGCGTTCCAGTCGGCGGGCAGCAGCGGCGCGGGCAGCCCCGGATCCAGGTACGGCAGCCGGCGCCACCGGGTGAGCATCGGCACGTAGTCGCGGAAGGCGTCGGCCGGGTCGACCGGAGACCGTCCGCGCAGCTCCTCGGCGGCCGGGTGCCAGGCCTCGGAGAAGGCCCCGTACTGCGCCTCGATCGCCGGGAGGTCCCACCAACTCGCCACTGCCGTAGGGAGATCGGCGAAGCCGGCGTACTCGGCGGAGAGGAACAGATGGACGTAGGCGCTCAGCCCGAGCCGGTCCAGCAGCCGACGGGCGTCCGGCAGCAGCCGGGCCGGTGCCAGCCAGACCCCGGGGGCGGCGTTGCCGAAGCCCAGCCAGCTCAGCCGGGAGCGCAGCTGGTGGCGGTGGGCGCGGGCGGACTCGGGTACCGAGAAGACCGCCACCACCCAGCCGTCGGCGAGTTCGGCCGGCTCCAGGCTGTGGAAGATCCGCCGGTCGCCCTCCTCGAAGACCGGCTCCATCGCGAGCGCGAGCCGGTACCCCGTGCCGGCGCGCCGCTCCTGGAGCAGGGTGCCGGCCTTCTTCAACCGCGAGATCGCCGAGCGGACGGCCGGGCCGTCGACGTCCAGCTCGGCCAGCAGCGCGATCAGGTCGGCGATGGATATCCAGCCGCCGAGGCGGCGGACGAACTCGCCGTAGACGGTGTGGATCAGGGAGCTCGGCCGGGACGTGTTCTCGGACATGCGCGGGCCCTCCTCCCCGGTGGTGGTGGCGATCATAACGAGAGTGCCGGTCCGAGGGCGTGCAATCCTGCGTTCCCAAGGCGCCCGGGAGGCTACGCGTAGGCACCGGAGAGCAGGTGTCCGGCGCCGGGCGCGAAGGCGGGCAGGCCGAGGGCCCGCAGGAGCTGGTGGGTGGTGCAGACGGCAGCCGAGACCACCGGCTTGCCCAACTGCTGCTCGGCCTCCTCGACCGCGGACAGCGAGGGCATTTGCACGCAGGCCGAGAGCACCACCGCGTCCGCCTCGGCGTGGGCGAGACCGCGGGCGATGGCGGGCAGCAGGGCCGGGTCGTGGGCGGCGACGTCGAGGTTGTCGGCGATCTCCAGGGCGGCGTGGTCGAGCACCTCGATGCCCTCGGCGGCGAGGTACTCGACCACCGTCCGGGCCAGCGGTCGCAGGTACGGGGTGACCATGGCGACCTTCGCGGCCCCGAGTTCGTGCAGCCCGGCGACGAGCGCGCCGGCGCTGGTGACCACGGGCGCGGGGGCGCCGTTCTGGACGGTGCGCAGGTGCAGCCGCCGTTCGGCCTGCCGGTGGTAGCCGGGGCCGGTCGCCATCACGGCGACCAGGCAGGCGTAGCCGATCACGTCCACCCGGGCGTCCGACAGCTCGGCGGCGCAGCGGTCGGACTCGGCGTCCATGGCGCGCAGTTGTTCGGGGGTGACCCTGGTCATCCGCATCCGGCTGGAGTGGAAGGTGAACCGCTCGGGGGCGACGGCCTCGCGGGCCCGCAGCAGGGCGGGGACCTCGGTCTCCATGGTGACGTTGGAGCTCGGGACGATCTGGCCGATCCGGTGGGTGGTCATCGGGTGGACGGTCCTTTCCGGTCCGGGGCGGGTCAGCGGGCGTCGATCACCGGGTTGGCGAGCGTGCCGATCCGCTCGATGGTGGCCTCGACCAGGTCGCCGGGCTGGAGGAACTGCGGCGGCACCATCCCGGCGCCGACGCCGGAGGGGGAACCGGTGGAGATCACGTCGCCCGGTTCCAGGGTGACGCCGGAGGAGATGTCGGCGATCAGCCGGGCGACGCCGAACAGCATGTGGCGGGTGTTGGAGTCCTGCCGCAGCTCGCCGTTGACCTTGAGCGAGAGGTCGAGCCGCTGCGGGTCGGGGATCTCGTCGGCGGTCACCACGACCGGGCCGAACGGCGCGTAGCTGTCCTGGCCCTTGGAGAAGAACCACTGGCCGGAGCGGCGCTGGTCCCGGGCACTGATGTCGTTGACGATGCTGTAGCCGAACACGTGCCGCAGCGCGTCCGCCTCGGCCACCCGGAAGGCCGGTGCGCCGATCACCACGGCGAGTTCGCACTCCCAGTCGAGCTGCTTGGTGAGGTCGGCGTTGTGCAGGATCGGGCCGCCCGGGCCGGTGACGGCGGTCGAGGGCTTGCCGAACAGCACCGGCCGGTCGGGCAGTTCGCGGTCGGTGTCCAGGGTGCGGTGCGACTCGGCCACGTGCTCCACGTAGTTGAGGCCGACGCCGACGATCTTGCCGGGGCGCAGCGGCGCGCACAGCGAGACCTCGGCGAGCGGCCGGCCGGCCGGGGCCCCGGCCAGCAGGTCGCGGACGGTGGCCAGGGCCGGTTCTCCGGCGCGGATCAACCCGAGGAGGTCGGGGGGCAGTCGGACCCCGGCGGCGGTGGCGAGGGCGGTCAGGTCGACGACCCGGTCGCCGTCGATCCGGGCGCCGAGGCGCGGGGTGTCGTCATGGCCGTCGTCCCCGGCGCGGCCGGCGTCGTCGTGGGTGTGGAAGGTCAGCAGGTGCATGGTGGTGGGGCTCCTGGTCAGGCGGTGGTGACGGTGGGCTGCTGCCCGTCCGGGTGGGCCTCCTCGCGGTGGAGGCCGAGCGCGTGCATCACCGGGAAGTCGTTGAAGGAGAACAGGCAGGCGTCCTCGCTCCGGTCGAGGTTCTCGTGCTCGTGCCACGCCCAGGACGGGACGACGAAGATGTCGCCCTGCTGCCATGCGAAGCGCTGTCCGGCGATCACCGAGGCGCCGCGTCCCTTGGCCGCGGTGTACACCACCGAGCCGGTGTGCCGGTGGGCGCGGGTGGCCTGGCCCGGGCGCAGCAGTTGCAGGTGGGCGGACATGGTCGGCATCACCGGGCCGCCGGTGACCGGGTTGGTGTACTCCATGATCACGCCGTCGTAGGGCGATCCCTCGGTGGCGCGGGCGAGCCGGCGCAGCGCGTGGTAGCTGGGCTCCCAGGGCCAGCCGAGCAGCGGGGAGTACGGCCGGGTCCACTTCTCGGCGCCGTACGGCAGCAGGTTGCCGCCGTAGCTGAGCAGCGAGGAGCCGGTGACCGGCCCCGGTCGCTGGTGCAGCTCCGGGTGGACCTCGTAGAAGTTGGCGTCGAGGGTGTTGACCAGCGGGATGTCCAGGCCGTCCTGCCAGATCACCGGGGCGTCGTCGGCCTCGTTGCCGTGCTCGTGCCAGGTGTTGTTCGGGGTGATCGCGAAGTCGCGCGGGCCGACCTTCAGCTTCTGTCCGTCCACGACGGTCCAGGCGCCGGTGCCCTCGTGGACGAAGCGCAGCGCGGAGGCCTGGTGGCGGTGCGCCGTCATCGCCTCGCCGGGCCCCATGATCTGCAGGCCGGTGTACAACAGGCCGACGGCGGCGCTCAGTTCGCGGCGGCCGGGGTTCACCAGCATCACCACCCGGCGGCCGGCGTCGTCGGCCTTCACCAGCGGCAGCGCCTTGCGCACCAGCGGGCGGAGGTCGGCGTAGCGCCAGAGCACCGGGACGGACCTCGGCTGCGGGTACCAGGGTTCGATCTCGTTCGCGACCGTCCACAGGGCGCCCGCCTCGTGCTCGGCCAACTCCTTGTAGTAGGTCAGCAGTTCGGGGCTGTCGGTGACCCGGGCCCGGCCGATCCGGTCGTCGTCGTGAGCGTGGTGGCCGGGGGTGGTCTCGGGGCTGGTCATGCCTCCTCCTCGGGGAGCGTCAGCGGCCGCAGCGGGCGGTTGTCCACGTGCAGCCGGAAGACGTCGAAGCGGTTGTAGTGCCCGACGATGTCGTGCATCTGCTTGGGCTGGATGCAGCGGCCGAGGTCGATCTCGGCGTAGACGATGCCCTCCTCGTCCACCAGCGGTTCGGTGACGGGGCGGCCGTCCGGGCCGAAGATCCCGGACAGGGCGCTGTGCGGGCGGGCGAGCTGCTTGCGGACCTGCGGGTCGTCGCCGGCGATCAGGTCCACCATCCCGGGCGAGAGGGTGGAACAGGAGACGACGGAGAACACCTTGCCCTCGAAGCAGTGCGCGGCGGTGCGCAGCGCGATCGAGTCCGCCATGTCGTAGTCCTCCGGGCCCACCGGCAGCGCGATGTAGCAGGCGGCGTGGACCAGTTCGCCCTGGGCCAGCAGGGTGAAGCGGGCCAGCGGATTGGTGTTCTCGCCGCAGGCCAGCGCGCCGAGCGGGCCGACGGCGGTGGGGTGCACCGTGAGGGTGCTCCCGTCGCCCTGGCCCCAGGTCAGTTTTTCGGCCCAGGTCGGCATCAACTTGCGGTGGACGCTAAGGAGTTCGCCGTCCGCGTCGATGATCAGCAGGGTGTTGTACAACAGTCCGAGGCCGGGCCCGCCGCGTTCGTTGATCCCGATCACCAGCACCACGCCGGCCTGCCGGGCGGCGGCCCGCAGGGTGTCGACGTACGGGCCGGGGACGTCGACGGCGGCCCGGTACAGGCGCTCGAACCAGGGCGAGCCCTGCACCGGATTCATCGTCCAGTTCCAGTACGGGTAGCCGGGCACGAAGACCTCGGGGAAGACCACCAGTTCGGCGCCGTGCCCGGCCGCCTCGTGGATCAGCGCGACGGCCTTGTCGACGGTGGCGGCCGGGTCCAGGTAGACCGGGGCGGCCTGGACGGCGGCGGCGGTGAAGCGGGGCAGGTGGGGCATGGCTCCTCGTCACTCCTCGGCGGTGTCGGAAGGAAGGGGCGGTGACCAGCGGCGGTGGACGGGTGCGGGCGGCTCGCGCAGTAGGTGCAGGCGCGGGGCGACCCGGTCGGCGTTCGGGCCCGGCGGCCTGCGGCTGCCCGCCGCCCACGGCCGGGGCCAGCGGGCGCCCGGCCCGGTGTGGCCCCGCTCGGCGGCGGCGTGCAGGGTCCAGAGCGGGTCGTACAGCTGGGCGCGGCCGACCGCGACCAGGTCGGCCCGCCCGGCCAGCAGCACGGAGTCGGCGTCGTCGAACCCGGAGATCGCGCCGACCGCGATGGTCGGCAGGCCGGTGGCGGCGCGGACCAGCTCGGCGAAGGGCGTCTGGTAGCCGCGCCCGTACGGCGGCCGCTGGTGCGCCACCACCTCGCCGGTGGAGACGTCCAGCGCGTCCGCCCCGGCCCCGGCGAGCGCGCGGCAGATCGCCACCGCCTCCTCCTCGGTGGTGCCGCCGGGCGCCCAGTCGCTCGCCGAGATCCGCACCAGCAGCGGGCGGCCGGCCGGCCAGACGGCCCGTACCGCCGTCAGTACCTCCAGGGGCAGCCGCAGCCGGTGGGCCAGCGGGCCGCCGTAGCGGTCGGTGCGGCGGTTGGTGAGCGGGGAGAGGAAGGAGGAGAGCAGGTGGCCGTGGCCGAACTGGAGCTCCAGCACGTCGAAGCCGGCCCGGGCGGCCCGCTCGGCGGAGGCTGCGAAGTCCGCGGTGACGGCGTCCAGTTGGATGTCGTTCGCCTCGTGCGGAACGGGGCTGTCGGCGTCCCAGGGAAGGGCCGAGGGGGCGATCAGCGGCCAGCCTTCGGTGAGCGGGCGGCCGATGCCGTCCGGCCCGGGGGCGGTGGTCGCGCCCCGGCGGCCGGCGTGGGTCAGCTGGATGCCGAGCGGGGTGTCGCTCACCGCTCTGACAGCGCCGACGAGTCGGTGCCAGGCGGCCTCCTGGTGATCGGTCCACAGGCCCGGGCAGCGGTCGGTGGCCCGGCCCTCGGGGCCGACCGCGGTCATCCCGGCGAGCACCAGCCCCGCGCCGCCGAGCGCGTGCCCGGTCAGCTGGGCCCGGTCGAAGCCGCTGGGCAGCGCGTCGGGGGAGGTGAAGGTGGCGAGCGGCGGCACCACGACACGGTTGCGCAGCTCAAGTGCGCCCAGCTTCAGCGGCCGGAACATCGGCGGCACCCCGGGAGAGCCGCCGAAGGCGGTGTCCACGGCGTCCACGAAGGCGGGGTCGCGGGCCCGCAGATTGCCGTAAGTGACCCGCCGGCTGCGGGTGAGCAGGTTGAAGGCGAACCGGTCGGCGTCCTGCCCGGTCCGCCGCCCGATGGTCTCGAACCACTCCAGACTCGCCTGCGCGGCACGCTGGGTGGACTCCACCACCGGGCGCCGCTCGGCCTCGTAACCGGCCAACGCCTCGTCCAGGGTGGGCTGTTCGCTCAGCGCGGCGGCCAGGGCGAGGGCGTCCTCCAGGGCGAGCTTGGTGCCCGAGCCGATCGAGAAGTGCGCGGAGTGCGCGGCGTCGCCGAGCAGGACCACGTTGCGGTGGCGCCAGCTCGCGTTGCGCACCGTGGTGAAGCGGATCCAGCGGGAGGCGTTGGGGATCAGCCGGTGGCCGTCCAGGTGCCCGGCTAGCAGCTCCGCGCAGCGACGCACGCTCGCCAGATCGCTCTCGCCGCGCGCCGGTTCCCGTGCGGCGAGGGCCTCGAAGCCCGCGCGGCGCCAGGCGTCCGCGGCCGCCTCGACGATGAAGGTCGAGCGGGTGGCGCTGTACGGGTAGGCGTGCACCTGGAGGACGCCGAAGTCGAACCGCTCGACGATGAAGGTGAAGGCCTCGAAGACCTTGTCCGTGGCGAGCCACATGTAGCGGCAGTGGCGCTCGTCCAGATCGGGACGGAAGCTCTCCGGGAAGGCGGCCCGGGTGCCGGAGCGGATGCCGTCGGCGGCCACCACCAGGTCGTACTCGGCGGCCAGCCGGTCCACGGGCGGGGCGGGGGTCCGGTAGCGCACGTCCACCGCCAGCTCGGCGCAGCGCCGTTGCAGGACGGCGCGCAGCCGGTTGCGGTCCAGGGCGGCGAAGCCGTGGCCGCCGCTGGTGCGCACCTCGCCCGCGAAGCGGATGTCGATGTCGCTCCAGCGGGCGAACTCGGCGCTGATCGCGGCGAAGACGTGCGGGTCGGCGTTCGCGATGCCGTCCAGGGTCTCGTCGGAGAAGACCACGCCGAAGCCGAACTCGTCGTCCCGGCCGTTCCGTTCGAAGACGGTGAGCTCCCGGTCGGGCGCCAGCTGCTTGGCCAGGGCGGCGAAGTAGAGCCCGCCGGGGCCGCCGCCGATCACGGCGATCCGGGTACGGTCCCGTGCGGTGCTCATGCGGCCGCCTCGGGGGCGGTGATCGCCCCGGGACCGACGGACGGTCCGGGGTCGACGGCCGCCCCGGCGCCGGCGGCCGTCCCGGGGCTCATGCGGCCACCTCCGGGCGCTGCGGCCCGGCCTCCGCCAGCGTGCGGCGGACCTGTGAGGGCCACGGCTCGGCGCCCCCGTCGTGCGGTCCGGAGTGCACCACCGACATCCGCCCCTTCGCGGCCAGCCCGTGCGGGCCGTGCACCTCGAAGGCGTAGTGCAGCGAGGAGCCGCCGACCCGGACCACCCGCAGCTCGGTGCGGACCAGGTCGCCGAACCAGAGCCGTTCGCGGTAGTCGGCCTCGAAGTGCACCCGGGGGATCCGCCCGAACAGGTCGGCCAGTCCGAGCCTGCGCAGCAGGGCCGCCTCCGCCGCCTCGGCCCAGCGCTGCACGGCGGAGAAGTGGTAGTGCCCGGCGGCGTCGGTGTCGAACCACTCCACCCGGCGCTCGACGGTGACGCTGGCCGGGGTCGGTGCGGCCCGTCGACGCAGCTCGGCGCGGTGCAGCTTGCCGGTCGCGGTGCGCGGCAGCCCGGGTACGAACTCGACCGCCCGCGGGTACTTGTACGGTGCGATGGTGCGCTTGACGTGCTCCTGGAGCCCGCGCGCCGTCTCCGGCCCCTCCGGGACGCCCGGGCGCAGCACCACGTACGCCTTGACCACCGTGCCGCGCCGCTCGTCCGGCGCGCCGACCACCGCGCAGTCGGCCACGTCGGGGTGGGTGGCGAGCGCCTGCTCGACCTCGGGCCCGGCGATGTTGTAGCCGGCCGAGACGATCATGTCGTCGTTGCGGGCCCGGAACCAGAAGTAGCCGTCGCCGTCCCGGACGTAGGTGTCGCCGGTGAGGTTCCAGCCGCCGCGGACGTAGTCCAGCTGGCGCTCGTCGTCCAGGTAGCGGCAGCCGGTCGGGCCCTTGACCGCCAGCATCCCGGGTTCGCCGTCCGGCACCGGACGGCCCTGCCCGTCCAGGACCGCGGCCCGGAAGCCGGGGACGGGCCGGCCGGTGGAACCGGGCCGGATGTCCCCGCCGGCGGCCGAGACGAACACGTGCAGCATTTCGGTGGCGCCGATGCCGTCGATCAACCGCTGTCCGGTGGCCTCGTGGAAGGCCCGCCAGACGGCGGCGGGCAGCGGCTCGCCCGCCGAGACGCAGTGCCGCACCCCGGAGAGCCGGTCCGCCAGCCCGGCGGCCAGGATGGCCCGGTAGGCGGTCGGCGCGGTGAACAGCACGCTCACCCGGTGCCGGCGCACCTGCTCGGCGAGCTGCTCCGGGGTGGCGTGCTCCAGCAGCAGGCCGGCGGCGCCCGCCCGCAGTGGGAAGACCAGCAGGCCGCCGAGGCCGAAGGTGAAGCCGAGCGGCGGGGTTCCGGCGAAGAGGTCCTCGGGGGTGGGGCGGAGCAGGTGGCGGGAGAAGGTGTCGGCGATGGCGAGCACGTCGCGGTGGAAGTGCAGGGTGGCCTTGGGGTGGCCGGTGGTGCCGGAGGTGAAGGCGATCAGCGCGACGTCGTCGGCGGCGGTCGGGACGGCCGGGAAACGGGCGGCCTTGGCGGCGCAGCGGGCGGTGAGGTCCTCGGGGCCGGGGCCGCCGTAGCCGAGGACGCGCAGTCCGGGGGTCCGTGCCCGGTGCAGCTCGTCGAGGAAGCGGTGGTCGCACAGGGCGAGGACGGGCCGGGCGATGCCGTGCAGTTCGGTCAGTTCGGCGGCGCGCAGCAGCGGCATGGTGGTGACGGCGACCCCGCCGGCCTTCAGCACGCCGAGCCAACAGGCCGCCAGCCAGGGGGTGTTGGGTCCGCGGAGCAGGACCCGGTTGCCGGTGACGAGGCCGAGGTCCTCGGTCAGCAGGCGGGCGATCCGGTCGGCGTGGTCGCGCAGTTCGCCGTAGGACCACCGTTCGGTGGGGGTGAGCAGGCAGGGCCGGTCGGGGCCGAGGCGCTCGATGGTGTCGTCGAGCAGGGCGGCTGCGCAGTTCAGGCGATCGGGATAGGCCAACTCCGGGATTTCGAATAGGAGTTCGGGCCATTGCTCGAAGGGCGGGAGGTGGTCTCGGCAGAACGTGTCCACGTGCGCGGAGGGTGAGAGCTCCATGGGCGGGCACCTCGTTGTGCGAGCGGGGAGTGAGGCCAGTATGGCGCGTCCGTGACGCCAGTCAAGGGAGCGATACATGCATTCGGGCGACGACCCGGCTCCCCGCCCGCTCCGGGCGCCGGGGGGCGCCGACCGTCAGCTCGTCGCCCCCCGGGCGGAGGCGTCGGGAGTGCGGCCCTCCTGGGCCTGCTGGGCGCGGTCGGCGAGCAGCCGGGCGAACACCGTCAGCCCGGGCGCGGTCAGGGCGGCGCCCGGCCCGTCGTCCCGCACCAGGAGCAGCACGCCGCCGACCTGGACCAGCGCCACCGCCGACGAGGAACCGACGGTCCGGGTGGCGCTCCGGTCGCCGATCCGCAGGATCGCCACCGCCGTCGACTCCACGCCGCCGGTGCGTTCGAGTGCGCTGTCGAAGGCCTTGGCGGCCGCCTCGGGGGAGGCGAAGGCGACCACGTCGAACTCCACGGTCTGCACCGAAGCGGCGCCGAACGTCACGCTGGCCGAGGCGAGTTGCCGGTCGCAGGCGTCCGGCAGCAGGCACGGCACCGCGTCGGTCGGGCCCGTCCCCGACTCCGGCCCCCGCTGCACCCGCCACCCGCGCGGCATCGCCCCCTCGTCGGGCAGCACGCCCCGGACCAGCACCGGGTCGCCCAGCGGCTGCGCGGCGTGCGCCAGCCCGGGCCCGCCCGGCTTCAGCAGCGGGCGCGAGCCCAGGTGGACGCCGAGCGCGACCAGCGCGGCGATCAGCACCAGGACGAGCGCCGCCACGATCCCGGCACTGCTCCGCCGGGCGGCGAGCGCCCGGGCACGGGCGGCCGCGGGGCCGGTCCGCAGCTGAACGGTACTCGGGCCCTTCGGCGGCGGTGCGGACGGCGGGCCGACCCGCAACTGCACGGTGCCGGGCTCGCTCCGCAGTTGGACGGTCGGTGGATCGCCCGGCTTCCCGAGCGCGGTGGTGGCCAGGTACTGCGCGAACGCCGGGTCCGTGGCCAGCAGGTGCGCGACGGCGGCGGCCAGCAGCGCCCGCGCCTGCGCGTCCCCCGGGCTCGCCTGCGCCGCCGCGAGCGCCCCGGCGCCCTCCGGCACCATCCGCAGCCGCGCCCGCACGACATCGGCCACCGCCTGGTGCGGCCCGTCGCCCAGCAGTGCCGCCGCCACCGCATCCGGTGCCGGCCCCCGGCCGTCCCCCATGGCAACTCCCCCTGCCGCACGAGTGGTTGCCCCCCACGATCCCGGACCGCCGGCCACTTCGTACCCACGCCGAACGGAACGGAGACGCAACTGCAACGCCACCCGGACGAACCGGGGCGCCGTGGCGTGGCCGGTGGTGACTGCCGGGAGCGTGCCCGGGCGTTGCCTTCACCTGCCTTCGCCTGCCTTCACCCGCCGTCGCCCGCCGTCGCCCGCCTCCGGCTCCCGGCCCGGCGGCCGCGCGGGCCCCGGCCGCGGTGGCCCTGCCCCGGTCCCGGGTCGGTAGGGGGCCACCTGCGCCTCGTGCTGCGCGCACACCGGTGTCGCGGCCTGATCCGGACAGGTCCGAACGGCGCGCGTCAGCCGACCAGCGCCCTCAGCACGTCCGGGGGCAGGGCCGGGTTGGCCGCCGCGGCCTCGGCCGTGCGGGGGTCGGGGGAGGCGAGGCAGTGGGCGAGGGCGCCGGGGGTGGCGTGGCGGTGGGCGGCGATGGCCCGCAGGGCCTTGATGGGGACGGGCTCGGTGGCGGCGATCCGGTCGAGCAGGGCGGCCGGGGCGTCTGGGTTGGCGGCCAGGGCGGTGGCCACCTTGGTGCCGAACCGGTCGAGCACGGCGGTGAGTTGCGCGGACGTGAGGCCGGGGTGCGGGGCGACCGCCTTCGCGACGGCGGCGTCCGGGTCGGCGGCGAGCCGGTCCCGTACGGCGGCGGGCAGGTCGCGGTGCTCTGCGACGAGCATCCGCACCCGGGGTTCCGAGGAGCCCGCGAGCGCGGTGAGTTCGTCCGGGGCGGCGCGGGCGATCCGGGGGAGCAGGGCGGCGCCGATCCGGACGGCGACGGCGAGCCGTTGGAGGAGGTCGAGCGGGAGGTGCGGGTGGCGGGCGAGCCGGCGTCGGACGTCGGGGTCCTCGTCGTCGAGGAGCCGGTGCATCAGCGGCAGATCGATCCCGGGGTTCTCGGCGAGGCTGCCCCGGACCCGCAGGGCCGGGTCCTCGGCGAGCCGGTGGTAGCTCTCCACGGGCAGCGCGGGGTGTTCGGAGAGCCGCTGCCGGACCAGCGGGTGGTCGTCGATACGCCGGGCGGCCGCCGCACCCGGGGTCGTGGGGTTGCCCGCCGCCTGGCCGCGGGTCCGGACGTCCTCGTCGGCCAGGAGCGCCGTCAGCAGCCGGGGTGGAGCGGCCTCGTTCGCCGCGACCCATCGCCGGACCTCGGCCTCGGGGTGGGCGGCGAGCCGGGCCAACAGGTCCGACCGGCGGGTGTGGAGGCCGAGTTCGGCCAGCACGGCGGTGTCCTCGTCCGTCGCGAGGAGCTCGGCGGCCTCGTCCGGCAGCCCGGGGCAGGAGCAGAGCCGCATCCGGACGTACGGGTCCGGGTCCCGGGCCAGTTGCCGGGCCCACGCCGGGTCCCCGCGTCCCTCGTCCAGCAGGGTGAGCGCGACCAGCGGGCGGGTGACCGGGTCGACGTCCGTGGTGCGCAGCGCGCCGCCGCGGGCGAGCCGGACGGCGCTGTCCTCGTCGCGTCCGGCGAGCCGACGGGCCTGCGCCGGGTCGAGGTCCGGCCGGTCCGCGAGGGCGTCGGCCAGCTCCTCGTCGGTGTCGGCGGCGTCGAGCAGCCGTCCGAGAAGGTCGGGCGGCAGGGCGGGGTTGCGGGCGGCGGCGTGCAGCAGTGGCGGCATCCGGGCATTGTGCCCGCCACCCGGCCGGGCGCGCCGCCGAATTGACCGGCCGGGTGGCGGGCCGGGGGCCGTCAGCGCAGGTCGAAGACCAGGCGGGCGGAGACCTTGCCGCTCAGCACCTCGTCGAAGCAGGCGTTCACGTCGTCGAGGCGGCGGGTCTCGCGGATCACCCGGGTGCGGCCGAGGGCGTGCAGCCGGAAGACCTCGGCGAGGTCCTCGCGGGTGCCGACGATCGAGCCGATCACCTTGGTGCCGTTCAACACCGTCTCGAAGACGGGAAGTTCGAGCTTGCCGCCGGCCGGGAGGGCGACCAGGACGAGGGTGCCGCCGCGGCGCAGGGCGCCGTAGGCGGCCTGGAAGGAGGCGTTGCTGACGGCGAGGGCGATCGCCGCGTGGGCGCCTCCGAGGGCCTGGACCTCGGCGGCGACGTCCTGGGTGCGGGCGTCGAGGACGTGGTCGGCGCCGAGGTCGCGGGCCAGGGCGAGTTTGTCGTCGGTGACGTCGACGGCGATGGTCTCGGCGCCGAAGACGCGGGCGTACTGCAGTGCCAGATGGCCGAGCCCGCCGATGCCGGAGACCAGCACCCGGGTGCCGGGCCCGGCTCCGGAGACCTTGAGCGCCTTGTAGGTGGTGACGCCCGCGCAGGACAGCGGCGCGGCGTCCAGCGGGTCGATGCCGTCGGGGACGGGGACGACGTAGTCGCCGTGCGCGATCGCGTACTCGGCGTAGGCGCCGTCCACGGAGTAGCCGCTGTTGTGCTGCTGGAGGCAGAGGGTCTCCCAGCCGGAGACGCAGTGGTCGCAGCGCCCGCAGGCGTCCGCGAGCCAGGGGATGGCGACCCGCTCGCCCACCCGGACGTGCCGGACCAGGCCGCCGGCCGCCTCGACGATGCCGACGCCCTCGTGCCCGGGCACGAACGGCGGGCTGGGCTTGACCGGCCAGTCGCCGTGGGCGGCGTGGATGTCGGTGTGGCAGAGGCCGGAGGCCTCGATCCGGACCCGGACCTGGTGCGCGGCCGGCTCGGGTACCGGCTGGTCCTCGACGACCAGCGGTGCGGTGAAATCGCGGACGACGGCGGCCTTCATGCGCTGCTCCTCGGGCGTACGGCCGGGTACGGGGGGTACTGCCGGCGGCGGCGCGGGGGCGCAGCCGCCACCAGCTTCACCCGACGGGGTGATCTTCGCCGGTCGAACTAGGCCGAACGAGTGATCATCCGTCCGCGTATCCGCGCAGGTCAGCGCACCGGCATCGACATGTACACCGCCCGTCGCCCGTAGCAGGCGGGTACCGGCACCTCCCGGTGCGCCCGGTAGCCGAGCAGCCGGAGCAGGATGTCCGCCCCGCGCACCGCGACCATCGAGATCCGCTCGTAGCCCTGCCCGCTCGCGTGCTCCCGGAAGTGCCGGATGAAGCCCAGCGCGACCTCCCGTCCGCGCAGGTCCTCGGCGATCACCAGGTCGTGCACGTGCAGGTTGGTCGAGCGGAAGGCCTGCTCCTCCGGGCGGCTGAGGTCCGGGCAGCGCAGCGGCGGGTAGGGCAGGCTCAGCAGGTAGCCGCGGACCACGCCGTGCTGTTCCAGCACGAAGCAGGTGCCGGGCGAGCTGCGGGCGCGCGACTGGAGTGCTTCCCGGCCCTCGGACAGGTCGTCGGCCGCGTAGGCGTCGTGCTCCAGCGCGACCACGGCGTCCCAGTCGTCGTCGGCCAGCTGCCGGATCCGGAGGTCCTCGCTCACCGAGCCGGCGCCTCCGTGCCGGTGTCCGCGCCGTCCGTGCCGGCGTCGAGCCCCTCCGCGCGGGCGGCGGCCACCATCGGCGCCCAGGCCTCCAGCAGCACCGCCCACCGCTCGGCGTCCTGCCGGGCCTCGTCCAGGAGCTGCTGCCGCTGCCCGGCCACCACGTCCGCGAGCTCGGCGTACTTGCCGCCCAGCTTGCGGTAGGAGCGGTCCAGGACGTCCAGGCAGTGCACGTTCCCGGCCTGGTCCCAGTCGACGCTGCCCCGCACCAGGTCGAGGATCGGCTCGACCTTCAGCCCGTGCCGCTCGTCCAGCAGCCCGCGGCCGAGGTCGATCATCCCGCCGTAGACCGGGTACAGGTACAGCATCGAGAGCAGGAACTTGACGAACCGCATCTGGTAGGAGACGAAGCCGGTGCCGGTGCGGCGCTCGGGCGTGTAGTAGTTGACGATGTGGCGGTTGTGGACGACGCCGGGCAGCCGGGAGTGGACCATGGCGTGCAGCAGGGCGTAGTCGCTGCCGATGGTCTCGATCGAGGGCAGCAGCGGCAGCACCTCGTAGGCCCGGTGGTCCAGGGCGATGTTGCACATGTAGACGTCCCAGATGTCGGGCACGCCGAGGACGGATTCGTCGGTGCTGAACGGCTCGGAGCCGGCGCCCTTGAAGGAGACGTCCACCATCGCGTCCCTCTCCCCCTCCGACCACACCGGCGGGGTCCACAGGCGCACCACGTCGCGGTAGACGGCCGGGTCCATCTCGTGGATCTCGCTGATGTCCACGTTGAGTTCGCCGATGAAGGAGCCGCTGACCAGCATCACCGGCTTGTCCGCGTCGGCCGGGTCGAGCTCGGAGCGGGACACGCCGGCCGCGGCCTCGCCGGCCGGGCGGCCGATCGAGAGCAGCTCGTGGTGGATCGGGAAGACCTTCCGGCCGTCGACGACCTGGAAGTCGGCGTCGTCGTTGCGCAGGTGCGCCGAGGTGCAGCCCAGGGCGGCCGCGCCCAGGAAGAGCCGGTTGACGCAGGAACCGTACGCGACGGCCCGCGGGAGCATCAGGTCGAGCAGCAGTTCGGGGTCGGCGGCGCCGGAGCGCTCGGACACCCGGCGCAGGAACTCCCGCTGCCCCGCCTCGCTCAGGTGGTGGACGGCCACGCCGGGGGTCGGCTCCAGCGCGGCCACGGCGCCCGCGTTCTCCGCGAACCCGACGGCGTCGGTGGTGTCGAGGACGAGGAGGTGCACCTCGACCCCGAAGGTTGCGACGGCGTAGGCCGCCTCCTCGGCGAGTTCCGCGATGGTGTCGGGGCAGGGCCGCATGGTGGGCAGGGCGAGGCAGACTCTTTGCATGGTGCGGATTTCTCCATCGGATCGTCAGATTCGGTTCCACGGAGGCCAGTTGGGCGCACAGGGAGGCCCCGGGCGCGGGCTGGTGCCGGTCCGCCGGACTACCGTGGACTAGACCACTTTTGATGTCAACGATTGACAGCGGCGCCCCGGCGGGGTGCAATACGCCCCCTCCCGCGCGATCCACCGCCCCCGCACGGGCGCCGGAATCGCACGCGGGGGCGAACGCCCCCTGCAGAGTCGAACGTCCGGACGGGTACGGGGGGTTCATCGCCGGGCATTTGCGCCGTCGGGGTCAATCCGCGAGCCGTTCCTGCCGATACCGGAGGTGATGCCCTTACGCCGTTCGGAGGAGCCCGCAATGCCCGAACCGTGGCTGCCCGGTGCCGAGATCCACGACCTCGGCGACCACGCGCCGACCGATCAGCAGTACCCGCCGAAGGCCATCGCCCACATCACCTGGGACCGCAACGCGACCGCCGCCGCACCGCAGGACTGGTGCCCCTACGAGGACCTGGTCGGCTACTTCACCGGCAGCGGCGCCGGCAGCGCGCCGCACCTGGTCTGGGACCCGTTCAGCGGCCGCACGGCGCAGCTGTTCCCGGCCGACTCCCGCTCGAAGAGCCTGCTCAGCCCCGCCGAGAGCCCGACCCGCACCAACCGGGCCGGTCGGGTGGTGATCCAGATCGAGGCGGTCTTCTTCCCCTACTGCCGCTACCAGGGCGGCGTCTACCCGCGCCTGGTCGACACCCCGTGCGCGGGCTGGGACCGCATCCACGCCTGGATCTCCTCCTGGGGCGTGCCCGACATCTGGCCGATGGGCCGGCCCACCGACTTCTCCGGCCACCGCGACGAGCGGACCTGGGAGGCCTTCGGCGGCTGGTACGCGCACGCCCACGTGCCCTACAACGACCACACCGACCCGGGCTCATGGCCCGACTTCACGGCCGGGCCCGGCTCCCCGGACATCCCGCCCTCCCAGCAGAACCCGGTGCCCCCTGCCGCGCCCGCCCGCTACCAGGTCAGCATCAACGGCCTGGCGTACGGCTACGGGGCCCAGGGCTACCAGGTGACGGCCGTCGGGCGGGCGCTGGTCGCGAACGGCTTCGGCGACCACTACCGCTCCGGACCCGGCCCGAACTGGACGGACGCGGACACCGAGAACTACTCGGACTACCAGGGGAGTCTGGGCTACTCCGGGCAGGCGGCGGACGGCGTCCCGGGCGCGAGCTCGCTGCGCCGGCTGCTCGGCTACCTGCCCGGGCGGCGGACGGTCTCGGTGGCCCACGTGATCGAGGCGGCCCGGACCGACCCGGGGGCCGAGCAGGGGCACCTGACCTACCCGGCCGAGGCGGCCATCGTGGAGCAGGCGCTGGTGGACGAGGGACTGCTCGACCAGCGCTGGGTGGACGGCTCGTTCGGCAGCCGGACGGTCTCCGCGTACGCGGCCTGGCAGCGGAGCTGCGGGTACGAGGCGGGGGCGGCGGACGGGATCCCCGGCCCGGCCTCGCTGCAGCGGCTGGGCGCGGCGCAGGGGTTCGCGGTGACCGACTGAGGGCGGTGCTGCTCCCGGGGGAGGCGTGGCCGGCGCCGCGCCGAGGCTGTGTACTCGCTCGGGAGTACGCGAGGTTACTTCCTCCGTCAGATGCCGGATGAGGCAGGGACGGGAGAGTCTGGGGCCGTCCTGGTGACCCCGACTCGAAGGAGGTACCCGTGCGCTCGCCCACCGGCGCCGTCGCGGCGTCCGAACCGACGCCACGGCGGGTGGCGGCACCCGCGTCCGGGGGCCGCCGACTGCCGCCGCCGGTGCGCAAACCGCTGGTCGTCCTGCACGTCGTCGCCTCGGTGAGCTGGCTGGCCTTGATGCTCTGCCTGCTCACCCTGGCGGTGACGGCTCTGACCACCGCGGACGCCGACCGGCTGCGCACCGCCTACCGGGCGATGGGCCTGCTCGGTGACGCGCTGATCCTGCCGCTGAGCCTGCTCACCTTCCTGAGCGGGGTGGCGCTCGGGCTCGGCACGTCCTGGGGGCTGTTCCGGTACTACTGGGTGAGTACCAAGTTCTGGCTGACACTCGGGGCGATGACGGCCTCGGTCCTCGCCCTCACCGACCGGCTGCACGACGCGGTGCGGGTGGTGGACGCGCATCCGACCGGCCCGATCACGGTGGCGGACCTCGGCTTCGTCCGCTACAACACGGTGATCGTTCCGGCGGTGGCGCTGACGCTCTACCTGTTCAACGTGATCCTGTCGGTGTACAAGCCCTGGGGCCGCCGCAAGGCCCATGCCAAAGTCACCGCCCCGGCCCAGGTCACCGCCCCGGCCCAGGTCACAGCCCCGGCACCGGCCCCGGTCAGGGCCGAGGCTGCGGCCGAGGCCACGGACACCCGTCCGGGCCGAATACCCGGAGCGGGCGACTGACCGGCAGGCCGTCGGCCGCGGCCCGGTCGCGCGGGGAATGCCCGTGCGGGGCGCAGGCGTTGTCCAACGACGTGACCACTGCCGCGCCCACGACCAGGCTCTCCGTGCTCGACCGCTCCCGGACCCGACAGGGCGAGGAGCCGGCCCAGGCGCTGCGGAGCACCGTGGCCTTCGCCCGTGAGGTCGAGCGGCTCGGCTACCACCGGTTCTGGGTCTCCGAGCATCACGGCGTGCCGGGGGTGGCCGGGTCGGCGCCCACCGTGCTCGCTGCGGCGGTGGCGGCCGCCACCACGCGCATCAGGGTCGGTACCGGCGGGGTGATGCTGCCCAACCACCAGCCGCTGGTGGTGGCCGAGCAGTTCGGGGTGCTGGCCGCACTGTTCCCGGGTCGGATCGACATGGGGCTCGGCCGCTCGGTGGGCTTCACCGACGGTGTCCGGCGGGCGCTGGGGCGGGAGAAGGACGCCGCGGACGCGTTCGGTGCCCAGCTGGCCGAACTGCTCGGCTACTTCGACGGCTCGCAGTCGGCGAACCGCGGGGTCCACGCCCGGCCGGCCGAAGGCCTGCACGTCCCGGCCTTCGTCCTGGCCACCGGCACGGGCGCCGACCTGGCCGCCGACGCGGGACTGCCGCTGGTGATCGCCGCCCCGCGCGGAATGGACCGGATGCTGGAGGCGATCGACCGCTACCGGGCCCGCTTCCGTCCTTCCGCGCAGGCCGCCGAGCCGTACGTGGTGGTCTCGGGGACGGTGGCCGTCGCCGACACGGCCGAGCGGGCGTGCGAGCTGCTCGTCCCGGAGGCCTGGTCCGGCGCGTACTCCCGCACCCATGGCGAGTTCCCGCCGCTGACCTCCGCCGCCGAAATCCGGGCCCGGGCGATGACCGCCAGGGAGCGGGCCGCGTTCGAGCAGTCGCTCAAGGGCCACATCGCGGGCACCCCGGAGCAGGCCGCCGCCGAGCTGGCGAAGCTGGTCGAGTGCAGCGGGGCGGACGAGTTCCTGGTCACCACCAGCACCTACGACCGCACCGCGCTGCTCGACTCCTACCGGCTCCTCGCCGAGGCCGTCGGCCAGATCTGACCAGGCGAGGGCCGGGGCGGGCCGGATCGGGGGTCGGTCCGGGCCGGGGTGGGCCGGGCAGGGGCGGGCCGGATCGGTCCGGGCCGGGATGGAGCCGGTTCGTCACCCGGTCGCCACCGGGCCCCGCCCGCCCGTCGCCCGCCCCGGCCGGTCGCCCGCGGCTCAGCCCGCGTCGACCTCGGTCGTCCCGAGCCGCGCGTACACCTCCGGTCGCCGGGCCCGCAGCCGCAGGGCGATCCCGACGCCGGTCAGGAAGACCACCGGCACGATCGCGACCAGCGGCCAGTTGACCTCCGGACCGGCGCCGGTGAAGAGGTCGAGCCGCCACACCACCAGCGCCGTGGCCCCGCACAGCAGCACCGTAGCGGCGAGCGGTGCCACGACCGTGCGGAACACCCCGGCGCTCGCGGCGGCCGCCCGGTTGCGGCGGAAGAAGGCGAACACGGCGAGGCCGGCCAGCGCCTGGAGCACCAGGATGCCCACCACTCCGGGGGAGTTCACCCAGAGGAAGAACTGGTTGTACGGATCCGCCCCGATCAGCGCCGCCACCCCGACGGCCACCGCCGCCAGCACCGACTGCGCGATGCCGCCGATCCACGGCGAACCGTGGCGCGGGTGGACCCGGCCGAGGGCGGCCGGGGCGGCCTGCTCCTTGGCCAGCGCGTAGCCGTACCGGGTGATGGTGTTGTGGAAGGCGAGCAGCGCCGCGAGCAGGCTGGTGACGATCAGCACCCGCTGCACCTCGGTCGCCCAGCCGCCGACGTAGTCGGTCATCGCGGTGAAGAACATCCCGGCCGGGTCGGCGGTGGCGGCGGCGACGGCCTCGGTGTCGCCGAAGGCCTGCACGATCATCCAGGTGACGAAGGTGTAGAAGAGGCCGAGGAAGGCGATCGCGGCATAGGTCGCGCGCGGCACGGTCCGGTGCGGCTGCCGGGCCTCCTCGCGGTAGATCGCGGTGGCCTCGAAGCCGATGAACGCGGCGAAGGAGAGTCCGAGCACGCCGCCCATCCCCCCGGAGAACACGTGCTCGGGGGCGAACGAGGACAGGCTCAGCCCGTGCGCCCCGCCCTTGACCAGCACCGCCACCGCGAGCACCAGCAGGATGCCGGTCTCGGCGATCAGCAGCGCCCCGAGCACCTTGGCCCCGAGGTCTATCGAGCGGAAGCCGAGGAACCAGACCACCGCGACCCCGAACAGCGCCCAGACCGGCCAGGGCAGGTCCAGCCCGAGCAGGTCGGCGGCGGTGGTGCGGGCGAAGAACCCGAAGGCGCCGAACATGCCGATCTGGATGGCGTTGTACGAGAACACCGCGAGCAGCGCCGCACCCAGCCCGGCCGCCCGGCCGAGGCCGCGGGTGACGTACGCGTAGAAGGCGCCGGCGTTGCGGATGTGCGCGGTCATGGCGGTGAACCCGACCGCGAAGAGCGCCAGCACCACGCCGGTGGCCAGGTAGGCGACGGGTGTGCCGATGCCGCCGAAGGAGATCGCGAACGGTGCCACGCCGGCCATCACGGTCAGCGGCGCGGCGGCGGCCACGACGAAGAAGACGATGTCGCCGGTACCGAGCACCCCGCGTCCCAGGCCGCCGGAGCCGCCGGAGCCGCCGGGGGAGGTCAGGGCGCCGGGGGAGGCGGGGGAGGCGGACGTGGAGGTGGTGGAGCCGGAAGCGGCGGCGGAGCCGGGGGGACGGAGCGCGGAGGAGGAGGCCGCGTCGGAGGGCGGGTTCATGGGGGAGCTCTCCTGAGGTCGTGCGAACGAGGAAGCGACGGTCGGCGGCGGACACGCGCCGGCCGCCGACCGGGGAACGAGGCACGGCCGCCGTGGGGGACGGCCGGAACCGGTCGGGAAGTCCGTCGGGGTGGCCGGGGCGGCTGGGGTTTGCCGGGGTGGCCGGGGGAGCGGGGCGCCTCAGCGGGTCGAGCGGTCGGCGCCACCGGGCGGGCCGCCGTGGGTGCGCCGCCCGCGGAGCCAGGTGCCCGCCACCTCGATCGAGGCCAGCTCACCGGCCGGCACCGCGTAGGGATCGGTGGCCAGGTGCACCAGGTCGGCCCGCATGCCCGGCCGCAGCACGCCCCACTCGGCCTCCTCGAAGGCCTGGTGCGCCACGCCCGCCGAGTACGCCGCCAGCGCCTCGGTGAGTCCGATCCGCTCCTCGGGCAGCCAGCCGCCGTCCGGCAGGCCGTCCGGGGTCTGCCGGGTGACGGCGGTGGCCAGCCCGGCCAGCGGCTCGTAGCGGGTGACCGGCCAGTCGCTGCCGAAGGACACCCGGGCGCCGCCGCGCAGCAGGGCGGCGATCCGGTACTGCCGGGAGCCGCGCTCCGGGCCGATCCGGGGCAGGGTGAGCTCGGTCATCAGCGGGTCGGTCTGGGCCCAGAGCGGCTCGAAGTTGGCGATCACGCCGAGCTCGGCGAAGCGCGGCAGGTCGTCGGGGTGGACCAGCTGCACGTGTGCGATCACCGGCCGGCGGGCGCGCGGCCCGTTGCGGCGGGCGGCGGCCTCGACGGCGTCCAGCGCGATCCGTACGCCGAGGTCGCCGATCGCGTGGATGTGCGGCTGGAAGCCCAGCGCGTCCACGGCGGTGACGGCCTCCGCCAGTTCGGCGCCGGTCCAGTTGGCGACGCCGTGGGAGTGCGGGCAGTCGCTGTACGGCTCCAGCAGCGCGGCCGTCCCGGACTCGATGACCCCGTCGGCGAAGAACTTGACCGCCCGCGCGGTGAGCCGCCCGTGCCCGGCGGCCTGGACCCGGTCGCGGTCGGCGGCCAGGCGGGGGAGCTGCTCGCGCCAGCCGTCCGGTTCGAGCAGCAGGGCGAGCCCGGCCCGGACCGGCAGGCCCTCCTCGGCGACGGCCGCCAGCCAGGTGTCCACCTGCGCGGGCTCGACCCAGGCGTCCTGGAGCCAGGTGATCCCGGCGGCCGCGAGCGCGGCGGTGCTCTCCCGCAGTGCGGCGACCTGCTCGGCCAACGGCGGCGGGGGGACGAGCGCGAGGACGGGGTTGAGCGCACCGAACTCGCGCAGGGTGCCCAGCGGGCTGCCGTCCGGCCGGCGGACGATCTCGCCGCCCACCGGCTCGGGAGTGTCCGGCCCGTACCCGGCCCGGCGCAGCGCCTCGCTGTTGGCCCAGCCGGTGTGGTGGTCCATGGTGCGCAGCAGCACCGGGCGGTCCGGGACGGCGGCGTCGAGCAGTCGGGCGTCGAACAGTCCGCCCTCGGCCAGCCACGGGTCGACGGCGTCGCCGGTGATCCACTCGGCCTCGGGGTGGCGCTGCGCCCAGTCGCGGACGGCCGCCACGACCTGCTCCAGGCTGGTGCAGTCGCGGACCGGCGCGCCGCGCAGGCCGATGCCGCCGAGCAGCGGGTGGACGTGTCCGTCGCCGAAGGAGGGCAGCAGGGCGCCGCCGTCGAGGTCGACGGTCTCGGTGCCTTCGTCGCGCAGGGCGAGGGCGGCGTCGCCGAGGGCGGCGATCCGCCCCGCGCCGACGGCGAGGGCGTGGGTGCGGGGGAGGGCGGGGTCTCCGGTGTGGATCCGGCCGCCGGTGAAGATCGTTTCGGCACGCATGCGGGGGTGTGCGTCCTCTCCGGGGCAGGGCGGGCCGACGGGTGCGCGGCCTGCCTAACCGAATGGGGTTCGGTTACCGTAGGCGCGGCACCGGCGGGTGCGGAAGAGTTTTACTGAAAGCCGTTCAGTAACGCTTGGATAACGACGATCTTGGTCTGCCGGTGCCGACGGGCCGCTCGGCGACCCCGAAGGTGAGGAGCCGGGCATGCCCAGGCCGCGCACACCCCTGCTGGACCGGCAGCGCATCGTGGACACCGCGCTGCGGCTGGTCGACGAGGCGGGGGACCTCACCATCCCCGCGCTGGCCGGTGCGCTCAAGGTCAGCCCCTCCGCGCTCTACCACCACGTCGCGGGCCGGGCCGAGATCGTCGCCCTGATGCGCGCCGAGCTGGTGCGCACGATCGGCGAGCAGTCGATGTGGGATCAGCCCTGGGACGCCGCGCTGTGCACCTGGGCGCACGCCTACCGGGACGCCTTCGCCGAACACCCCGGCATCGTCCGGCTGCTCGCCACCGCGCCGCTGGCCGAATCGTTCATGCACGAGCTGTACGAGCGGGCCGTCGCCACCCTGGAGGACGCGGGCTTCGCCGCACAGGACGTGATGGGACTGATCACCGCCCTGGAGAGCTTCGTCCTGGGCTCGGCGCTGGACCTGGTCGCCCCGGACGTCATGGTCGACGCCGTCGACCGGGATGCCACCCCGCGGCTGGCCGACGCCCTGGACGCCGTCCCCGCCGGGCGCGAGCGCGCCGACCGGGCCTTCGGGCTCGGGCTCACCGCCCTGATCGAGGGCTACCGGGCGCTGCTGGGCTGACCCGGGCCCCGGCGCGCAGCCCCGGTCCGGCCCCGGCGCGCAGCCCAGGTCCGGCCCCCGGTTCGCAGCTCGGCCCGGCCTCGCCCCGTTCGCCCCGGGGTCGCTGCCGTTCGCCCGGCCACGATTTCTGACCAGGCGTGATGTCCTGCTAGTGTTCATCCCGTCGAGAGGAAGTGATCTTCCGGGAAACGGAATCTCGAACAGGCGTCAGAGGTGCTACCAGAGCACGCCCTACTTTCAGTAGGGAGAGTCCGTGCGATCCGGGCCTGGCGCTCCCATCGAAGGGGCTCGTTCCGTCCAGCGGAACGGGCCCCTTCGTCGTGTTCGCCTTCCGTGCCCGCGCCCTCTTATCGTACTTTCGGGCTCGAAACCCTCCCTTGGGGCTCGATACCGGCCAAGGTGCCGTGCCAGGTGGCCGGTAAACGGTACTCCAACCCCCCTGGTCCACCCGTGGGGTCGAGGCTGCATCCGGTCTGATGTGCCGTCAGTTCTTGGCTGGAACTGGCTGTTACTGATGTGAATATGCCATTGGAATGTTCGTCATCTGGAATCCGGCAGTAGCCTTCCGTGTCGAACTAGCCACTGCTGGTGGTGAACCGGCCGGTGCCGCGCTGCGCCCGGCCGCCCAGACCCCGCGAAGGAGCCGGTGTGCCCGGTATCGACGAATGCCTCTCCGGAGCGATGGCGATCCACGGGGCCCGCGCCGCGAGCCTGGTCGACTGGAGCAGCGGGCTCGCCCTCGGCAGCCTCGGGGACAGCCCGACCGGAGAGCACGAGACCTCCGCCGCCGAGGCAACCGACCTGGTGCGGGCGGCCGTTGAGAGCCAGACCTTCACCGTGACGGAGGACCGGCGGGCCCCGTTGGAGGACATCATCGTCACCGCCGGCCGCAGTTACCACCTGATCCGCTTCATCGACACCGTTTTCGACAACAGGCTCGTCCTGCACCTCTGGCTGGACCGCGCGGAGGGCAACCTCGCCGCCGCCCGCTTCCGCCTCCAGGCACTCGCCGAGGAGCTGGTGCTGGGGTGAGCGCGTGACCGCCGCGACCGGCACCGCGCCGCCGCCCCCGGCGGAGGCCGCCACCCCGAGGTCCCCGGGCGAGGCGCTCGCCCTGCTCGCCGACCGCCGCGCCACCGGCGCCCTGCGCGGGCCGCTCGGCAGCCTCCACCTGGTCGACGGGCGGGTGGCCGCCGCCGAGTCCCTCCGGGCGCCCGGACTGGCCGACCTGCTCATCGGCTGCGGCCGGACCACCCCCGAGGACTGGGCGGAACTGTTCCGGGCCCACGGCCCGAGGTCGAGGGTCGGCGAGGCACTGGTCGAACGGCGGCTGCTCACCCGGGGAGAGCTCGAACTCGGCCACCTGGGAACGCTGTTCGACGCCGCGTTCTTCGTGCTGGCCGACCCGGCCGGCGGCGTCTGGCGGTTCGAGGCCGACGCCCGGCACTGGCTCGGGCCGGTCGCGGAGGTCGACCCGGCCCGGATCCGCCGCGAGGTCGAACGCCGCCGGAAACTGCTCGACGGGATCTGGCCGTGGGCGCAGCTCGACACCGCGCCGGTCCGCCCGGCCGAGTGCGGCCGCCGGTCGTCCCACCGCTCGTGCGGCCGCCGGCGACGTGAGCTGTTGGAGCACGCCGACGGTCGCAGGACCCCGGCGGACCTGGCCCGGCTGCTCGGCCGCTCCGGCTTCGGGGTGACGGCCGATGTCCGTCGACTGGCCGCCGCCGGACTGCTGGATTCCCCGCGCCCGCCTGCCGTGCCGCACCCGCCTGCCGTGTCGCGCCCGCCCGCCGCGGCACCCGTGGCACCCGTGGCACCCGCGGCACCCGCGGCGCCGGAGGTCCCGGTGACGGCCCCGGTGCCCGGGGCGCGGCCGACGACCGCTCCCCGGCCCGAAGCCGCCCCACCGGTCGCGAGCGGACCGGCCGGAGGGCTGCACCGCAGGGTCCCCGGCGCCAGCCTCCGGGGCGCCGACCTCCCCGGCACCCCGGTCACGGCCGTTCCCGCCCCCGCCGCCGCTTCCATTCCCGCCTCCGCCCCCGAGGCGGCCCGCAGCGGGACCGACGCCCCCACGTGCCCCGAACGCCCGCCCATCACGGCAGCGGCCCACCCGCTGGCCGTCCCCGATCCGGACGTCGCGCTGCTGACCCGGATCCGAGACCTTCTGGAGGCCCGACTTTGACCCATTCCCCGCCCGCGACCCCGTCGTTCCGGCCATGAGGCGGGCACTCAAGCAGCGTGTCGGAAGGAGACAACTGATCGCCTTGGAGACCGAGTTGCTCGCCGAACTGCGTGCCGTCAAACACCGCGTACCGCACCTCGCGGGTGGTCTGGTGGCCAGCGTGGACGGCCTGTTGGTCGCGCACGACACCCACGGCACCGAACCCTCGGGACTGGCCGCGATGACGGCGGCCTCGCTCTCGCTGGCCCAGCGGCTCGCCGACACCACCGGCCAGGGCGAGTTCCGCGAGTCGCTGGTGCGCGGCGAGAACGGCTACGTCGCCACGTACGCGGCCGGCGGCAGCTGCGTGCTGACCCTGCTGGCGCACCCCGACGTCAACGTCGGCCGGCTGCACCTGGAGGCCCGCCGCAGCGCCCAGCGCATCGCGGGGCTGCTCAACGACGCCCTCGTGCCCAAGGATCCGCGCGACGCGGGCTGACCCGGACCGACCCGGGCCGACCCGGGCCGACCACCGAACCATCGTCCCCATCCGTCCCGAACAACCCATCAATGAACGGGAGTTACCCAGATGACCGACGCACCCGGCGCGCTCAAGCAGGCCATGACCAGCATCGAGGGCGCCATCGGCGCGGCCCTGGTGGACTACAACAGCGGCATGGCGCTGGCCACCCTCGACGGCCCCGGCGGCCTGGACCTCAACGTCGCCGCCGCCGGCAACACCGACGTGGTCCGCGCCAAGATGCGCACCATGGACATGCTCGGCCTCCAGGACGGGATCGAGGACATCCTGATCACCCTGAGCAGCCAGTACCACCTGATCCGCCCGCTCACCGGCCGTACCGGCAAGGGCCTGTTCCTCTATCTCGCGCTGGACAAGGCGCGCGCCAACCTCGCGATGGCCCGCCACCAGCTGGGCCGGATCGAGGCCGAGCTGGAGGTCTGACGCGCAGCCCCGGGACACCGTCCCGGCGCGTCACCCGGGCGCGCGGCCGCGCGGGTCACGGGCGAGGCCCCGGCGGTGGTTCGGGCCACCGCCGGGCTCCGTCCGGCAGGGCTCACCTCCGGGGCAGGTCCGGCCCGGCGGCCTGCCCGCGCACCAGCTCGGCCGGCCCGCCCGACCGCTCCCGGGCGGCCAGCGCGGCGGCCGTCCGGTCCCAGGACGGGCCGGTCAGCAGCGTCCGTGCCTCGGCCGGATCGCAGAGCCGCCACTCCACCAGCTCCTCCTCCGGCAGCGCGATCGAGCCGAGCATCCGCTCCGTCACCGTGCCGCCGTCGAACACGTACACCAGGACGGCGGTGTCCCGGCCGGTCGCCGGGTCCGCCGCCGGATCGGCCGCCGCACCCGGCTGCCAGTCCAGCGCCAGCAGCGGCCCCGGTTCGACCTCCCAGCCGAGCTCCTCGCGGATCTCCCGCCGGGCCGCCGCCCGGGGCATCTCCCGGTCCGCCTCGACCCCGCCGCCCGGCAGCGTCCAGTACGGGACCTGCCCGCGCGGCCCGTCCCACGGCCGCAGCCGCACCAGCAGCACCCGGCCGGCGGCATCGGTGAACAGCGCCCGCGCCTTCGCCCGGATGCGCGGCCGGGTGGCGTAGTACGTCTCCCGGTCCATCGGCGGATCCGGCCGCTCCTCGGTCGGCGGCGTCAGCCCCGGCGCCGCGGCCAGTCCGGCGTACGCGGGCACCGGCCCGTCGGCGGGAAGTCGCCGGAGCGTGTGCCCGACCGGCCGGCTGTCCTCCAGCTCCAGCGGCCCGTCGCCGCGCGGCGCCAGCAGGCAGGCCGTCACCCGGCGCGACAGCCGGGGCGGCAGCGCGTGCCCGGCCTGCTCCGTCGTCAGCCAGGTCCAGCCGCCGACCTCCGCCGTGTCCGGCCGGAACGCCGCCGCCTGCGCCGCCGTCAGCGGCTCGGCCCAGTACAGGTACGCGACGATCGGCAGGTCGCCGTGGCGCAGCAGCGCCCAGTCCACGCAGGCCAGCGGTCCCAGTCGGGGCGTGAAGCCCAGCTCCTCCCGGATCTCCCGCAGGGCGGTCTCCCTGGGTGATCGGTCCGCCGGCTCCCACCCGCCGCCCGGGATCGCCACCGGATGCCTCCGGTCGTACGGCAGCCGCACCACCAGCACCCGCCCGGCCCCGTCCGGGAACAGCACCCCCGCCGCCGCCAGGACCTCCCGACCGGCCGTGCCCGCGCTCTCCACCCCGACTCCCTCCGTCACGTTCTCCCCGGACACGACAACCGGGCCCACCTCTACGGTTCCCACCGGACAGCGCCCCCGACCCTCCACGATCGGGGGATCGGGAGGCCCTGCGCCGCCCGGTCCGGCCGTTCGCGGCGTTCGGTCCGAGTCGGCCCACGGCGGTACTCCGGGGCCGTCCGGCGTGGTCATCGGCACCCGAGGCCCGTCGACGTCGCGGAGCCGGCTCCCGTCCGGACCCAGGTGGTGCGGCTCCTCCGGGTGTCCGCCGGACGCCCGGCAGGGGTTGCTCCCGACGATTCCGCGCGGTGTCGCGCGCTCCTCCCCAGGCCACGCGCGGCTCCACCGTCCGGCGCCGGTGAACTCCTCCTCGAACAGCCGTCGTTCCGGGGTGGGCGCGAGCCCCTCACCCCAGGGAGGCCAGCGCCTGTGCCGCCGCGCGCGCCATCTGTTCGTCGTACCGTCCGCTGCCGCCGCGCAGGCGGGCGACGCCCTCGGCGGCGGCCAGGGCGAGCAGGCCCGGCAGCAGGTCGGTGCTGCGGGCGGCGAGCCAGCGGGTGCCCCGGGTGGCCATCCACCAGAGGTCGGCGGCCGGGCCAGGCGGGGCCGCGGCAGAGGCGGCGGCCGGGGGTGGGCCGAGGGGGTGGCCGGCCTCGGCGAGCAGGTTGTGGAACCGCAGGGCGATCAGGTGGTGGCCCTCGGCACTGGGGTGCAGGCGGTCCACGCTCAGCAGCCGGCGCTCGGCCAGCCACGGCAGTTCGGTGATGTGCAGGTGGATCGCCCGGTGGCGCTCGGTGAGGGCGTGCACCACGGTGTTGACCGCCCGCATCCGGCGCGCCAGCGGCCGGGCGAGCGGCGCCGGGAGCCGGAGCAGGCTGCCCGGGTCGGGCAGGCAGGCGGTCAACAGCCTGGCACCGTGGCCGGACAGTTCCCCCATCGTGGCGTCGAGTTCCAGCGTGGCGCGCCGGATGTCGAAGCCGGTGCGCAGGGTGTCGTTGCCGCCGACCACCACGGCCGCCAGCTGCGGCCGCAGCGCCAGCGCCTGCGGAAGTTGACGGATCGTCAGTTCCGTGGTGAGCGCCCCGCTGTACGCCAGGTTGGTGAACTCCGCGGCCCGCCCCTCGGGTGCCAGCGCGTCGGCCAGGACGGCGGCCCAGCCGCGCCAGCCCTCGCCGACCCGGTCCCCGACCCCTTCCGTCAGCGAGTCCCCGAGTGCGACGAAGCGCAGTGGTTCGCCCGTCGCGGGGCGCTCCCGCGCCGCCCGGTCACGCCCGGCTTCCAGCATGCTCGTCCCGCCCCCCGTCCACCGCCTCGTCGTGGTGCGCGCCGTGCGCCGCCAGGAACGCCGCCACCGCCGCCGGCCAGCCGTACCGCTCGGCCTGCGCCCGGGCGGCGGCCCGCCGCAGGTCCTCCGGCCGCCCCAGCAACTGCCGTACCGCGGAGGCGAATCCGCTGCCCGTGTCGACGGCTGTCGCTCCGGCGAGCCCGATCAGGCCGGGCAGCGCGGAGGAGCGGCTGACCGCCACCGGGGTTCCGCAGGCCAGGGCCTCCATCGCGGCCAGGCCGAAGGTCTCCACCGGCCCGGGCGCGAGCACCACGTCCGCGCAGCCCAGCAGCCGGGCCAGCTCGGCACGCCCGCCCAGGTGCCCGAGGAAGCGTACGGGCAGTCGCAGCCGTGCGGCCCGGGCCGCCAGCCGTTCCCGCAGCGGGCCGGTCCCGGCGACCACCAGCACCGCGGGGTGCCGCCGCGCGCGCAGCTCGGCCAGGGCCTCGATCGCCCGCTCGGGCCGCTTCTCCGCCGAGAGCCGCGAGCAGAGCACCAGCAGCGTCTCGTCCGGAGCGGCGTAGCGGGCCCGCTCGGCGGCGCGGGCGGCCGGCGGCAGCGGTCGCATCGCCTCCAGGTCCACCCCCAGCGGGGCCCGGACCAGGTTCGGGGCGCCGATCCGCCGGAACTCCGCGGCGGCCCAGTCGGTGGTGCAGAGCACCGCGTCGTAGGCGCGGGCGGTGGCCGCGTTGAGCCGGTCGGCCGCCGTGCCCGCCAGCGGGCCGGGCAGGCCCCAGGTGCGCAGCACCCCGGCCGCGCTCTCGTGCGAGACCATCACCGACCGCACCCCGTGCCGCCGTGCCCAGGCGCCGGTCCAGCGCAGCGTGGTGCGGTCGGACACCTCCAGCCGGTCGGGGGAGAACCTGGTCAGTTCGGCGGCCACCGCCCGCCGGTCGGTGAGCAGCCGGTAGCCGCCGGCGGCCGGCAGCACCGGGCCGGGCAGGGTGACGACCACCCCCTGCTCGGTCTCCTCCTCGGAGCGCCGTTCCCCGGGGACGATCAGCACCGGACGGTGCCCGGCCCCCCGGTACCCGGCACCGAGGTGGCGCAGCGCGGTGCGCAGACCTCCGGAGACCGGGGTGACGAAGTTGGCCAGCCGGACGATCGTCAGTGCCTCGCCGGGCCTGGGCGCGTGGTCGGCCCTCGGCGCCCCGGCGGTCGGCCGAGGCGCCCCGGGGGCCGGCCGAGAAGCCCCGGGGGCCGGCCGAGCCCCGCCGGTCGGCCGTGCGCTGTCGTCGGGAACGGGGGTCATGCCGGCAGCTCCTCCGGCAGGACGGGCGCCACCGGTTCGACCGGCGCGGGGGCGGCGGCCGGCAGCGGCAGCCCGCGGTGTTCCGCCAGCACCTCGGCATAGTGCCGCAGCAGCAGGTCCCCGACCGCTTCCCAGGTGCGTGCGGTCACCTCGGCCCGGCCGGCCCGCCCGTACCCGGCCCGCCGCGCCGGGTCGGCGGCGAGCTCGGCCACCGCGCGGGCCACCGCCGTGCCGTCCCGGGGTGGTACCAGCAGGCCGGTGCGGTGGTGGGCGACGAGGTCCAGCGGTCCGCCCGCCGCCGGGCCGATCACCGGTACGCCGCTGGCCATCGCCTCCTGGATGGTCTGGCAGAAGGTCTCCAGCGGGCCGGTGTGCACGAAGACGTCCAGGGTCGCGAAGCAGCGGGCCAGTTCGTCACCGGTGCGCCGGCCGAGGAACACCGCGCCCGGCATCGAGGCCTTCAGCCCGGGCGCCGAGGGGCCGTCCCCGACGACCACCACCCGTACGCCGGGCAGTGCCGAGGCCGCGGCCAGCAGGTCGACCCGCTTCTCCGGGGCCAGCCGTCCGACGTACCCGACCAGCACCTCCCCGCCGGGGGCGAGCGCCCGGTGCAGCGCCTCGTCCCGGTGCCGGGGGTGGAACCGCACCGAGTCCACCCCGCGCGGCCACAGCTGCACCCGCGGCACCCCGTGCGCGGTCAGGTCCTGGGCGGCGGGGGTGGAGGGCGCCAGGGTGCGGGCGGCCGCGCGGTGCACGGCCCGGATCCGCCGCCAGGCGGCGGCCTCACCGAGCCCCCGCCCGGCCCGGTAGGCGTGGGCGTAGCCGGCCAGGTCGGTCTGGTAGACGGCCACGGTGGGCACCCCGAGCCGCGCCGCGACCTGCATCCCGCGCGCGCCGAGCACGAAGGGGCTGGCCAGGTGGACGATGTCCGGCCGGTGCCCGGCGATCGCGGCCGACAGCTGCCGGCTGGGCAGGGCGATCCGCACCTGGGGGTATCCCGGCAGCGGGACGGACGGGATGCACACCACGGGAATCTCGCCCGCCGGGGTGCCGCCGAAGGTCTCCGGCGGGCACTCGGTGCCCCGTGCCGGTGCGGGGGTGACGACGAGGGGCCGGTGGCCCCGGCGGACCAGGTGCTCGGCCGTCCGCAGCACGCTGTGGGCGACTCCGTTGACCTCGGGCGGGAAGGATTCGGTGACGATGGCGACGCGCATGCCAGTGTTCTGTCCGCGTCCGGCGTGCACCCGGCCAAAGGGATCTGTCGTAGAGGAGAACGCGGGTCGGCGATTTGCACCGCCGACCCGCGGCGCGGTTCGCGTCCGGTCACACGGACCCGGCGGTCTCCTTGAGCTCCGCGTACGGCGCGAGCTTGCGGATCGACTCGATGCTCCTCAGGCAGTCGTCCTTGCTCTCCTGCGGGTCGCCGGTCACCACGATCGTCCCGTTGCTCGCCTTGAGCCGGAACCGGTGCATGCCGCCCTCGTCCACGTACAGTTCGAACTTGCCAGCCATGCCAGAAACAGCCTTCCGCTCGGTTGACCCCCTGGCACCGGAACCTAGGGTCAAATCCCTTGTGCGGCACGTCAGATGATCCATCCGAGTGCACCGGAACGGGAGTTGGCGCGGGCCGGACGGTCCGGGCGGGCGGCTCAGTCGATCGGCTCGGCCCGGCCGGAGGCCAGCCCGGTGACGGTGGCGGTCAGGATGCGGGCGAGCCGGGGTTCGACCTCGATGACGGCGTGTGCCAGCCGGGGATCGGTGCGGTAGAGGGCGGCGACCTCGGTGCCCGGGTTCGCGATCTGCCACATGGCCCCGGCGAGGGAGACGGCGGTGGCGATCAGGTCGGTGACGTCCTGGTCGTCCAGTGCGGGCAGTTGTTCGCGGACGGCCGCGCCGATCGGTTCGCGGGCGGCGAGCGTGGCGAGCTTGAAGTCGCGCACCGCGTCGAGCGAGACGTTGCGTTCGAGGTTGAGCGGGGCGTGGGCGAGCAGGTCGCAGAACATCCCGCGGGCGGCGAGCGTGGTGGCGAAGGCCCGCGCCACGGCGGCCGGGCCCGGCTCCGTGCTCTCCCGCAGCCGCGCGGTCAGCGCGTCCGACCACTCCGCCCAGCCCTCGGCGGTGAGCCGCAGGAAGATTTCCTCGCGGGTCTCGAAGTACCGCAGCAGCGCCGACTTGTGCATTCCCACCGCGGCGGCGATGTCGGTCAGGGTGACGTCCCTGATGCCCTGCTCGTGGCCGAGCGAGCGGGCCGCGGCCAGGATCGCGGCCTCGCGCCGGCGTTTGGCCTCGGGCGAGCGTGCGCGCTGGAACTCCGATGCTGCATCCACCCGCCCATGGTAGGGCAACGCCGTTGCCGTAATACCGCAACGCCGTTGCGCTAATAACGCAACGGTGTTTTACTAGATGGCATGGAGCAGAACACGGAACAGACCTGGTTCATCACCGGCAGCTCGCGTGGCTTCGGCCGCGCCCTCGTCCGCGCCGCGCTCGAAGCCGGCGACCGGGTGGCCGCGACCGCCCGCCGGCCCGAGCAACTCGCCGACCTCGTCGAGGAGTTCGGCGACCGGATCCGCCCGATCGCGCTGGACGTCACCGACCCGGCGGCCGCCCGGGCCGCCCTCGCCGAGGCGCACGCCGCCTTCGGCCGGATCGACGTGCTGGTGAACAACGCCGGCTACGCCAACGTCTCGCCGATCGAGACCACCGAGGACGCCGACTTCCGCGCCCAGTTCGAGACCAACTTCTGGGGCGTCTACCACGTCACCAAGGCCGCGCTCCCGCTGCTGCGCGAGCAGAAGGGCGGTCTGGTCGTGCAGTTCTCCTCGATGGGCGGCCGGGTCGGCGGATCCCCGGGCATCGCCTCGTATCAGGCGGCGAAGTTCGCCATCGACGGGTTCAGCCGGGTGCTGCGCGCCGAGACCGCGCCGTTCGGCGTGCGGGTGCTGGTGGTCGAACCCAGCGGCTTCCGCACCGACTGGGCCGGCTCCTCGATGGTCGTCCACGACGTCCCGGAGGCCTACGACGAGACGGTCGGTGCCGTGAACCGGCGGCTGCGGCAGGGGGGCGACGGCGCCGCGGGCGACCCGGTCCGGGCCGCCGAGATCCTGGTCCGGGTGGCCAAGCGGCGCGACATCCCCCACCACCTGCCGCTCGGGGTCAACGCCGTCGAGGGCTCGATCGCCATGGACCGGCGGCTCCTGGCGGAGGACACCAGGTGGCGCGAGGTGGCCCGCTCGGCCGATTTCGCCGAGGCCTATCCGGTCGACTTCCCGGCCGACTCGACCGACTGAGCGTGCCGACTCGACCGACTGACCGTGCCGAGCGGCCCGGCACCACCGCAGCCGCGACCGGCACCACCGCAGCCGCGACCGGCGCCATCGCCGCGCCCGTGCGCGGCAATGCGGCCCGGCGCGGGGTGAGCGCCGGGCCGCAGGGGTTTCGCGTCAGCAGTTGTCGAGGATGCCGGTGAGCGCGGTCTTCTCGGCGCTGTCCACGCCCAGGCCGTAGTACTGCTTCACCTGTACCCAGGCGCGGGCGTAGGTGCAGCGGTAGGAGGCCTGGGGGAGCCACTCGGCCGGGTCGCGGTCGCCCTTGGAGCGGTTGCTGCTGGCGGAGACCAGCAGCAGCTGGGGGCGGGTGACGTCGTTGGCGAAGGCCTGGCGCTGCGCGGTGGTCCAGGCCCAGGCGCCGGAGGCCCAGGCCTCGGAGAGCGGCACCAGGTGGTCGACGTCGAAGGAGGAGGCGTTGGTGGTGGTCGCGCCGTCGTACGGCGAGGACCAGTTGCCGCTGGTCGCCTTGCAGGAGGTGTCGGTGGCGACGTTGCTGCCGTCCCGCTTGACGACCCACTCGCGGGTGTCGCAGGTGCCGCTGATGGTGATCCAGGTCGGGAACAGCGTGCGGTCGTAGGTGTCCCCGTGGGTTTCCGCGGTGGCGGGCATCGCGGCGAGGTAGCTGCGGGCGGTGGCCGCGGAGATCGGGGTCGGCAGGGCGGCCTGGGCGGGGGTGCCGGCCGTGAGCACGGTCACGGCGGCGAGGGCGGCGGCAGCCGGTATGCAGGACAGGAACCGGCGCACGGGTGCGGTGGGGGCCATGGCGGACGCTCCATCATCAGATCGGAAGAACTGCTGAATTGCGTGCGCCAGTGTGGCGATCCGGTCACCTACGCGGGTAGACCCGGGAAGTGAAATCCTCGTGCACATCGGACGTGCACCGGACAAGTCCGGCGTACGTCACGGGGGTTCGGGTTGGTGTGTCCGGTTTTCCGGCTGCCGCCGGGGGGATTCAGTCGCGGCGGCGGCCCGCCATCCAGACGTAGACCAGGATGCCCGCGAACAGGAACAGCACGCCCTGGTAGACGGCGGCGTAGCCGGCCCCGGCGAGCAGCCAGAGCGAGAAGGCGAAGGCGCCGAGGCCGAGGACGGCGTCGCGCACCAGTCGCCCGCGGTCGACCTTCTCGCCCGCCCCGCGCACCAGCCAGTACAGCTGGGCGGCGGTGGAGAGCAGGTACGGCACGGTGGCGGTGAAGGTGGTGACCAGCACCAGCATGTCGAAGGCGCCCTTCGCGCCGCTGGCGAAGTTGACCACGGTCAGCGCCGAGGCCAGTGCCACGCTGACCAGCACGCCGAAGGTCGGCACCCCGCGCCGCTCCTTGCCGAAGGCGGCCGGGAACAGGCCGTCCTTGGCGGCCGCGTACGGGGCCTGGGCGGAGAGCAGGGTCCAGCCGTTGAGGGCGCCGGTCATCGAGACCAGCGCGGCGACGGCGATCGCCGTGCCGCCCCAGCCGCCGCCGAACATGGCGTCCACGGCGTCCGAGAACGGCGCGGCGGAGTGGACGAGTTGCTGGTGCGCCACGGTGCCGAACACCGCGATGGTGCCGAGCAGGTAGACCACCGCCGCGCCGATGGTGCCGAGCACGCTGGCCCGGCCGACGTTGCGCTCCGGGTCGCGGACCTTGCCGGCGCTCATCGCGGCCGACTCCACGCCCAGGTAGCTGAACAGCAGGATCGCCGCGGCGGCGGTCATGCCGCCCGCCCAGCCGTGGCCGGTGGCGTCGAAGGGCCCGAGGTTCTTCGGGTCGAAGAAGAACAGGCCGCCCACCGAGACCAGCAGCAGCGGAATGAACTTCAGCACGGTGGAGACGAGTTGGACGGCCCCGACGTAGCGGGTGCCGGCCAGGTTGGCCAGGGCCGGCAGCCACTGGAAGGCCAGCGCGGCGGTGATCTCCAGCGGGATGGAGTGGTGGAGCGGCAGCAGCACGTCCAGGTACCCGACGGCGGCCACGGCGAGCGCGGCGTTGCTGACCCAGGTGGTGATCCAGTACGACCACGCGGACAGGAAGCCGGCGAAGTCCCCGAAGGCCTCGCGGGCGTAGACGTACGGCCCGCCGGTGCGCGGGTTGCGGCGGGCGAGCTGCCCGAAGACCAGCGCCAGCGCGATCGCGCCCACGGTGAGCACTCCGAAGGCGGCCAGGCTGACCGTCCCGAACGGGGCCACGGCGGCGGGGATCATGAAGATGCCGCCGCCGATGATGTTGCCCATCACCAGGGCGGTGGCGGTCAGCAGCCCGAAGCGGCGGCCGGTGGTCCGGGCCGCGGGGCCGTCCTGCGGGGAGCCGACCGGTCCCGGGGTCTCCGGGCCGCTCGGTCGGGTCGCCTGCCGGGGTGCGGCGGGACTGGTCTGCATGAGGGTGGTGCGCCTTTCGTGGTGCTGCTCCTGCTGGCGCTCGCGCTCGGTGGAGCGTCATGGAGCGACCGTTCATGCTCGGACCGGGCGGCACCTTGCACCAAATCGCCGGGATTTGTTCAGTTCGCCCGGTCCATCGCCGCAAGACTTGCGGCCGGGGGACGGCCGGACGGGTACTCGTCCGGCCCCCTCCGTCCGGCCGTTCGACCGGATTCACGCGGGTACGCCCGTATTCCTCGACGTACGCCCGGATTCGCCCGGCCGGGGGAGTTGCCTCACCCGAACGCCTCAGCCCGGTTGCGGCGCGCGCCCGAAGCCGCGTGTTCGTGTGCCAACGTTGGCGCGGCGCCCCCGGTGGGGCGCCGCCCGGCCCGTCGGGCGGCCGAACAGGCCGGTCGGGGGCGCGGGTTGAGGACCAGAGACGAACCAAAGGACATCAGATGTCGCTTCGTGGGAAGATCCGCAAGCTCGCCGTGATCGTCGCCGTGGCCGGTGCCGTGGTGGCGGTCCCGACCTCGGCCATGGCGGGGGGCTTCGCTCCGACGCAGTCGGAGGGACAGCACCTGGAGTCCGGCTCCGCGGGCGTCGGGCTGGTCGGCCCGCACGCCACCTGGTTCAACTACTCCGAGCACAGCGAGAGCGACTGCGGCTGCTGATCCCCGCCCCCCGAGCCCGGAGGCCGCCCGTCGGCCTCCGGGCTCACGGCCGTCCCGCGGCGGCCGGCTCCCGCAGGTCCGTAGGACGGGTTCCGGGGCCGCGGACCGCCGCCCGGTCCCGCAGTTCCTTCAGCACCGCGATGTCCATCGCGTGCCCGGTGCCGTCCCCGCCGTGCTTGCGGTCCGGGGTCTCCACCACCAGGGGCACCCCGGCCGTCTCCGGGTGCTCGAACAGCTCGCGGAACGGCTCGGCGCCGATCATCCCGGCGCCGATGTTGGCGTGCCGGTCCTTGCGGGCGCCGACCACGTCCTCGGAGTCGTTGGCGTGGATCAGCCGCAGCCGGCCCGGACCGGCCGCGGCGGCCAGGGCGTCCAGCGCGGCCGTCACCCCGCCCGGCTCCGCCAGGTCGTGCCCGGCGGCGAAGGCGTGGCAGGTGTCCAGGCAGACCCCCACCTTCGGGTGATGGTCCAGCGCCGCCATGTACGCGGCCAGCTCCTCCAGCCGCGAGCAGAGCGAGCTGCCCTGGCCCGCCGTCGGCTCCAGCAGCAGCCAGGGCGCGTCGTCGCCCAGCCCGTCCAGTTCCTCCAGCAGCGGCCGGACGTCCGTCCGGACCTGCGCCATCGCCTCGGCCCGGCGCGAACCGCCGCCGGGCGCGGTGCCGACCGCCGAGCCGGTGTGCAGGACGACACCGAGCGCGCCGATGGCGTGGCCGCGGCGCAGCGAGTGCCGCAGCGACTCGGCGGAGCGTTCGCGGGTGGCCGGGTTGTCCGAGCCGAAGTTGATCAGGTACGGCGCGTGCACCCAGGCCGGGACGCCCTGTTCGGCGCAGGCGGTGCGGAACTCCTCGTCCTGGGCCGGGTTGCCCGGGGGAGTGGCCCAGCCGCGCGGGTTGGCCACGAACACCTGCACCGTCTCCGCGCCGACCCGGGCCGCGTACGCCAGGCCGGTGCCGGCGAGTCCGCGCGCGGCCACCGGGACGTGGGCACCGATCGGGTTGCGGAGAGCGGCGACGGGCGGTACGTGCACGGTGGTCATGACCCCGAGCATGCCACGCGTCCGGACCGGGGTGTCGGGCGGGCCGGGCCGGGCCGGGCGGAGCGGAGCGGGGTGACCGGGTCGGGGTGGCCCGGGAGGGTCGGCCGGGGTCCGGAGAAACGATTCGCTGTGCTCGATCGAGTGAATCCGGGCCGGAACCCGGGGACCACCCCACCCGCCTCCGTCACGATCCGTGACCAGATGGACTTCGCGACTCCTGAGGAGGCAGCCGTGAGCACCGCCGAACCGGTCGAGACCGTCGACCTGCGCGCCGACCACCTGATCCGCGACCCCTTCACCGCCTTCGCCGACCTGCGCGAGCGCGCCCCGCTCGCCCGCGCCACCATCCCCGGCGTGGAGCCCTTCTGGATCGCCGTCCGCTACCAGGACGTCCGCACCGTGCTGTCCGACCCGCGCTTCGTCAACGACGTGAACGCCGTCGACGGCCCCGTCGCCGACGAGCCCGCCGACGAGCCCGCCACCGCCGCCGCCACCGACCCGTCCGGTCCGGCGGACGCGCCCGCCGCCCCCGCCCCCGTCCCCGCGCACCGCACCGAGCAGGTCTGGCGCGCCCGCGGCATGCCGCCGGAGTGCGCGAAGTACCTGCGCGCCGGGGTCTTCGGCGCGGACGGCGCCCGGCACCGCCGGATGCGCGGGCTGGTGCACCCCGCCTTCACGGCCGGTGCGGTGGAGCGCCTGCGGCCCCGGATCGAGCGGCTCGCCGAGGAGTACGCCCGGGCGCTGCCCCGGCACGCCGGCCCGGACGGCGTGGTCGACCTGGTGGCGCACTTCGCCTACCTGCTGCCCGTCACGGTGATCTGCGAGCTGCTCGGGATCCCCGAGGCCGACCGCCCCCAGTGGCGCCACTGGAGCTCCTACCTCGGCCGGGGCGCCGGGCCCGGTCTGGACGAGGCGCTGCGCGCCATGGTGACCGCCGCCCGCGACCTGGTCGGGCGCCGTCGGGCCGAGCCGGCCGATGACCTGCTCTCCCGGCTGGCCGCCGCGGAGGGCGACACCCTCGCCCCGGTGGAGACCGTCTCGCTGATCCTCAACCTGATCGTGGCCGGGCACGAGACCACCGCCACCCTGATCGGCAACGGCACGGCCGCGCTGCTCGCCCACCCCGAACAACTGGCGCTGGTCCGGTCCGACCCGGGCCTGCTGCCCGCCGCCGTCGACGAGCTGATGCGCTGGTGCGGCCCGACCATCGGCGGGGTGCCGCGCTACGCGACGGAGGACCTCACCCTGGCCGGCACCCCGATCCGCAAGGGCGAGGCGGTGATGCCGATCCTCGCCGGGGCCAACCACGACCCGCGGGCCTACGCCGAGCCGGAGCGCCTGGACGTCCGCCGGGCGAGCGCGCCGGACCGCGCGGGGCAGCACGAGGCGCACCTGGGCTTCGGCCACGGCACCCACCGGTGCCTGGGCTCGGTGCTGGCGCACCAGGAGGCCGTCGTCGCCTTCGACACGCTGCTGCGGACGTACCCGCAGCTGGCTCTCGCGGTCGGCCCGGAGGCCGTCGAGCGCGGACCGAACCCGGCCGCCTGGCACCTCGCCGCGCTGCCTGTCCGCCTCGGGCCGCAGGCCCCGGCCGCGGGCTGACCCGGGCCGCCGAGCCCGCTGCCGAAGCGCCCACTGCCGAAGGGCCCGACGCGCCCGACGCGCCCGACCGCCCCCGTGGCCGGGCGCGTCGCCACGACTGCCGCAGCCGCCCACCTGCCGCACGGCACGCCCGACCCCCACCACCCCGCGCCACGCCGGGCCGTCCCACGTCCGGTCGACGCCCCGTCAGTCCCGCAGCCCAGCCCTGGTGGCGGGGCCATCCGGCCGCCCGTACCGTCGACACGGCCGCACCCACCGGCCGTCACCGCCCGCGCACAGCGCGTCAGCCCACACCGCCGGCCCGTGCGGGGGACCACGACACCCGCACGAAACACCGCGCGCGCCGAAAGAAACAGGTCACCACTCATGTCCACGCGACGGGTCCACCACCTCGCCGCGGCCACCGCCGCCGCCACCGCCCTGACCACCGTCCTCGCCGCCCTGGCCGCCGCCCCCGCGGCCCGCGCCGACGGCGGCCTCCCGCTGCACCACGTCCGGCCAGGAGAATCGATTCAGCGGGCGGTCGACGCCGCCCGGCCCGGTGACACCGTCCAGCTGTTCCCCGGCACCTACCGGGGCAGCGTCCGCATCACCACCCCCGGCATCACCCTGCGCGGCGCCGGCCGGGACAGCGTGATCGTCCCGGGGGACGGCACCGAGAACGCCTGCGCCGCCGCCGGCCACGGCATCTGCGTGGTCGGCACCGAGGAGCACCCGCTGTCCGACGTCACCGTCCACGGCCTCGCCGTCACCGGCTTCCGCAAGAACGGCATCGACGCCAGCGGCACCACCGGTCTGACCGTCAGCGGCACCTACGTCCACGACAACGCCCAGCAGGGCATCAGCCAGGAGATGTCCACCCGGGCCGTCATCCGCGGCAACCGCTCGACCGACAACGGCCAGTCCGGCGTCTTCCTCGCCAACTACGCCTACCGCGAGGGCGGCTCGCCCGACACCGGCGGCACCGTCGTCGAGCGCAACGAGCTGACCGGCAACCGGGTGGGCGTCACCGTCCGCCGGTTGCGCGGACTGGCCGTCCAGGACAACGGGATCAGCGGCAACTGCGCCGGCGTCTTCGTGGTCGGCGACGAGGGCGTGCCCCGCGCCGGGAACCTCGACGTCCGGCGCAACACCGTCGTCGGCAACAACAAGTTCTGCCCGGCCAACCCGCGCCTGGGCGCCATCCAGGGCGCCGGCATCGTGCTCACCGGCACCGAGGACACCCGGGTGACGGAGAACGAGGTCCGCGACAACACGGGCACCTCCGACTTCTCCGGCGGCATCGTCCTCTTCCGGAGCGTCGTCGGCGTCTCCAACGCCCGCGCCGTGATCACCGACAACGAACTGAGCGGCAACGGTCCGGCCGACCTCGCCGACCGCGACGCCGGCGCCGACAACACCTTCGCCCGCAACACCTGCGAGCGCTCCGAGCCGGCCGGCCGCTGCTGAGCCCCGGCGCCCCCTCACCCAGGCCGGCGGCCCGTCGCTCCCCACTCCCACCCCCGCCGCCGGCCCGCGGCCGACCGCCTCCCGCCGCCGGCCCGTCGCCCCTCGCCGCCCGCCGCCCCAGGAACCCCCAAGGACCCGAGGAACCCGCCATGACCACCGCACCCGCCCATACCAGCCACCAGGCCGCGATGCGCCTGCGCGAACTCGTCTTCGGCGCCGCCTGCGCCGCCGCCGTCCGCGCGGCCGCCCGGCTCGGTGTCGCCGACGTGCTCGGCGACACCCCGACCACCGTCACCGACCTCGCCGTCGCACTCGACACCGAGCCCCGCCAACTGCGCCGCCTGCTGCGCGCGCTCGCCTGCTACGGCATCTTCGAGGCGAGCGGCGACGACCGCTTCGAGCACACCGAGATGTCCCGGCTGCTGCGCGAGGACGCCCCCAACTCGCTGCGCTACATCTCCCTCTGGTGCACCGAGCCCTGGACCTGGGAGGCCTGGCCGAAGCTGGACGAGGCCGTGCGCTCCGGCCGCAACGTCTTCCCCGAGCTGTTCGGCAAGGAGTTCTTCGACTACCTGCACAGCGACGCGGGCGACTCGGCGAAGGTCTTCGACAAGGCGATGACCACCTCCAGCCGGCAGTCCGCCGAGGACTTCGCCGAGTACCTGGACCTCACCGGCATCGACTCGGTGGCGGACATCGGCGGCGGCCAGGGACACGTGCTGGCCAGCCTGCTGGAGAAGCACCCGGCGCTGCACGGCACCCTGCTGGACCTGCCCAAGGTAGTGGCCGGCGCCGACCCGCGGCTCCAGGACGGCGGCGCCTTCTCCGCCCGGGCCCGCCTGGTGCCGGGCGACTGCCGGGTGGAGATCCCGGTCCGCGCCGACCTCTACATCATCAAGAACATCCTGGAGTGGGACGACGACAGCACCCGCCGCACCCTCGCCAACGTGGTCAAGGCGGCCGGCTCCGGCGCCCGCGTCGTGGTGGTGGAGAACCTGGTCGACAACAGCCCCTCGATGCGGTTCACCACCGCGATGGACCTGATGCTGATGCTCAACGTGGGCGGTGCCAAGCACTCCGAGGAGAGCATGGTCGGGCTGATGGCGGAGGCCGGGCTGACGGTCACCGCGGTCCGCCCGGTCAACCCCTACCTGCACGCCTTCGAGGCCCTCGTGACCGGCTGAGCCGCCGCCGTACGCCCGTACGCCGGTACGAGGGTACGACCACCGGCACGCGCGACCGCCGGCCCCCGAGCGATGGGGGCCGGCGGTCGCGCGTGCCCGGGCCGGATCGGGCCGGATCGGGCCGGATCGGGCCGGACCGGGGCGGGTCAGCCCGGGTGCGAGGACTCCAGGTGGGCGAAGACCACGACGTTGTCGAGGTAGTCCCGCCGCTTCTTGTCGTAGGTGCCGCCGCAGGTGATCAGCCGGAGCTGGGCGTCCGGGGTCCTGCCGTACACCTTGGCGTCGGGGAAGGCGTTCTTGGCGAAGGTCTCCACCGAGTCGACCGAGAACACCGCGACCGTCCCGTCCGCGCGGCTCACCTCGACCTTGTTGCCCGGCAGCAGGAAGCTCAGCAGCAGGAACACCGCCGGGCCCTTGGCGGTGTCCACGTGCCCGGCCAGGACCGCGCTGCCGCGCTCCCCCGGGGTGACGCCGTCCCGGTACCAGCCCACCAGGTTCTTGTCGTCCGGCGGCGGCGCGTCGAGCTGGCCGGCCGGGTTGACGGCCAGTTCGGTGAACGGCGCGTCCACGGCGATCTGCGGGATCCGCAGCCGGGTCGGCTTGGCGCGTTTGAGCGCCGGCGTCTGCGGCGCCGCGTCCGCGTCCGCGGCGCCCGCGGGACCGGGGACGGCCGGTGCGGCGGCCGCCGGGGGAGCGGGCCGGCCGTCCTCCGTGCCAGGGTCCGCGCCGGTGTCCACCGAGTTGTAGATCAGCAGCAGCCCGACCGCTGCCGCGCCCATCCCCGCGCGCAGCAGCCGGGGTGTTCCAGAGGCGGGACCGCCCGTCATTCCTGTCCTCCGCTCGACCTGTTCCACGACGGCCCGCCGCCCCCGGTGCGCCCGCCCCGTGCGGGGAGGCGTCCGGAGGCGGCGGAAGCAGGGTGCCCGGCGTCAGGCGACCGCGCCGGTGGTACGGCGGCCGCGGCGCAGGGCGTACGCGCCCGCCCCGAGGCCGCCGAGCAGCAGCACCGCGCCGGAGGCGAGCCCGCTGCCGGACAGCGCGAGGCCGCCGCCGCCGGTGTGCACGCCGCCGTGCGGGGTCTTGTGGTCCTCGTCCTTGGCTTCGGAGCCCTTGTGCTCGTCGGAGCCCTTGTGTTCCTCGGTGCCCTTGTGCTCGTCGGAGCCCTGGCGCTCGTCGGCGCCCTTGTGCTCCTCGGAGGCGGCACCGCCCTTCCTGTCGTCGGTGGCCTTGGAGTTGTCGGAGGTCTTCTCGGACTTGTCCTGCTTCTCCTGCCAGGTCAGGTTCTTGCCCTGGTCGGCGGCACCGTCGGCGAATGCCATGGGGGTACCGACGGTGATCATGGCGGCGACGGCCGCCCCGGCGAGCAGTGTGCGTGCAGAACGCATGAGGATGATCCTTCCGGCGCGCAGGACCGCGACCGCCGACACGGTGCCGGGCAAGGGGACTCGCGGGGGATGCGCCTGATCCACGGTCATCCACCGTGCGGCCGACTGCCACCGGAGTGTGGCAGCGCCGGTACGCAGCGTGCGCCCTTCGGGTGGAGTCCCGGGAGTGTTCACCCGTACGGCCGGGCGATCCGGGTGAATCCGGGCGGGTGCACCCGGGGCGGCCGGATCCGATCCGATCCAGGCCGATCCGGGGCGCTGCGGCTGGGCACGCGTGGGCCCGCCCCCGGCACACGGCCGGGGGCGGGCCCATCGGGGAGGCGCCGGGTCAGCGGTCCCAGCGGTAGAACTCCCGCGCCATCGCGTCCTTCGGTTCCCGCCAGGTGGCCGGGTCGTACGCCTGCACGTAGGCGGTCAGGCGGTCGCTGACGGTCCGGAAGTCCGGGTGTCCGACGACCTTGGCGACGGCCGGGCCCGGCGGGCGGTCGGCCTCGATCAGGTGCAGGTAGACGTCGCCGAACTGGAAGAGGCTGCGGCCGGTGACACCGATCAGGTGCGGCAGCTCGCCCTGGTCGGACTCGGCGAACACCTCGGCGATGTCCGGTGCGGCCTCGGGCTTCATCCGGGCGACGATCAGCGCCCGGTGGACGCCGGTCACAGCTCCGCCGCCCGCTTCTCGACCTTCTCCCGGATCAGCTGCATCTGGATCTTCGAGTTCCGGTTGATGTGGCCGGTCATGCCGGCGTCGTCGACCGGGGCGGTCGGCTTCATCGCGAAGTCCTGGATCCAGCGCATCCTGGTGCCGGCCGGCACCTCGGCGTACTCCCAGCGGATCTCCATGAACTCGAACGGGCCGGGTTCGACCCGGCGGGCGCGCACCGAGAGCGCCTCCCGGTCGGTCTCCCGTTCGGAGACCCAGCTCCACACCTGGCCGTTCTCGTCGGGGTGCATGGTGAGCCGGAACCGGACGAGGCTGCCCTGCCGGTCCAGCACCTCGACCGAGGCGTACTCGCTGAACAGCTGCGGCCAGTTCTCCAGGTCGTTGGTCATCTCCCAGACCAGGTCGAGCGGAGCGGCGATGACGATCTCGTTGTCGGTGTGTCCGGGCATCTCAGGCACCAGCCTTCGTGGCGAGGGAGGAGTTGATCAGCTCCAGGAACTCGGCCGGGGTCTTGGCCGATTCGGCGCCCGAGGTGACCTTGAGGCCGTGCCGGTTCTCCAGCTCGCCGACCACGCCGAGCAGGCCGAGCGAGTCGACGCCGAAGGTGTCGAACTCCGCGCCCGGCCGCGCCAGGTCGCCCGGGTCGACGGCGACGCCCGCCCGGGCCTTGAGCAGCTCGGCGAGTTCCGGATAACTGAGGGTGTTGCTCACAGGGGTGTCCCTTCGAAGGTGTGGGTGGTTCAGGGCCGCACGCGCCGGACGACCAGTGCGGAGTTGGAGCCCATCAGCCCGCGGCTGAGCACCAGGGCGGTGTTCAGCTCGGCCGGTCGGGCGCGGCCGGTCACCAGGGCGAGGTCGTGGCAGACCTCGGTGACGTTGGGGGTGGGCGGCAGCACGCCGTCCTCCATGGCCAGCACGGCGGCGGTCACGTCGAGCAGCGGGGCGCCGCAATAGGCCCGCCCCGTACCGGTCTTGGGTGCGGTGACCGGGACGCGCTCGGCGGCCGGGCCGAGGGCGTCGGCCAGCGCCAGGGCTTCCGCCCGGTCGGCGGCCGGCACCCCCAGGGCGTCCGCGAAGACCACGTCGATCTCCTCGGGCGCGATGCGGGCCTCGTCCAGCGCGATCCGGATGGCGGCCGCCAGCCCCTCCCGGGACTCCGCCCAGCGGGAGGCGCCGGTGAAGGTGGCGCCGTGCCCGGCCAGCAGCGCCCGGACCCGGGCGCCGCGCAGGCGGGCCGCCTGCTCGTCCTCCAGCAGCAGCATCGCGCCGCCCTCGGCGGGGGCGAAGCCGCAGGCCTGCGCGGTGAACGGCAGGTACGCCTGCTCGGCCTCCTCGGCCAGGCTGAGTTCGGGGTAGCCGAGCTGGCAGACCATCGAGTACGGCGCCAGCGGGGCCTCGGCGGCGCCGGCCACCACCGCGTCGGTGCCGCGCTCGATCGCCCGGACGGCGTGTGCGAGGGCGTCCAGCCCGCCGGCCTCGTCGCTGGCGACCACTCCGCAGGGGCCCTTGTAGCCGCCGCGGATCGAGATCTGGCCGGTGCTGGCCGCGTAGAACCAGGCGATGGACTGGTACGGGCCGACGAACTTCGGCCCCTGGCCCCAGAGTTGCTGGAGTTCGCGCTGGCCGAACTCGCCGCCGCCGGAGCCGGCCGCGGTCACCACGCCGATCGCGAAGGGCTGTTCCGGGTCGGGCCGGAACCCGGCGTCCGCCACCGCGAGGTCGGCGGCGGCCATCGCGTAGTGCGTGAAACGGTCGGTCTGCACCAGGAAGCGGTTGTCGATCGCCGACTGCGGATCGAACCCGTTCACCTGGCCCGCGATCCGGAGCGGAAGCCCGGTGCAGCCCTCGCGGGATATCCGGTCGAGGACGCTCACGCCCTGCCTGGTGGCCTTCCAGAAGGCGTCGGCCCCGACCCCGTTCGGTGCCACCACGCCGAGGCCGGTGACCACCGCCCGGCGGCCCTGCTGACGTGACGTCATGGAACTCACCCCGTTCTGTTGAGCACGACGGCGGACTGGAATCCGCCGAATCCGCTGCCGACCGAGAGGATGTGGCTCAGCGGCAGCTCGCGCGCGGTGCGCGGCACGTAGTCGAGGTCGCACTCCGGGTCCGGCGTCTCGTAGTTGGCGGTCGGCGGCACGACGCCGTGGGCGAGCGCCAGGGTGCAGGCGACGACCTCGATGGCGCCGATCGCGCCGAGCGAGTGCCCGACCATCGACTTGATCGAGCTCATCGGCGTCCTGAAGGCGTGCGCGCCCAGCGAGCGCTTGACCGCGGCGGTCTCGTGCCGGTCGTTCTGCTTGGTGCCCGAGCCGTGCGCGTTGACGTAGTCCACTTCGGTGCGGTCCACCCGGGCGTGGACGAGCGCGTGGTCGATCGCCCGGGACATCTCCAGCCCCTCCTTGGTGAGGCCGGTCATGTGGTAGGCGTTGCCGAAGGTGGCGAAGCCGCCGATCTCGCCGTAGATCCGGGCGCCGCGGCGGCGGGCGTGCTCCAGCTCCTCCAGGACCAGGACGGCGCCGCCCTCGCCGAGCACGAAGCCGTCCCGGCCGGCGTCGAAGGGGCGGGAGGCGTGCTGCGGGTCGTCGTTGCGCTCGCTGGTGGCCTTGATGGCGTCGAAGCAGGCGACGGTGATCGGCGAGATCGGGGAGTCGGAGGCGCCGGCGACGCAGATGTCGGCGCGTCCCTCCTCGACCGCCTGGAAGCCGTACCCGATCGCGTCCAGGCCGGAGGTGCAGCCGGTGGAGACGGTCTGCACCGGGCCGTGCGCGCCGGTCCGCTCGGCCACCGCGGAGGCCAGGGTGCTGGGCGCGAACGCCCGGTGCAGCTGTGGCTCGGCCTGCCCGGGGTCCACGTCCCAGCGGGCTCCGGCCGCGCTCACCAGGGCGTAGTCGTGCTCCAGCCGGGTGGTGCCGCCGACGGCGGTGCCGAGCGAGACGGCGATCCGCCACGGATCCTCGGCGGCCAGGTCCAGGCCGGCGTCGGCGAGCGCCTCGTCGGCCGCGACCATCGCGAACTGCACGTAGCGGTCGGCCCGTTGGACGTCCGCCGGGCCCAGTCCGTGGGCCGCCGGGTCGAAGTCGACCTCGGCGGCGATCCGGGAGCGGAACCCGGTGGGGTCGAAGAGCGTGATGCCCCGGGTCGCGGTGCGGCCGGCCGTCAGCAGGTCCCAGAACGCCGGGACGCCGACCCCGCCGGGAGCGACCACACCGATCCCGGTGACGGCGACGCGCCGGGTCACGAGCCCACCTTGGCGTGTTCCGGCGGTCCGGACGCCGCGGTCCCCTCGGTGCTCACGTGGCCGAGGTCGGGGCGGGGGGCGAGCGGGCCGAGGTGGAAGACCATCCGGGCCTCGGTGTCGCCGACGTTGCGGAAGCGGTGGCGCATGTTGATCGGGATCATCAGGCCGTGGTCCGGCTTGAGCGGATGGGGCTCGCCGTCCAGGTCCACCTCCAGGTCGCCGCAGACGACGAACACGAACTCCTCGGAGTACGGGTGGTAGTGCTCGCGGATCCGCTCGCCGGGCTTGACGATCGCCAGGCCCATGAAGCCGCTGGTCGCGCCGCAGCTGGTCGGGGTGAGCATGGTGCGCAGCTCGGCGCCGTGACGGCGGTTCTCCGGCGCGTCGTGGACGCTGACGATCCGTGGGGACTGGGTGGTCATGGAGTTCTCCCGTGAGGTGACGGAACGTCAGTTGTTGATCGGGTCGGCGGAACTGCGGTCGGTGACCGGGTTCATGGCGCGGGCGGCGAGGAAGGCGCCGAGCCCGGTGGCGGTGCGCAGGTCGCCCTGCGGTCCGAGGTTCAGCAGTCCAGCGAGCACGGCGGCCTGCCGGTCGTCGGCCACGCCGAGGGCGGCGGCCGGGTCGGCCTCGGCCGGCACCCGCAGGTCGACCAGGCGCACCACCACGTCCTCGCGGTGGAAGACGGTGGCGGCCGCGACCGGCCCGGTCGGGTCGGCGGTGGCCAGGTTGTCGTGCTCGGCCAGCAGCTCGGCCACGTCCTGTCCGCTGCCCGGACGGACCGGGTAGAGCACGGCGTGCCGGTGCAGCCGGGCGGAGGCGGGGGAGCTGGCGATCGCCTGGTGCCGGGCGGGCAGCGCGGCCCTGGCGAAGAACGCCCGGGCGGCCTGCGGGTCGCCCAGCTGCCGGGCCTCCTCCAGGTGCGGGTTCAGCGCCTCCTCGACGGCCCGCACCTCGGGCTGCATCGCCACGTGGCGCAGCGCGTCGCCGAGGTTGCCGACCACCTCGACGGCGCGGACCACCCGGTTGCCGAGCATGAACAGCGAGGTGCGGCGCAGCCGGGTGTGCTCGTCGACCTCGGCCCGGGGGGAGGCGTAGCCGGAGAGGATGCGGGCCACCTCGGGCTCGCTGCCGGGCTTGACGGTGAAGGTCAGCGCGTGGCGGACCACGCCGTCCGGGCCCGGCGGGGCCTTGGGCGGGCCGACGTGCCCGGCCGGGGTGGTGCGCGGCAGCCCGGGCGGCACCTCCATCGGTGCCCGGGTGCCGGTGGAGCCGGCGGCGGAGGTCTCGCGCAGCACGGCGTAGCGCAGCGAGCGGAAGTTGTCGCTGACGCAGCCGTGCATCGGCTTGACCATCTCCCGGTGGGCCGGGCTGTCCACCCACTCCAGGAAGGTCTCCTGGTCCTTCCACTCGCTGGTGATCAGCCACTGGCGCGGGTCGTTGATCGACTGGCACAGCTGGTCGCTGACGTGGCCGGGGACCGAGGCCACCTGGTGGCGCAACTGCTCGTACACGTCGAGGAAGCGCTGCTGGGCGCCGTCCTGGATCTCCAGCATCAGCACCACTCGCAGCCGGGTGTCGGCCTCGTCCTGCTGCTTCGGCTGGGGTTCGGACAGAGTTGTCATGATCCACTTTCTGCTCTGGGCCGCACGCTGCGGGCCGTGTCGGCCGTGCCCGGCGGGTGCTCCCCGGCCTGGGAGGGCGGTGCGACGGCGGTTCGGCCGGGCGAGTCGGCGCCAGGCCTGAGGTCGATCGTGGGCGGCGCACCGGGCGCGGCGCGAGATTTGCGGGCCATCCGGGCGAAGGGGCGGCACGGGCCGCCTCCGGCGGGGGATGGAAGAGCGGGGCCCCGGCTGAGCGGGCCCGCCGAGGGCGGCGCCGAGCCCGGTGGCCGGGCCGCGGAATCCCCTGACAGGGCGGAGCAATCGATGAATCCGAAGGTTGACGACCGGGTGCCGGTCCTGATCGTGGGCGGCTCGCTGGTCGGGCTGTCGGCCTCACTCTTCCTCGGCCGGCTCGGGGTCCGGCACCTGCTGGTCGAGAAGCACGCCGACACCTCGCACCACCCGCGGGGACGCGGCAACAACGTGCGGACCATGGAGCTGTTCCGGGTGGCCGGGATCGAGCCGGCGATCCGCGAGGCGGCCTCGATCCTGGCCCCCAACCACGGCATCCTCCAGGCGCCCTCGCTGACCGGCGCCGAGCAGGAGTGGCTGTTCCGGGAGATCGACCCGGGCGGCCGGCTGGCCCGGTTCAGCCCCAGCTCTTGGTGCCTGTGCAGCCAGAACGACCTGGAGCCGGTGCTGCGGCGGGCGGCCCGCGAACTGGGCGGCGCCCTGCGGTTCAGCACCGAGCTGATCTCCTTCGAGCAGGACGCGGACGGCGTCACCTCGGTGCTGCGCAGCCGGGAGAGCGGCGAGGAGCGGGTGGTGCGCTCGGACTTCCTGATCGCCGCGGACGGCCCGCGCAGCCCGGTCCGGGAGAGCCTGGGGATCGGCCGGTCCGGCAAGGGCGAGCTGTTCCACAACGTCAGCATCACCTTCCGGGCCAAGCGGCTGGCCGAGGTGGTCGGCGACCGGCACTTCATCGCCTGCTACCTGACCAACCCGGAGGCGGACGGCGCGCTGCTGCCGGTGGACAACCAGGAGGAGTGGGTGTTCCACGCGCCCTGGCACCCGGAGGACGGCGAGCCGCTGGAGGCCTTCACCGACGAGCGCTGCGAGCGGCACATCCGCACCGCCGTCGGCCTGCCGGAGCTGGACGTCGAGGTCACCGGCCGGGCTCCTTGGCACGCCGCCGAGCGGGTGGCCGAGCGGTACGGCGCCGGGCGGGTCTTCCTCGCCGGGGACTCCGCCCACGAGATGTCCCCGACCGGGGCGTTCGGTTCCAACACCGGCATCCAGGACGCCCACAACCTGGCCTGGAAGGTCGCCGCCGTGCTGTGCGGCTGGGCCGGGCCAAGGCTGCTGGAGACGTACGGGCAGGAGCGCCTCCCGGTGGCCCGGGTGACCGGCGAGCGGGCCTCGGCCCGGTCCGCCGAGCACAGCCACCCGGGCTACGCGGTGGCGCCGGGCGTGGGCCGGCAGGCCGGGGTGCTGGCGGTGGCGCTCGGCTACCGCTATCCGGTGGGCGCGGTGATCGGCGCGGACCGGGCCGGGCCGGTGGTCCCCGAGCAGTTCGAGTCGGCGGGCGAACCGGGCAGCCGGGCCCCGCACCAGTGGCTGCGGCGCGCGGGCGTGAAGCTCTCCACGCTGGACCTCTACGAGCAGGCGATGGTGCTGCTCACCGGCCCCGAGGGCGGGGCCTGGCAGGCGGGCGGAAGGCGGGCGGCCGACCGGCTGGCCGTCCCGCTGGACGGCTTCCGGATCGGCGACGGCGCCGAGGACGATCTGGCGCCGGAGCCGGGCGCGGACTTCGCCGCGCTGCACGGCATCGGCCCGCAGGGGGCGGTGCTGGTCCGTCCGGACGGCTTCGTCGCGTGGCGCTCGCCCGGCCCGGCCCAGGACGCGGAGGCCGAGCTCGTCACGGCGCTGCGGACGGTGCTGAGCCTCTGAGGACGCGGAAGGGCCCGCCGGTCGCACGGCCGGCGGGCCCTTCCTGTCGGTCGTCGGCGGTCAGTGGCCGCCCTCGTCGACCACCTCGACGTCGGCGATCTCCTGCTCGATCGCCTCGGTCGGCAGCGCCACCCGGATCGCCCAGTAGTAGATGACCAGCGAGAACACCGACACCAGGGCCATGTCGGCCCACATCGGGATGTTGCCGGTGCCGTCCCCGAAGCTGCCCTGCCAGGAGATCAGGCCGAGGCCCACCAGGTAGGGCGGCAGCCACTGGGCGGACTTCCAGCTCAGCCGGGGCGCGTTCGGCAGACCCTTCTTGATCGCGTACGCGGCGTAGCTGCCGAGCAGGACGTAGCCGAGCACGATCGCGATGCCCAGGCGCGAGAGGGTGTGCCAGCCGGACCAGTAGATGATCAGGCTGGAGACCACGAACGCGGCCGGGGAGATCAGCTCGCCCGCCGGCAGCCGGTAGGGGCGCTCGTGCCCGGGCAGGCGGCGGCGCATCGCGCCGAAGGCCAGCGGGGCGCCGGCGTACATCAGCACGCTGGCGGAGGTGATGAAGCCGACCAGCTCCTGCCAGCTCGGGAACGGCAGGAAGCAGATCACGCCGGTGACGAAGGCGATGACCAGGCCGAACCACGGCACGCCGTTCTTGTCGAGCTCCTCGAACCTCTGCGGGGCGTAGCCGTTGCGGCTCAGGCCGTAGGAGATGCGCGAGGTCGAGGTGGTGTAGATCAGGCCGCTGCCGCCGGGGGAGATCACGGCGTCCATGTAGAGCACCCACGCCAGCCAGCCGAGGCCGACCACGGTGGCGAGGCCCGCGAAGGGGCCGTCGATGCCGGGGAAGTCGAGCTTGTCCCAGCCGTTGGCGAAGGCGCTGACGGGCAGCGCGCCGATGAAGACGACCTGGAGCAGGGTGTAGATCAGGCTGCCGATGGCGACCGAGCCGAGCACGGCGCGGGGGATGTCGCGCTTGGGGTTGCGGCTCTCACCGGCGAGCTGGATGGCCTGCTCGAAGCCGAGCAGGGCGAAGATGATGCCGCTGGTGCTGATCGCCGCCAGCACGCCCTGGGCGCCGAACGGCGCGAAGCCGTGCGAGGTGAAGTTGGAGCCGTGGAAGTTGGTCGCGGCCAGCACGAAGATGGTGAGCAGCGGGACGAAGATCTTCAGCCAGGTGGCGATGTTGTTGGTGCGGGCCAGGACGCGCACCCCGAGGAAGTTCACCGCGACGAACACCGCCATGAGCACGGTGGAGACGGCGAAGCCGCTGGCCGTGAGGGTGTTGTTGTCGTTGAGCAGGCCGCCCGCCCAGGACCAGTGCCGGGCGTAGCCGATCATCGCCTCGACCTCGATCGGCGCGACGGTGGCCGCCTGCAGCCAGGAGAACCAGCCGAAGGACATGCCGGCCAGGCCGCCGAAGGCGTAGTGCGGGTACCGCGCGGTGCCGCCCGAGACCGGGAACATGCTGCCGAGCTCGGCGTGCACGAGCGCGAGCAGCACGATCGCGACCGTGCCGATGCCCCAGGACAGGACGGCGGCCGGACCGGCCGCCATCACGCCCTCCTTCGCGCCGAACAGCCAGCCGGAGCCGATGATCGAGCCGACCGAGGCCCACATGAGGCCGATGAGCCCGACGTGGCGGCGCAGTGAGCGGTGGGGAGTCCCGGAGGAGGAGTCGGTGCCCTGGTCGGGCGGCGAGATCTGGTTGAGGGAAGCCATGAACGATCTCTCTGTGGGTGGGGGCTCCGGGGTGGGCGGAGCGATGAGAGTTGCCACACAGTAGGACTATTCAGGGGCCCCTGCACAGATTTCATTACTGAATGTTTACATTCTTTTCTGGACGTCCCTGCAGGTAGGGGGCGTCATTGTCCCCGATCTCTTACGTATTCGATCGACCCACTCGGAATTCGATCAGTGCCGAGTGGGGCCGCATGATAGACGCTCCTTTCGACGATGGGAATAGTGGTCTCCGTATAGCGGTGCGGCGCTAATCCACCAGATCGGACGGGTCGGTGTTGGCGCCGCAGAGCAGGACGGCGACCCGTTCGCCCTCGGCCAGGCCGGCGGCGGCGAGCGCGGTGGCGGCCGCGTACTCGACGGCGATCCGGCGGTCCTCCCAGAGCTGCCGGCGGGCACGCACGATGGCCTCGTCGTCGACCAGCACCGAGCGGACGCCCGCGTGCGCGGCCGCGTCCACGGCGAGGACGGTGGCGCGGCGGGCCCCGAGCGCGTCCTGGGCGACGGAGTCCACCGGGACGTCCACCGGGCGGCCCGCCTCCAGCGCGGCGTTCAGCGCGCGGCTGCCCGACGGCTCCACGGCGAGCACCCGGACGCCGTGCTCACGGGCCGCCACCGCCACCCCGGCGAACAGCCCGCCGCCACCGACCGACAGCACCACGGTGTCCAGCCCGGGCACCCCGGCGCGCATCTCCGCCAGCACCGTCCCGGCTCCGGCGGCGATCAGCGGGTGGTCGTACGCGTGCGAGGACAGCGCCCCGCTGCCGGCCGCGAACTCCTCGCAGGCGCTCAGCGCCTCCGCGTACTCCCGGCCCGCCAACCGCACCTCGGCGCCGTACGAGCGCAGCCGCGCCAGCTTCACCGGGGAGGCCGTCTCGGGCAGGAACACCGTTGCCCGGACGCCGAGTTCACGGGCCGCCCAGGCACAGGCCAGTCCGGCGTTGCCGCCCGAGGCGATGGTCACCCCGCTGTCCGGGAGGGTGCCCGCCTCGTCGTGCGCGAGCAGGAAGTTCTGTGCGCCGCGGGCCTTGAAGCTGCCGGTGTGCTGGAGGAACTCCAGGGCCAGCCAGGTCCGCCCGCCGTCGTCCCCCGGCGCCACCGCCACCGGGCGCACCCGCCCGGCGATCCGCTTCCCGGCGGCCTCGACCTCGTCGTACGTCAGCTGGTCCATCGTGTACCGCTCCTTCGTCGAGTGGGGCGTTCCACCGGGAGCCCCCGGCCCGGTCGACCGTACGTCCCGTTCGTGGGCGAGGAAAAGATCGCGAACACCGCGGCCGGGCGGCGTAGGGTGGCCCCGTGCGTCTTGTGATCCTCCCCCCGCCGGCCCGCTAGCGGGCGGCCCACTCCACCCACTCCGGCCCGACGGGACCTGCCCGCGGCCGGGGCGATGACTGCCGCCCGCCCACCCAGCGGACCCGAACCGGCACCTCATCGTGGAGTACCGACGCATGACCCCCTCGTACACCGCCGTGCCCTTCCGGCACGGCCTCCTGTCCATTTCCGCCGCCGCCGTCGCCTGGGGCGTGGGCGGCGCCGTGTCCGCGCTGCTGATGCGCACCGGCGGGCTCGGCCCGGTGGGCGTCTCCTGCTGGCGCTTCGGCGTCGCCGCGCTCTGCCTGGCCCTGCTGCCGAGCCGCGGGCCCCGCGCCGACCGGGGCGCCGCCCGGTGGCGCTCCGCGGCGCTGACCGGGCTCGGCCTCGCGGTCAGCCAGTGCGCCTACTTCGGCTCGGTGCGCTGGGCGGGCCTCGGGCTGGGCACCCTGATCACCATCGGCGCCGGGCCGGTGTTCACCAGCCTCGGCGCCCACCTGCTGCTCGGCGAGCGGCTGACCCGTCGGGCGGCGGCCGCGGTGGCGTTGGCCCTGGCCGGCCTCGCCCTCCTGGTGGCCGCCCCGGCGGCGGGCCCGCGCCCGGCCCTGGGCGTCGCGCTGGCCGTCCTCGCGGGCGCCGGCCAGAGCGGCCTCACCCTCTGGGCCCGCAGCGGCGGCTCGGCCCGGGCCGGCACCGGCGCCTTCACCACCGGCCTGCTCTGCCTGCTCCCGCTCGCGGCCTTCCAGGGCCTCCACGGCCTCCTGCCGACCGGTGGCGACCCGGTGGTGACCGTGCCCTCGCTGCTCTTCCTCGGCACGGTGCCCACCCTGTTCGCCTACCGCTGGTACTTCACCGGCCTGACCACGGTGCCCAGCACCACGGCCGCGGTGCTGATCCTGCTGGAGCCCGCGACCGCGGCGGTGATCGGGGTGCTGTTCCTCGGCGAACCGCTGACGGCGGGCCTGCTGGCGGGCTCCGCGCTGCTGCTCGCGGCCATCGCCGTGCTGGCGCGGGAGTAGCCGGGGCGGGCGGCCACCAGGGCGGCCACCCGGGCGGGCGCCCTGTGGTCGCCCGGGGCCCGGCGGCGTGCTGTCGTGGTCCGCATGAACAGCTCACTCCCGGCCCGGGTGGCCGCCGCGACCGCCTCCGTCCTCCTGCTCACCACCGCCGCCGGGGCCGTGGTCGCCGCCGCCGGTCCGGCGGCGGCGACCGGGCGCCGGGACGTCACCGCGGACCAGTGCCGGAGCGCGGGCGGGCACGTCGAGGGCAGCGGCTACTGCGTCGACGCGGCCGGTGAGGACGGCTGGGGCCAGCCCATCGACGGCCAGGCGATCAACCCGGATCCGCGGCCCGGGGAGGAGTGAGCGCGCTCCGGCGCCCCGCCCCCCGGGCGGGGGAGCGGGGCGCCGGGTCGGCGGCCCGGACCGGGGCCGCTCACGGCACCGCTACGGCACCGGGCGCAGGGTGACCGGGGCCGGGGTGAGGGCACGCAGGACGAGGTCGATGTGCACCCTGGCGGCGCCCGCGCGGTGCAGGGCGGCGGCGATCGTCCGTAACTCCTCGGGGCCGGTACAGGCGAGGCGCAGTTCGAGGTCGGCCTCGCCGACCAGGGCCAGGCCGCTCTGGACGGCCGGGAACTCCGCCGCGAGGCGGTCGAAGTCGAGCGGGACGGGGCCGTGGCTGATCCGGACGATCGCGTGCAGGGAGCGGGCCGGCTGGGCCCGTACCGCCGGATCCGGGCCGTCCGGGACGAGTCGGAGCGGGGCGGTCACCGGCGCTGGAGCCGGGCAGCCGGGGCCGGGGCCGGGGCGGTCGGGGTCGGGGCCGGGGTGAGCGGCGCGGCGGGCGGGACGGTGACGGGCGGGGCGGTGACGGAGGGGGCGACCAGCCGCGGGTCCAGCACCAGGGTGTCGATCCCGAGCGGGGCGGTGAGGTCACGGAGGGCGGGCTCGCCGAGTTCGGCGTGGGCCTGGTCGGGCCCGAGGAGGGCGACGAGGGCCTCGGGGCTGGAGAATCCGACCGCGCAGCGGCGGCCGTCGCGCAGGCGGAACAGGCGGAGTGCGGTGGTGCTTCCGGTGCCGGAGGCGGTGACCGGAACGTGCCAGACGACGCGGGCCATGCGGATGCTCCCGAGTGGGGTGGTGGTGCCTGCCGGAACTACTGCCTCGACGCTAGGGCGGCCCGGCCCGGGGAGCGCCGGTCCTGACGCGCCGTTGACCGAATGGGGTCGTGCGTTGACGCACTCCTGACGTCCGACTCACCCGAGTGGACCAAACCACCGGTCGAGCGCTCCGCTTGCCGCGCGTGCCGACCCGGACCACCGTGGAGTTCGGCCCCCGGCCCGTCCTTCGCCGCACCCTGCGTCGAGTCCTGCGTCGAGTCCTGCGTCGAGCCCCCGCTCACGGCCGCCGGAGCGCCCCGCCGCGGGCGCCGCCGCGCCCGTCGACCGGACCCGTGCGGAAGCGGAACGCGACCGGAACGCGACCGGAAACGGGGGGAGGTGGAGCCGGAGGCCCGTGACGAGATATCTTGACGTCAAGACGTTGGAGACGTGAAGCGGAGTACCGATGACTGACTCGACCATCATCTATACGCACACCGACGAGGCTCCGGCCCTGGCGACCTACTCGTTCCTGCCGGTTGTCCAGGCCTACGCCTCGACCGCGGGTGTGCGCGTGGAGACCCGCGACATCTCCCTGGCCGGGCGGATCATCGCGAGCTTCCCGGAGCGTCTGACCGAGGCGCAGCGGATCGGCGACGCGCTGGCCGAGCTGGGTGAGCTGGCCAAGACCCCGAGCGCCAACATCATCAAGCTGCCGAACATCTCGGCCTCGGTGCCGCAGCTCAAGGCCGCCGTCGCGGAGCTGCAGGCCCAGGGCTACGCCCTGCCGGACTACCCGGACGACCCGCAGACCGACGAGGACAAGGACGTCCGCGCCCGCTACGACAAGGTCAAGGGCAGCGCCGTCAACCCGGTCCTGCGCGAGGGCAACTCGGACCGCCGCGCCCCGCAGTCGGTCAAGAACTACGCCAAGACCCACCCGCACCGCATGGGTGCCTGGACGGCCGACTCGAAGACCAACGTCGCCACCATGGGTGAGAACGACTTCCGGTCCACCGAGAAGTCCGCCGTGATCGCCGCCGACGGTGCGCTGCGCATCGAGCTGCTCGGCGAGGACGGCGCCACCACCGTGCTGCGCGAGAAGGTGCCGGTGCTGGCCGGCGAGGTCGTCGACGCCTCGGTGATGCGGGCCGCCGCCCTGAACGAGTTCCTGGCCGCGCAGGTCGCCCGCGCCAAGGCCGAGGGCGTGCTGTTCTCGGTGCACCTCAAGGCCACCATGATGAAGGTCTCCGACCCGATCATCTTCGGCCACGTGGTCCGCGCCTTCTTCCCGAAGACCTTCGCCAAGTACGGCGAGGCGCTGGTCGCCGCCGGTCTGAACCCGAACAACGGCCTCGGCGGCATCCTGGCCGGCCTCGACAACGTGCCGCACCTGGGCGCCGAGATCAAGGCCTCCTTCGAGGCCGAGCTGGCCGAGGGCCCGGCCCTGGCCATGGTCGACTCCGACAAGGGCATCACCAACCTGCACGTGCCGAGCGACGTCATCGTCGACGCCTCGATGCCGGCCATGATCCGCACCTCCGGCCACATGTGGGGCCCGGACGGCAAGGAGGCCGACACCCTCGCCGTGCTGCCGGACAGCAGCTACTCCGGCGTGTACCAGGCCGTCCTCGACGACTGCCGCGCCCACGGCGCCCTGGACCCGGCGACCATCGGCTCGGTGCCTAACGTCGGCCTGATGGCCCAGAAGGCCGAGGAGTACGGCTCGCACGACAAGACCTTCGAGATCGCCGCCGCGGGCACCGTCCGCCTGGTCGACGCCGAGGGCAACGTGGTGCTGGAGCAGGCCGTCCAGCCGGGCGACATCTTCCGCGCCTGCCAGACCAAGGACCTGCCGATCCAGGACTGGGTCAAGCTGGCCGTCACCCGCGCCCGCGCCACCGGCGTCCCGGCGGTGTTCTGGCTGGACGAGAACCGCGCCCACGACGCGGTGCTGATCGAGAAGGTCAAGCAGTACCTGCCGGAGCACGACACCACCGGTCTGCAGATCGAGATCAAGTCCCCGGTCGAGGCCACCACGTTCTCGCTGGAGCGCATCCGCCGCGGCGAGGACACCATCTCGGTGACCGGCAACGTGCTGCGCGACTACCTGACCGACCTGTTCCCGATCCTGGAGCTGGGCACCAGCGCCAAGATGCTGTCGGTCGTCCCGCTGATGGCGGGCGGCGGCCTCTTCGAGACCGGCGCCGGCGGCTCCGCCCCGAAGCACGTCCAGCAGCTGGTCAAGGAGAACTACCTGCGCTGGGACAGCCTGGGCGAGTTCTTCGCGCTGGCCGCCAGCTTCGAGCACCTGGCCACCACCACCGACAACGCCCGCGCCCAGGTGCTGGCCGACACCCTGGACCGCGCCACCGGCACCTTCCTCAACGAGGACAAGTCGCCGAGCCGCCGCCTCGGTGGCATCGACAACCGCGGCAGCCACTTCTACCTGGCCATGTACTGGGCCCAGGAGCTGGCCGGGCAGACCGCCGACGCCGAGCTGGCCGAGGCCTTCGCCGGTCTGGCCGCGACGCTGACCGAGCAGGAGTCGGCCATCGTGGACGAGCTGATCGCCGTCCAGGGCTCGCCGGTCGACCTCGGCGGCTACTACCAGCCGGACGCGGCCAAGGCCGCGGCCGTGATGCGCCCGTCCAAGACCTTCAACGAGGCGCTCGCCAACCTCGGCTGAACCTGGCCGAGCTGAGCTGACGAGAGGCCCCGGGTCCGCATCGGACCCGGGGCCTCTCGGCGTTCACGCTCCGGACCGCGGTTCAGGCCCGGCCGAGCAGGGCGAGGGCGGTGCCGACGGCCTCGCGCAGCAGGAGGTACGGGCCGTGGGCCAGCGGGCCGTCCGCGCCGAGCACGGCGGCGGTGGCGCCCGCCCGGCGGGCGGCCAGCGCGGAGCGGACGGTGTGGAAGCCGTTGGTGACCACCGTGCAGCGGTAGCCGGGGCGCTCGGCGGCCATCAGGGCGGCGCTGAACCGCAGGTTCTCGGCGGTGTTCACGGCCCGCTCCTCGCGTCGGATCCGCTCGGCCGGGACGCCCCGGGCGGTCAGGTAGCGGGCCATCGCGGCGGCCTCGGTGCACTCCTCGTGCGGGCCCTTCCCGCCGGTCACCAGGAGCAGTGGGGCGTACCCTGCGGCCTCCTCGGCGGCGAAACGTTCCAGCGCGGCGTCCAGCCGGGCCGCCAGCGGGGGAGCGGGCTCGCAGCCGTCCAGCGCGGCGCCCAGGACCACCAGGTAGTCGGAGCCGGCCGGCGCGGGCCGGCGGCGCTGGTACAGCGCCACGCCGAGGAAGCCGAGCGGCCAGAGCAGGACGGACCCGCAGAGCAGGACGGCGACGAACAGCAGGACGTGCATATCCGTTCGAACGCCCGCGGCGGAACGACCGTTCCGGGGCCCGGTGGAACCCCCGCCCCGCGACCGCTCCGGCCTCCCGTGGACCCCTGCTCAGCGGGCGGCCGGAAACGGAGGAACCCCCGTTCCGGAGGCGGAACGGGGGTTCCCGGGAACAGGGGTTCCGCGGCGGGCGGCGGGCTCAGCCGACGTCGGCCGCCGGGGCGGCGCCGGTGACCGGGGCGGCCGGGGCCGTGCCAGGGCGCCGGTCACGCTTGTGCAAGGAGGCCAGGTAGGCGTTGTACGCCTCCAGCTCGGCGTCGCCGGTGCGCTCCTCGGAGCGGTCGCGGCGGCGGGCCTGCCGCTGCTCGGAGCCCATCCACTGGTAGACCAGCGCGATCAGCACGATCGCGGTCGGGATCTCGCCGAACGCCCAGGTGATGCCGCCGGCCAGCTTCTGGTCCTCCAGCAGGTTCGTCCCCGGTGGCGCGCCCTCCACGGTGAAGGTGGTGACCAGCGGGTGGGCGGCCATCATCACCGCCACGCCGAAGAAGGCGTGGAACGGCATCCCCATGAACAGCTCGATGATCCGCATCACGTGGCCGGGGCGGTGCGGGCCCGGGTCCACGCCCATGATCGGCCAGAAGAAGGCCAGACCGGTGAGCAGGAAGTGCACCATCATGAAGATGTGCCCGAGGCGGTACTGCATCAGGAAGTCGAACAACGGGGTGAAGTAGACCCCGTACAGGCTCGCGATGAACATCGGGATGGTGAACGCCGCGTGCGAGACGATCCGGACGTACCGGCTGTGCAGCAGCGCCACCAGCAGCTCGCGCGGCCCGCGCGGACGGCCCTTGCCGGCCGGGCGCAGCGCCCGCAGCGCCAGCGTGATCGGGGCGCCGAGCAGCAGCAGGATCGGCGTCAGCATGGAGAGCACCATGTGCTGGATCATGTGCGCGCTGAACAGCACCATGCCGTAGTCGTTCAGCCCGGTGCAGGTGACCAGCAGCAGGCTGGCGACACCCATCGCCCAGCCCGCCATCCGGCCGATCGGCCAGCGGTCGCCGCGCCGGTACAGCCGCACCACGCCCGCCGCGTACAGCCCCAGGAGGACCAGGCCGCCGAGCAGGAACACCCAGTCCGGCGACCAGGTCCAGACGTTGGACAAGGTGAACGGGCCTAGTCGGGTCATCCCGCCGTGGTGGTGCATGCCTGACATTCCGTCGCCCATCGGCGGGTCCCGCTTTCCGTCCTCGTGGTCCCCGGTGGGGGTCCGGTTCGCCCGTTTTGCTTGGTCTACAGCCTAGGTGGGCCTTACCTCGGGCCATCCCCCCACCCCCTCCGTACGGGTGCCTCCCCACGGGGGCGCCCGCTGGCTAGACTGACCGGCCGGTCGGCAGGGAGGCTCGGAGATGGCGACGGAACACGGATCCGCGGCGCGCCCCGCGGTCGCACTGACCGGGGCGACCGGCTTCATCGGCTCCGGCGTGCTGGTGGCCCTCAGGGCGCGCGGCGTCCCGGTGCGGGCGCTGGCCCGCACACCGCCCCAGGACGCCGCTCCCGGCACCGCCTGGGTACCGGGCGACCTCGCCGACCCGGCCGCGCTCACGGAGCTCTGCACGGGCGCCGGGGCCCTGGTGCACCTCGCCTCCCGGGTCGACGGCGGCGCCGAGGAGTGCGAGGCGGTGAACGACCGGGGCACCGCCGCCCTGATGGCGGCCGCCACCCGCGCCGGGGTGCGGCGGATCGTCCACCTCTCCACGGCGGCGGTCTACGGCGAGGGCCCGCACGCGGACGTCGAGGTGGACGAGGTGCCGCCCGCCCCGGTGTCCGAGGCCAGCCGCACCCGGCTGCTCGGCGAGCGCCACGCGCTCGCGGCCGGCGGGTACGTGCTGCGCCCCGGACTGGTGACCGGCACCGGCGACCGCTGGGTGGTGCCCGCGCTGGCCGAGCTGGTCCGCCGGGTGCCGGTCCGCTGGGAGGGCGGCAGCGCCCGGCTCTCCCTGGTGGACCGCACCGACCTGGCCCGGCTGATCACCGCGCTCGCCCTGGACGAGCACGCCGCCCCGCCGGGCGTCCACCACGCCTCGCACCCCGGGCCGGTCCGTGGCGGCGACCTGCTCGCTGCCCTGGCCGCCCTCGGCCTGCTGCCCGCCCCGGACGGCCCGGCCGTCCCGTGGGAGGAGTGCCGCCGACTGCTGGCCGCCGCCCCCGGCCGGGTCTCCGAGCGGCAGTTCGGCCTGATCGCCCGCGACCACTGGTACCGCAGCGAACGGATCTGGCGGCTCGCCGCCTGCCCGCCCGGCCCCGGCCCGCTGGCCCGCCTCCCGGAGGCCGCCGGCTGGTACCGCGAGGTGCTCGGCCTGAGCGGGTCCTGACCGGCCGTCGGCCCGACCCCCTGGAGGGCCGGGCCGACGAGGGCGTGGGGTGCGCCGTGTGAATGAACCGGTCTTCCGGGGGAAGGGCAGGTTCAGCCCGGACCGGGCCGATCCCGCCTGTCGGCCGGCGCGCCCGGAAGGCCACCCCGCCCGGCGTGGCACCGTCAGGCCGTGGCCTGCCCGGCGCCGGGACGCTGGTTCTTCGCGTCGACGACGGCCCGGGTGAGGATGGTCGTGCGCTCCACGACGGTGCCGGGCTTGACGCCGTTGAACTCCCGGACCTGCACGCCACGGCTGCCGAGGTACTGGTGGCTGTCCCGGTCGAAGATCCACTCCGATCGCTCGCCGGTCTGCGGGTCGAGTCGCGCCAACGCGATGCCGTCGCGGCCGGAGGCGTCCTGCGCGTGCTCGACCACGACGACGCCCGGGATCTTGCCGGCGGCCTCGTAGAGCGAGGCGGCGAGGCCGGAGGGGACGAGCTGCTCGCGGATGATGGAGCCGATCTCGTTGAACGCCTGCTGGTCGTGGTCCCGGTTGCCGCTCACCGTCGAGTAGACGGACTTCAGGAACGCGTCGGGGTCGGCGGGTTGGGCCGCCAGCCACGTGTAGGACAGCTGCTTGCGGGGCTCGTTGGTGTCCAGCGTGATGCCGCCCTTGTCCTGGTAGCCCGGCTCGTCCAGCCAGCCCTTGGTGCCGTCGGGGGACTTCCACACCTCGCGGTCGTGCAGCGGCTGGACCCAGGTGGCGGACTCCCCGGTGTCCGCGTTGTTGCGGGTGGACATGAAGGAGACCTGGCTCTTGATGTAGATGAACTGGCCCGGCCCGGGCTGGGGTGTGGTGCGCGCCGTCGCGGCGGCGGCGATCGCGTGGACCGTCGAGGCGAGCTGGACGGTGCTCCCCTCCTCGATCTGTACGACGGGGGCCTTGACCAGCTGCGGGGAGGCGATGGTGCCGGCCGGGTTGCTCATGGAGACGACCACGGCCAGGGCCGCGGCCGCGGCGACAGGTGCCGCGAAGAGGACGGCGCGGCGCAGCGGGCGGCGCAGCGGGCGCCGCACCGGGGACGCCGCGGGGGCGTGGTCGGGCCGGTGGATCTCGCTCATCAAGTGCTCCTCGAGCAGGTCCTGGCGGCTGGCCGCCAGTTGGGGATCGGCCGGCGCCGGCAGCAGACGGGCCAGTTCCGCGTGGTCGAGCGGTTCGGTGCGCCGCCGCGAGTTGCGGATCATCGGTGCGTCTCCTTGTGCGGCCGGGCCGCAGTGCTGCGGCTGTCCTGTACTTGTCCGGGGATCGGGAGCGGTTCCGTGTTCTTCTTCGTGGCGCGCAGTTCCTCGGCCGCGAGTTTGCGCAGTCGGGCGCGGGCGCGGGAGAGGCGCGAGCGTACGGTGCCGACGGGTACGCCGAGGGTGGCTGCCGCTTCCGCGTAGCCGAGCCCGGACCAGACGCAGAGGGCGAAGACCTCGCGTTCCGAGCGCCGCAGACGCCCCAAGGCCTTGTGCGCGGCCGCGAGTTGCTCGGAGTCGGCCATGCGGCCGACGAGTTCGTCGGCGAAGTCGGGGACCGGATCGGCCGCGGGCATGCGGGCCATGGCCGCGCTGTGGCGGCGGGCGGCGCGCGTCGTGTTGCGCAGCACGTTGACGGCGATGCCCATGAGCCAGGGGCGTGGACTGTCGCCCTCGTCGCGGAGTTTCCCGCGCAGGCGCCAGGCTTCGAGGAAGGTCAGCGAGACCACGTCCTCGGCGAGTGCCCAGTTTCCGGTCACGCGCACGGCGTGGCGGTACACCAACGAGGCGTGGTCCCGGAAGAGGTCGCGGAACGCTTCGGGGTTCCCGGCCCGGAGCCGGGAGTGTGGATGGTTCACGTCATGCCTTGTCCGAGCGGCGGCACCGGTTCCCGTGACACGGGTCACCACCCGCGGCCGGCACGAGCGTACGACTGCGGACCGAGGAGCTCGCGTTCCGGATCCCTGCGGGCTACTTCCTGGGGACGAGGGTGTTCTCGTTGGTGCGCCCGGCGGCGAAGTCGTCGATGTTGCGGGCGGTGGCGTCGATGATCTGGCCGACGGCGGTGCGGGTGAAGTAGGCCTGGTGGCTGGTGACGAGGACCTGGGGGAAGGTGACGAGGCGGGCGAGGGTGTCGTCGGTGATGCCCTCGATGGAGCGGTCGGTGAAGAAGACGCCGGTCTCCTCCTCGTAGACGTCGAGGCCGACGCCGGAGAGGCGTCCGGCGCGCAGCGTTTCGACGAGGGCGGCGCTGTCGACGAGGCCGCCGCGGCTGGAGTTGATCAGGATGGCGTCGTCCTTCATCCGGGCGAGGGCGGCGCCGTCGATGAGGTGGTGGGTGGCCGGGAGCAGGGGGACGTGGAGGCTCACCAGGTCGGCGCGGGTGAGGAGTTCGGGCAGTTCGGTGTAGTGCATGCCGAGGTCGAGGCAGGCGGGGTTGGGGGCGATGTCCCAGCCGAGGAGTTCGGTGCCGAAGCCGGCGGCGATGCGGGCGAAGCACTCGCCGATCTTGCCGGTGCCGATGACGCCGACGGTCATGCCGTGGATGTCCCGGCCGAGGAGGCCGTCGAGCCGGAAGTCGAACTCGCGGGAGCGGTTGGCGGCGCGGGTGAGGCGGCGGTTGACGGCGAGGGCCAGGGCCCAGGCGTGTTCGGCGACCGCGTACGGGCTGTAATGGGAGACCCGGGCGACGGTGAGGCCGAGTTCGGCGGCGGCGTCGAGGTCGATGTTGTTGAAGCCGGTGGAGCGCTGGGCGATCAGTTCGGTGCCGCCCGCCGCCAGGGCGGCGAGCGTCCCGGCGTCCAGGACGGCGTTGACGCTGCTGCTGACGGCCGGGTAGCCGACGGCGAGTGGGGCGGTGTCGCGGTTGAGGAACACGTCCAGGCAGCGCAGCCCGTGCCGGCCGGCGAAGGCCTGCTCCAGCAGCGGCCGCTCGTCGGCCTGTACTCCGTACGCGAGGATCTCCATGCCGGACACGCTAACGGCCGGGGCCCGCGGACGCCCGCCGGATGCGGCGGCCCGTCCCCGGGACGGGCCGGGGCCCCCGGACGGTGCGGTCCGGGGGCCTCGGGAGGGGCGGAGGGCGGTCAGATGACCGTCTCGGCCTCCAGGTAGCGGTCCTGCGGAACGGTCTTCAGTTCGGCGACCGCCTCGGCCAGCGGCACCAGGTTGATGTTGGTGCCCTGCAGCGCGGTGATGTGCCCGAAGGCGCCCTTGTGGACGGCCTCGACGGCGTGCCAGCCGAAGCGGGTGGCGAGCACCCGGTCGTAGGCGGTCGGGGTGCCGCCGCGCTGGGTGTGGCCGAGGATCACCGGGCGGGCCTCCTTGCCGAGGCGGTGCTCCAGTTCGCGGGAGAGCTGGGTGGCGATGCCGGTGAACCGCTCGTGGCCGTAGATGTCCTTGGTGCCCTCCTCCCAGTGCATGGTGCCGGGCTCGGGCTTGGCGCCTTCGGCGCAGACCACGATGGCGAACTTCTTCTGGCGGTCGAAGCGCTCGCGGACGACGTCGGTGAGCTTGTCGATGTGGAACGGGCGTTCCGGGACGACGATGGCGTGGGCGCCGGCCGCCATGCCCGCGTTCAGCGCGATCCAGCCGGTGTGCCGGCCCATGACCTCGACGACCATGACCCGCTGGTGGGACTCGGCGGTGGTCTTCAGCCGGTCCAGCGCCTCGGTGGCCACCGAGACGGCGGTGTCGAAGCCGAAGGTCACGTCGGTGGCGGCGATGTCGTTGTCGATGGTCTTCGGCACCCCGACGATCGGCAGGCCCGCGTCGCTCATCAGCTTGGCGGCCTTGAGGGTGCCCTCGCCGCCGATCGGGATGACCGCGTCGAGGCCGAGGTCGGAGCAGTACCGCTTGGCCCGCTCGACGCCGTCCCGCAGGTGGCTCGGCTGGACCCGGGAGGAACCGAGGATGGTGCCGCCCTGGGCCAGGATGCCGCTCACCGAATCCAGGGTCAGGGGGCGGTGGTGGCCCTCCAGGAATCCGCGCCACCCGTCCTCGAACCCGATGATCTCGTCGCCGTGGTCGACCACCCCCCGGTGGACCACGGAGCGGATCACCGCGTTCAGGCCGGGGCAGTCACCGCCGCTGGTCAGCACTCCGATACGCATTAGCTTTGCAACTCCCGAGCAGAACCGAGGAACGGCCGGACTACAGGCTGGGACGACGAGCCGTCACCGTAACGGGGCGCTCCCACGCCGCGGTGGCGGGGAGGTGGCCGTGGGGTGAAGGACCGGCCGATCCGGACAGAACGCCCGAAAACGGCCGCGAAGTCGAGCATACGGCCCCTGGTCCGGCCGGGCAGGAGCCGACGCGGGAGCGGCGCCGTCGGCGCCCCCGCGCGGAATTGCAGCCTGCTGCCGAGGAGGGTGTGCAGTAGGCAGCCCCATTGTGGTACGTCCGGGGCCACCCGCGGACCGGGTGACCGCATGGCGGGCACCCGGCCGGGGCGTACCGGACGTACTACTGGGGGCGCGTCGCGGCCGCGATGCGCTCGGCGCGCAGCGCGTCGTACCAGGTGGTGTCGGCCGGCGGCAGGGCGTTGACGTCCAGCGCCAGCTTGAGCAGCATGTCGGCCACGGCGGGGTTGCGGGCCAGCACCGGGCCGTGCAGGTAGGTGCCGAACACGGTGTCCCGCCAGGCGCCCTCGGTGCCGTCCCCGGTGCCGTTGCCCCGGCCGACGGAGACGGTGGCGAAGGGCTGCACGCCCTGGCCGAGATGGGTGACGCCCTGGTGGTTCTCGAAGCCGGTCAGCTGCGGCAGGCCGAGTCGGGGGTCGACGTCGGCGAGCACGTCGCCGACGCAGCGCTCGCCCTCGCCGCGGGCGGTCCAGACGTCGAGCAGGCCCAGGCCCGGCTCGCGCTCGCCGAGGTCGTTGATGAACTCGTGGCCCATGATCTGGAAGCCGGCGCAGACGCCGAAGATGATCGCGCCGTTCTCGGCGGCCCGCACCAGGCCGCTGTCGGCGCGCAGCCGCTCGGCGGCCAGGCGCTGCGGGCGGTCCTCGCCGCCGCCGATCAGGTAGATGTCACCGCTGGTGGGGATCGCCTGGTCGGAGCGGACGTCGATCCGGGTCACGTTGAGGTGGCGCTGGCGGGCCCGGCGCTCCACGACCAGGGCGTTGCCCCGGTCGCCGTAGGTGCTGAGCAGGTCCGGGTAGACCCAGACCACGCGCAGGCTGCTCTCACTCATCCTCGAAGGCCTTCCGTCACGTAAAGACTGGTGTGCGGGCGCGGCATCAGCCGGCCACGACCTTCCGCAGCTGCTGGAAGGCGGTGTAGTTGGCGATGGCCTCGATCCGGCCGGGCGGGGCCATCCGGACGGCCTGCTCCAGGGTGTCGACCACGTGGAACTGGAGTCCGGCGACCTCCAGGCGGACGGCCAGGTCCAGCTTGCGCTGGCCCATCACGAAGACCGGGTGCCCGGCGAGGCGCTCGTAGTCGACGTCCCACAGCCAGGAGGTGTCGGTGCCGTCGGCGTCGAGGGCGTTGACGGAGAGGATCACCGGGGCGGGCGGGCCGTCGATCAGCGAGAAGGTCTCCAGCCAGCCGGCCGGGTTCTTGGCCAGCAGCAGGCGGATGTCCCGGCCCTGGTACTGGACCACGTCGTAGCGGCCGGCCACGGCGGCCACCGAGCGCATCCGCTCCAGGGCGACCTGCGGGGCGACGCCGAAGACGGCGGCGACGGCGGCCGAGCTGGTGGCGTTGGCCAGGTTGGCCCGGCCGGGCAGCTGAAGCTGGATCGGCCAGGCGCCGCGCTGCGGGTCGATCACGTGGGTGCCCTGGAGCGCCCAGTGCGGGTTGGGCCGGCGGAAGCCGCAGTCCTGGCAGAACCAGTCGTCGCCGGGGCGCTGCATCACGCCGCCGCAGGCGGGGCACGACCAGGCGTCCTCCTTCCAGGCCTGTCCGGCGGCCACCCAGACCACCTTCTTGCAGGAGGAGGCGGCCCAGGTCACCAGCGGGTCGTCGGCGTTGGCGATGACCACGGCCTCGGTGTTCTGGAGGCCCTCACGCCACTTCTCGGCCATCATCCGGGTCTCGGCGGCGCGGTCGAGCTGGTCGCGGGAGAGGTTGAGCAGGGCGATCGCCTTGGGGCGGGTGTCGCGGGCGACCATCGCCAGGTACTTCTCGTCGACCTCGATCACGCCGAAGCGGGCGTCCGTGCCGCCGGCCAGGGCGGAGGTGATGCCGGCGGGCATGTTGGCGCCCAGGGCGTTGGAGACCACCGGGCCGGCGGCGCGCAGCGCCTCGGCGATCAGGCGGGTCGTGGTGGTCTTGCCGTTGGTCGCGCTGACCAGGACGACGTCGAGGTGGTCGGCGAGGGTGGCGAGCAGGTCGGGGTCGAGCCTGAGGGCGACCTTGCCGCCGATCACCGAGCCGCTCCCGCGTCCGGCCTTGCGCGACACGGCGGCGGCGACCCGCCCGGCGGTCACCGCGATCTTCGCGCGGGCCGGCAGCGAGGCGTCGCGTGCGCCTGTGGGCTCCGATTCGGTGCCTGCCATGCTCAGTGGTTCCTCCTTGCTGCGGCACCGCTCGCGGCCGGATAACGGGCCGTCGGGCGGCGGGGACGGGGGTCAGCCTACCGACTCCGTCGCCCGGCCGGACGATCCGGACCCCGTGCCGCCTGCTGCGACGCGTTCGCGGGTGCGGCTGAGGGCCCGTCGAGGAGGGCGGTGTACGGAGCGACCCCGGGGGTTCGGCCCCGGCCGAGCCCCTACTCCTTGACGACGTTCCGCGGGCACCGCCGGGTTCCCGAGGTGCCCGGGTAAGGATCTGGTGAAGAAATGATCAGCGGCCCGGACGGTGGGAGCAGTCGGCCGGATCGCCGGCGGCCAACGTGGCGGTGATCACCAGAGTGCCGTCCTCGGCCCGGAAGTCCAGCGGCGCGCCCAGCCGGCGCATCGCGGCGATCAGCCCGCTGTTGGTGCCGTGGGTCACCGCGTACACCGTCCGCACGTCGGCCGACCGGGCCGCCGCCGACAGCCGCCGCAGCAGCGCCAGACCCAGCCCCTGGCGCTGCCAGGCGTCCTCGACCAGGACGGCCAGCTCGGCCTCGCCGTCGTCCCACATCAGGTGCCCGAGCGCGACGAGCCGCCCGTCCGGGGCGGTCACCGCGAAGCTGCGGCCGTGCCGGGGGTCCAGCAGGTGGTCCAGGTAGCGGCCGGCGTCGCGGACCGGGCCGTGGTAGCGCTGCCGCAGCGAGGCAGGGGAGCAGCGGCCGTGCATCGCCAGCGCCGCCGCCCGGTCGGCCGGCCCGGCCGGACGCAGCAGCAGCCCGGTCCCGTCCGGCAGGGACAGCCGGGACGGGGCGTCCGGCGTCCGGGCGGCGCGGGTCGCGGGCGGGTGCGGCCGGGCGGTCCGGTACGGCCCGCCGGTGAGCGCGGGCAGCCGGGTGGCCTGGCCCTCGGGCGCCGCGCACCTGCGGTCGGACCTGCGGAAGGGCCGGTGCCAGAGCCGTTCGGGGCGTGTGCGTGATGCCTTCATGCCGCCGACGCTACCGACGGTGCGCTTCCGTTCGGTTACGTGATCGTGAACGCGCGAATGCCCCCGGGGCGTGGTCGGCGGGGTGGGACCGGGCGGGCCCCGGCCCGGGACTGCGGGCCGCCCGGCCGGGACGGTGTCGGCGCAGGTCACGGCCGGTGCCTCATGCGGGTGGGACGGCGGGCGGCCGACGGTGGGTTGCGTCCCGGTTGCTCCTGGTGAGCAGGAGGCCGGGCCCCGTACGTCCACGTACCGAAGGCCGTTCCCATGCGTGACACCCCGTCCGTCCCCACCACCACCGACACCACCACCACCGCCACCCCCGTCGTCCCGCACGCCCGCCGCGCTCCGGCCGGCACCGCGCTCACCGGCCTGCTCGACCGGCAGGCGGGCCTGCGGCCGGACGCGCCGGCCGTGCTCGGCGCCGGCGGCGGCCTCAGCTTCCAGGAACTCGTCGGGACCGCCCGCCGGCTGGCCGAGCGGCTGCGCGGCCTGGGCGCCGGCCCGGACGGCTGCGTCGGCCTGTACGTCGAGCCGTCCGTCGAGCTGATCGCCGGAGCCTGGGGCGTGCTGTACGCCGGGGCCGGCTACCTGCCGCTGTCGCCCGAGTACCCCGAGGACCGGATCCGCTACATGATCGAGGACAGCGGCACCGGCATCGTGCTCACCCAGGCGCACCTGCGCGAGCGGCTGGCCGCGCTGGCCCCGGCCGGGACGGCGGTCCTCCCCTTCGAGGACGCCCCGCCGCCGCGGGACGCGGAGGGGCGGGAGCCCGTCGAACCGGAGTCGCTGGCCTATGTGATCTACACCTCGGGCAGCACCGGCCGGCCCAAGGGCGTGATGATCGAGCACCGCTCGGTGGTCTCCCAGCTGCACTGGATGCACTCCGCGGGCCACCTCGACCCCGAGGTCACCGTGCTGCAGAAGACCCCGATGAGCTTCGACGCCGCGCAGTGGGAGATCCTCGCCCCGGCGGTCGGCGCCCGGGTGGTGGCCGGCACCCCCGGCCTCTACCGCGACCCGGAGGCGCTGGTCGCCGCCGTCCGACGGCACGGGGTGACGGCGCTCCAGTGCGTGCCGACCCTGCTCCGGGCGCTGCTGGACACCGAGGGCTTCGCCGGGTGCACCGGCCTGACCCGGGTGTTCTCCGGCGGCGAGGCGCTCTCCCGGCGGCTCGCCCGCGACCTGGGCCGGGCCCTGCCGCAGGCCGCCCTGGTCAATCTGTACGGCCCGACCGAATGCACCATCAACGCCACCGCGCACCTGGTGGACCCGGCCGATCCGGCCGACGGCGCCGGATCGGTGCCGATCGGGCGCCCGGTGGCCGACACCGACTGCTACGTCCTCGACGAGGAGCTGGTGCCGGTGCCCGCCGGCGGCGTGGGCGAGCTGTACATCGGCGGCGTCCAGCTGGCCCGCGGCTACCTGAACCGGCCGGAGCTGACCGCGGAGCGGTTCGTCCGCTCCCCGTTCGCCCCCGGCGAGCGGCTGTACCGCACCGGCGACCTCGTGCAGTGGAACCCGGACGGCACCCTCCAGTTCGCCGGCCGGGTGGACAACCAGGTCAAGCTGCGCGGGTACCGGGTCGAGCTGGACGAGATCGCCCGCGCGATCGAGGAGCACACCTGGGTGCGCCGTGCGGCCGCCGTCGTCACCGGGGACGGCCGCACCGGGCACCCGGACCTGGTCGCCTGCGTCGAGCTCAACCCGCGCGAGGCCGCCCTGATGGACCAGGGCGTCCACGGCGGCCACCACCAGTCCAAGGCCAGCAAGCTCCAGGTCAAGGCCCAGCTGTCCGACCCGGGCCTGCGCGACCGGGACCGGCTGGCGGGCCGCGAGCGGGTCGAGCTGCCCGGCCGGAAGGAGACCGCGGCCCAGCGCCGGGAGGTCTTCGCCCGCAAGACCTACCGCTTCTACGACGGCGGCGCGGTCACCCGGGACGACCTCACCGCGCTGCTCGCCCCGCGCCCGGCCGGCACCTTCGGCCGTGACCCGGAGCTGCTGAGCCTGCCCGAACTCGGCCGCGTCCTGCGGTGGTTCGGCCAGTTCCACAGTGAGGAGCGGCTGCTGCCCAAGTACGCCTACGCGTCGCCCGGCGCGCTGTACGCGACCCAGCTGTACCTGGAGACCGGCGGCCTGGACGGGCTCGCGGCCGGGCTGTACTACTACCACCCGGTCGAGCACGTGCTGGTCCGGATCGGGCCGGCCGAGACCCGGGCCGAGGCCTGCCTGACGCTGCACTTCTCCGGGAAGCACGGCGCCGTCGAACCCGTCTACCGCAACAACATCCGGGAGGTGCTGGAGTTCGAGACCGGCCACATGCTGGGCGTCCTGGAGGAGGTGCTGCCCGAGTACGGGCTGGACGTGCGTCCGCTCGGCCTCGACCCGGCCGTCAAGGACCGGCTGGACGTCGCCGAGGAGGACCACTACCTGGGCGGCTTCGCGGTCGTCCGGGCCGGCGGCCCGGCCCGGACCGAGCGCACCGAGCTGTACGTCCAGGCCCACCAGGACCGGGTGGACGGCCTGCCGGGCGGCCTCTACCGGTACGCCGACGGCGAGTTGACGCGCGTCTCGGACGAGGTGGTGGAATCCCGGCACGTGATCGCGATCAACCAGGCCGTCTACGCCCGGGCCGCGTTCGGCATCACGGCCGTCGGCCGCGCCGAGGAGGAGTGGCTGGAGTACATCGCGCTCGGCGCGGTGCTGCACCGCCTCCAGCGCAACGGCCTGTCCCTGGGCTTCATGTCCTCCGGCTACAGCTCCAAGTCCGGCCACCCGCTGCCCGCTTCGCGGCGCATCGACGAGATCCTGGCCGGCCTCGGCATCACCCCCGGCCCGTCGTACTTCTTCCTCGGCGGCAGGGTGAGCGAGGAGCAGATCAGCAGCGAGGGCATGCGCGAGGACACCGTCCACATGAAGGGTCCGGCCGAGATCATCAAGGACGAACTGGCCACCCTGCTGCCCGACTACATGCTGCCCAACCGGGTGCTGGTGACGGACGCCCTGCCGCTCACCGCGAACGGCAAGGTGGACCTCAAGGCGCTGGCCGCGTCGGAGGCCGTCCGCACGGCCGACGCGCGCGGCGAGTACGTCGCCCCGGCCACCGGGTACGAGCGGTGGCTGGCCGAGGCCTGGGGGCGGGCGCTGAGGTACGAGGACGTCTCGGTGACGGACGAGTTCTTCGCCGTCGGCGGGAACTCGCTGATCGCCGTCGCCCTGGTCCACCGGATCAACCGGGAGTTCGGCATCGCCCTGCCGCTCCAGGTGCTCTTCGAGTGCCCCCGGCTGGGCGAGCTGGCCGCGCGCGTCGAGCGGGCGTGCGGCGAGGACGGCGCGGGCGGGGCAGGGGCCGCCGGTTCGCGGCTGATCCGGTTGCACCCGGGAGCGGCCGACCGGGCGGTGTTCTGCTGGCCAGGCCTGGGCGGCTACCCGATGAACCTGCGGCTGCTCGGCCGGGAGGCGAGCGGGGACCGGGCCTTCTACGGCATCCAGGCGCACGGCATCAACCCGGGCGAGACGCCGTACCCGACCATCGGGGAGATGGCCGCCGCCGACGTCGCCGAGCTGCGCCGGGTGCAGCCGCGGGGGCCGTACACGCTGTGGGGCTTCTCCTTCGGCGCCCGGGTCGCCTTCGAGGCGGCCTGGCAGCTGGAGCGGGCCGGGCAGCGGGTGGAGCGGCTGCTGCTGATCTGCCCGGGCAACCCGAAGGTGCGCCGGGCCGACGGCGAGCGGTGGGGCCGCGAGGCCTCGTACACCAACCCGGGGTACCTGACCATCCTGTTCGGGGTGTTCGCCGGCCGGATCGGCGGCCCCGAGCTGGAGCGCTGCCTGGCCGACACGGTGGACGAGCCCACCTTCGTGGCCTCCGTGCACCGGATGCTGCCGGAGCTGGACGAGGAGCTCATCCGGCGGATCACCGGGATCGTCGGTGAGACGTACGAGTTCGAGTACAGCTTCCGCGAACTCGCCGAGCGGCGGCTGGACGCGCCGGTGACCGTCTTCAAGGCCGCGGGCGACGACTACTCCTTCATCGAGGGCAGCACCGGCTACTCGGCGGCCCCGCCCACCGTGGTCGACCTGGCCGGCGACCACTACGGGGTGCTGCGGGAGCACGGGGTGGGCGAGCTGGCCGCCGCGATCCGGGAGGTGGAACGGACGGTCCCCGGGGAGCTCCCCGACCGCTGATCGGATGATGTGGACACGCTCACGGACGGCCCAGGATCCGTGAGCGGGGAAGCCCCTTCGGGTAGGGATGGCTCGGCTTTCCGCCGATCCCGACTCCCTACCGAAGGGGTTCCCCGTGTTCCAGAAGTCAGTACGGGCCGCCGCGTGTTGCGCGCTGCTCCTCGTCGCCCCGCTCGCCCTCGCCCAGCCGGCCGCAGCCGTCGCCTCCTCCACCGTCAACCCCTCCGGCAACCAGGGGCCCAAGACCCCGGAGGAGGCCGCTGCCTGCAAGTCCGTCACCAGCGCACTGCTCGGCGGCTTCGGCACGTTGCTCGGCAACGCCGTGTGCGTCGTGAAGCCTGCCGACCAGGGCTGAGCAACCACCCCCTCGCCGGTGCGTGCCCCGGGCGCGCACCGGCGAACCCCTGAGCGGAACCGGGGCCTCGGGGACAGCCGCGGGAGGGCCGCCGACATGGCGCCGGGCGGACGGCCGACGGACGATGAGGGGGCGGCGGAGCCCCGGTCCGGGAGGTGACCCGCCGGAACCTGCTGAGAACGGAGCCGTGCCATGCAGGAGTTCCTGGTCGAGATCACCACCGCCGTACCCGAGGGCACCGCCGAGGAGGAGGTCGACCGGCGGCGCGCCGCCGAGGCCGTCCGGGCCCGTGAGCTGGCCGCCACCGGCCACCTGGCCAGGCTGTGGCGCCCGGTCGGCGAACGGCGCAGCCTCGGCGTCTGGCGGGCGGCCGACGAGGCGCAACTGCGCGCGGAGGTGCTCGGCAGCCTTCCGATGTGGCCGTGGATGACCGCCGTGGTGACCCCGCTCGAACCCCACCCCAACGACCCTGGCCCGGCCTGAGGCGACGGCTCAGGCGATGCGGGTCGGCGCGTCCTGGAGGGTGTGGCCGGTGGTGGTCAGCAGCGCCGTCAGAACGGCCGGGGTCACCGAGTGCTCGGTGCGGAGGAAGAGCTCCTGGGGGTGGAGCGAGAGCAGGGTGATCCGGTGGTCGGCGAGGGTGGTGGGGGTGTGGGCGAGGACGGTGGTGCGGACGCGCCAGAGGGTGGTCGGGGGCGGGGCGTGCGGGGACACCCAGGCGTGCAGGAGGGTGACGGCGAGCAGGGCGAGGGCGGAGCCGACGAGGACGGCCGGGCCCTCGGGGCCGTGGACGACGACCTTCGCGATCAGGTCGGCGGCGGTGACGGAGAGGAAGACGGCGGCGAGTTCGACGGTGTCACGGCGCCAGTGACGGGTGCGGCGGGCGCGGGGACCGGCGGGGGCGCGGAAGGCGTCGGGGGCACCGGGGGCACGGCGGGGAGAGGGCTTCGAATGCTCCATGCCGCCACCGTGCCCGACCGGTGTTTCCCGGTCGGGCATCCGTCGTGACCAGCTGGTTACGGTCCGGGCCGGGCTGTTACGGGAGGAACGCGCGGGGCCGCCCCGGGGGGCCGGACGGCGTCCGGCGGCCTACCGGAGCAGCTCGCGGGCCGCGGCCCTGACCTCGGCGAGCAGGAGGTGGAGGTCGGCCTCCGTCGTGGCGGCGTTGAGGAGGCAGGCGCGGAGCATCTCGGCGCTGCCGAGGCGGGCGCCGGTGACGAAGACCCGGCCGCGCCGCTGGACGGCGGCGGGGAGGTCGCGGTTGAGGGTGTCGCGCGCGGCCTCGTCCAGGCCGGGGGCGCGGTGGCGGAACGCCACGATCGAGGTCTGCACCTCGGCGAGCAGCTCCAACTCCTCGTCGGCCTGGACGAGTTCGCCGAGCCGGCGGGCCAGCGCGGTGCACCGGGCGATGTCCCGGGCGAGGCCGGCGCGGCCCTTGTGGGCGATGGTGGCCCAGACCTTGAGGGCCCGGAAGGGGCGGGTCTGCTCGGTGCCGTACTCGGAGAACCAGCCGAGCGCGCCGGCCGCCTCGTCGCGCAGGTAGGACGGGACGAGGCTGAAGGTGCCGCGCAGTTCCTCGGCGTCGCGGACCAGCGCGCAGCCGCAGTCGACCGGGACGCCGAGCCACTTGTGCGGGTCGAGGGCGAGCGAGTCGGCCCGCTCCAGGCCGGCGTAGCGGTGGGCGATGGCCGGGTCGAGCCGGCCGAAGGCGCCGTACGCGCCGTCGACGTGCAGCCAGAGGCCCTGCTCCTCGCAGAGGTCGGCGATCGGGCCGAACGCGTCCACCGCGCCGGTGCCGACGGTGCCCGCCGAGGCGACGACCAGGAAGGGCAGCAGGCCGGCCGCGCGGTCGCGCTCGACGGCTGCCCGCAGGTCGGTGGTGTCCAGCCGGCCGTCGGGGCCGGAGGCCACGGTGCGCAGGTGCCTGCTGCCGAGGCCGAGGAGTTCGGCGGCCTTGCGGACGCAGGAGTGGGTCTCGCCGGTGACGTAGCCGACCAGCGGCGGCAGGCCCGCCAGGCCCTCCTCGCGGACGTCCCGGCCGGCCCGCCGGGCGGCCCGGTCGCGGGCGGCGGCGAGGCAGACGATGGTCGCCATCGAGGTGCCGGAGGTGAGCAGGCCGCCGCCGGCCGGGTGCGGGAAGCCGACCAGTTCGGCCGTCCAGCGGACCACGGCGCGCTCCAGATGGACGTCGGCGTGGTCGCCGCCGGCCGAGCTGGGGTTCATCGCGGAGGCGGCGAGGGTGGCGAGCACCCCGGCGGGGGCGGGGGCGGAGTTGACCCAGCCGAAGAAGCGCGGGTTGCCGTTGCCCATCGGGTACGGCAGGACGTCGCGTCCGATGGCGCCGATCAGCTCGTCGAGCGGGCGGCCCTCCGTGGGCAGCGGGGCGTCGAGCAGGGCCCGGCGGGCGGTCTCGTCCATGGGCTGCCAGACCGGGCGGCCGGGCAGTTCTGCGAGGTAGTCGGAGACCAGGTCGGCGGTGGCGTGGGCGGCGCGGCGGAAGTCGGTGCCGGGGAGGTCGGCGCCGGGGAGGTCGGTGCCGGGGAAGTCCTCGGTGGTCATGGCGTGCTCCAGGGAGGCCGGGGGACGGGCTGGGCGAGGCGCGGCGTCCTTGGCGCACCCTGATCAGGCGATGATCGGGCGATCCTACGCATGAGGGCCCGCGCCGTGCGGCGCGGGCCCTCGTACCGGGACCGGGTGTCGGTCGGGATACCGGGGTGTCAGTCCAGCGAGCCGGACAGGCCGCTCGCCGAACGGCAGTAGCCCTGCATCTCCTTGTTGGTGATCTTGGCGCAGAGCCGTCCGGCCGCGCCCCCGTCGGTGTAGTTGACCGTGTAGTAGCTGACCAGGCCCTCGGCGCAGGCCTTGCGCTGCCAGCCGTCGGCGGCGGTGGCGCACTGCTCGGCCGCCCAGTCCTCGCGGTCCAGGTTGTACTTCATGGTGCGCGAGCCGACACCGCGGCTGCAGTCCACCGACCCGCCGCTCGCCTTGCCGTTGAGGCACCACTTGAGGGCCTCGGCGTAGACCTCGGGGTGGTTCGGGTAGTCGTGCGAGGACAGGAAGAAGGTCGGGGCGTAGAAGAAGCAGGCGGACTGGAACAGCGAGGGCTGGTCCTTGCACGGGTAGAGCGGGTCCTGGGCGAGCTTGTCGGCGGGCAGGTTGGCCTTGGCCAGCTCGTCCTCCTCGTCCGGGCCGAAGAGCTGCATGAACAGGCCCTCGGAGCAGCGGATCCGGTTCTGGTCGGAGGGGAACTTGTTGCACAGGTCGCGGGCCTTGGCGACGTCCTGCTTGACCACGAACATGGTGCCGTGGCCGACGCCGTGGATGCAGGGGCCGCTGTTCTTGGGCGCGCAGAGCTTGAGCAGGTCGGTCTCGGGCTGGGCGGAGGCGTTGAGCATCTCCTCGACCGCGCCGTGCAGGTAGCCGGCCGCGCAGGTCTCGTGCGGGAAGGAGATGACCTTCTGGAAGTCGGCGTTGAAGCGCTTGACCGCCGCGTGGCCGAGCTCGTGCGCGATCGGGTGGCAGAAGCGCACGGTGTACGGCTTCTCCTTGGTGATCCTGTCGAGGTCGGCCAGGGCGACGCCGGGGTCGGTGGCGTCCATCTCGGCCATCAGCTTGTTGCGCAGCGTGGAGCGGGTCCACACCGCGGGGTCGCCGGTCGGGGTGGCGCTCGCGGGCCCGGCCGCGGCCGGCCGGGCGCCGGTGGCGGGGGCCCCGGGGGCGACGGCGGCGGGGGCCGCGCCGGACGCCGCGGGCGACCAGTCGGTGACGGCCACCGATCCCAGGCCCAGGACGCCCAGGAGCAGGGCGGTGAGAATCGCGAAGACTCGCGGCTGCATGACGGGATCCCCCGGCGGATCGAGGTGAACGTTTCGCTCCCATCCTGACGGCAGATGAGCGGTTAATCCGCGAATTCGCCCGCCATTCGGGAGGTGTCGGCGACGCTATCGCACGGTCGGACCGCCGGGACCGGCGGGATGCTCCCCCTCACAATCACCCGGACGGAGTATGGGGGCGCGGGCGCGGGCCACTGCGCCGTCCGAGTGGTGGTACCCGCGCCCCGGTGCCCCGCACGCCGCCGTTCGGGGGCTCCGGCGTCCTCCTCGCGCCGCCGTTCCGGGGCTCCGGCGCTCACGGCCCCGGTGGTCGGGGTGCCGCGCTGCGACCGTTCACAGCTCCAGCGTCACCTGGTAGTCCGTCAGCCAGGCGTCGAAGTCCAGTGCGAGGTCGACGGCCAGCCGGACGGACTGCGGGTCGGTGTCCGGGGCGAGCGCGTCGGCGAGGCGCCGCCGGTCGAGCAGGTCCAGGGCCGGGGAGGTGCGCTCGGCGGCGAGCCGGGCGAGTTCGGCGCGCAGTTTCGCCGGGTAGTGGGGGTCGGTGGTGACCGGGTACGGGCTCTTCGGCCGCTCGGCGACCGCGGTCGGCAGCACGTCCCGGACGGCGGCGCGCAGCAGGCTCTTCTCCCGTCCGTCGAAGGACTTCATCGCCCACGGGGCGTTGAAGACGTACTGGACCAGCCGGTGGTCGCAGAACGGCACCCGCACCTCCAGCCCGTTGGCCATGCTCATCCGGTCCTTGCGGTCGAGCAGGATGCAGACGAAGCGGGTCAGGTTGAGGTACGAGATCTCGCGCATCCGGCGTTCCACCGGATCCGCCGCCGGCAGGTGCGGGACCTCGGCGATCGCGTCGCGGTAGCGGGCCCTGCGGTAGCCGTCCAGGTCGAGCTTGCGGAGCAGCTCGGCGTCCAGGAGGTGTTCGCGTGGGGTGGCCCCGCCGCCGGCGATGCCGGTGAGGCCGAGGGCCCAGGGGAAGTCCTCGACGGCGACGGTCTTCGGGTCGTGGAACCAGCGGTAGCCGCCGAAGAGCTCGTCCGCGGACTCGCCGGACAGCGCGACCGTGGAGTGGCGGCGCACGCCTCGGAAGAGCAGCAGCAGCGAGGTGTCCATGTCGCCGACGCCGTTGGGCAGGTCACGGGCGCGCAGCACGACGGAGCGCCGGGACGGGTCGGTCAGGTCGGCGGCGTTCAGCTCGACGACGCTGTGGTCGGCGCCGACGTGCGCGGCGAGCAGCCGGGCGAACGGGCCGTCCTGGGTCTGCCGGACGTCGTTGGCGTGGAAGGTCTCGCTCTGCCCGGCGAAGCCGACGGAGAAGGAGCGCACCGGGCCGGCCCCGGCGGCGCCCAGTGTCCGGGCGGCGAGGGCGGTGACGGCACTGGAGTCCAGGCCGCCGGAGAGCAGTGAGCAGAGCGGGACGTCCGCCTCCAGCTGGCGGTGCACGATGTCGTCCAGCAGGGCCCGGACGGTGGCGACGGTGGCCTCCAGGCTGTCACGGTGCTCGCGTGCCTCCAGCGCCCAGTAGCGGCGGACCGACAGGCCCTCGCGGCGCACCCGGACGACGTGCCCGGGCCGGACCTCGTGGATGTCCCGGTACGGGGTGAGGCCGGGGGTGCGGGTGTAGCCGAGCAGTTCGCGCAGCCCGTCCAGGTCCACCACCGGGCGGACGGCGGGGTGGGCGAGCAGGGCCTTGACCTCGGATCCGAAGATCACGCCGTCCGGGGTGCGGTGGTAGTACAGGGGCTTGACGCCCATCCGGTCGCGGACCAGCAGCAGCTCCTCGCGCCGGACGTCCCAGACCGCGAAGGCGAACATGCCGTTGAGCCGCTCGGCCAGGTGCTCGCCCCACTCCAGGTAGGCGCGCAGCACGACCTCGGTGTCGCTGCGGGTGCGGAAGCGGTGCCCGGCCGCCTCCAGTTCGGCGCGCAGTTCGCGGTGGTTGTAGACCTCGCCGCTGTAGGTGAGCACGGCGAGCGTCCGGCCGTCGTGCTCGGCCGTCATCGGCTGGACGCCGCCCTCGATGTCGATCACCGCGAGCCGGCGGTGGCCGAGCGCGGCGTGCGGCTCCAGGTGGACGCCGCCGGCGTCCGGGCCGCGGCGGACCTGGGTGGCCGTCATCGCGTCGAGGACACCCCGTTCGGCGGTGAGGTCGCGCTCGAACGCGACCCATCCGGTGATCCCGCACATCAGCAAGCCTCCGGTCTTCCGCTTCGTGTTCAGGGGGTCACGCTACGTGCGGAGTTGGTGCCGCTTCAAGGGGCTTTCGGGAACGGGGGTGATCGGGTGGCCGTTCGGTGGTCGAATGTGAAGGAGGAGTGAAGCCAGTCTGAAAGTCGTAATGTCTGCCCGATTTCGGGCAGAAACTTTGGCTTCGGCGGGCCCGCCGACCTAGGCTCCTCACTCGTGCCGAGCTCACCCCACCCCCACGAAGACCTCCTCGCCCACCTCACCCGGACCAGCCCGCTCGGGCCCCGGGAGGCGGCGCGGGTCGTGGCGGAGGTGCTGGCGTACTTCTCCGAGAGCACCGAGGACTACGTGCGCCGCCGCCACACCGAGCTCCAGGCACGCGGACTGACCAATGAGCGGATCTTCGCCCGGCTCGCCGAGGAGCTGCCGCAGCGCCGGGTCTCGGCGCCGGAGCTCTCGGCCCGCCAGCTGCGGCGGATCGTCTACGGCTGAGCCCTCGTTCCCGACCTTCTGAAGACCTCGAAGAGGAGACCACGCATGTGCGGAATCGTGGCCTACATCGGCCCCAAGGATGCGACCCCCTTCCTGCTGGAGGGGTTGGCGCGGCTGGAGTACCGCGGCTACGACTCGGCCGGCGTCGCCGTCACCGGGCGCAGCGGCGGGATCAAGCTCCGCAAGGTGAAGGGGCGGGTCGCCGACCTGGCCGCCGCCGTGCCGGCCCGGTTCAAGGGCACCACCGGCATCGGCCACACCCGCTGGGCCACCCACGGCGTCCCCAGTGACGCCAACGCGCACCCGCACCTGGACAACGCCGAGCGGATCGCCGTCGTCCACAACGGCATCATCGAGAACGCCGACGAGCTGCGCGCCAAGCTCACCGCCGACGGCGCGGTGTTCCGCTCCGAGACCGACACCGAGGTGCTCGCCCACCTGATCGCCGCCAACGTCGCCGAGGGCGTCGAGCTGGAGGACGCGGTACGGGCCGCGCTCGCCCGGGTGGTCGGCACCTACGGCATCGCGGTGCTCGACGGCGAGCGGCCGGACCGGATCGTGGTCGCCCGCAACGGCAGCCCGATCGTGCTGGGCATCGGCGAGAAGGAGATGTTCGCGGCCTCGGACGTCTCCGCGCTGGTCCGCTACACCCGCCAGGTCGTCCACCTGGAGGACGGCGAGCTGGCCACCGTCCGGGCCGACGGCTTCCGCACCTTCACCGCGGACGCCCGCACCACGCACCGCCAGCCGTCCACCGTGGACTGGGAGGTCGACTCCTACGACACCGGCGGCTTCGAGCACTTCCTGCTCAAGGAGATCCACGAGCAGCCCGGCTCGGTCGAGCGCACCCTGAGCGGCCGGCTCGACGAGCGCTTCGCCACCGCGCACCTCGGCGGCCTCAACCTGGACGCCCGGGAGCTGCGCGAGATCCGCCGGGTGAAGATTCTCGGCTGCGGATCGGCCTACTACGCGGGCGAGATGGGCGCGCAGCTGATCGAGGAGCTGGCCCGGATCCCCGCGCACAGCGAGCCGGCCTCGGAGTTCCGCTACCGGAACCCGGTGATCGAGGCGGACACCCTGTACGTGGCGGTCAGCCAGTCCGGCGAGACCTACGACACGCTGGCCGCCGTCCAGGAGGTCAAGCGCAAGGGCGGGCGGGTGCTCGGCGTCGTCAACACCGTGGGCAGTGCTATCGCCCGAGAGTGTGACGGCGGCATCTACCTGCACGCCGGTCCGGAGGTCTCGGTCGCCTCCACCAAGGCGTTCACCTCCACCGTGGTCGCCTTCGCGCTGCTCGCCCTGCACTTCGGGCGCATCCACGACCTGTCGCCCGCCGACGGGCGCCGGATCGTTTCGGCGCTCCAGGCGCTGCCGGACCAGATCCGCGAGGTGCTGGAGCAGAGCGAGGCCATCGCCGGGCTCGCCGCCGAGTACGCCGACTCCACCGGCATGATGTTCATCGGCCGGGTGCGCGGCTTCCCGGTGGCCCGCGAGGGCGCGCAGAAGCTCAAGGAGATCTCCTACGTCCACGCCGAGGCCTACCCGGCGAGCGAGCTCAAGCACGGCCCGCTGGCGCTGATCAGCCCCGAACTGCCCACCGTGGCACTGGTTCCGGACGACGAGCTGCTGGACAAGAACCTGACCACGCTCGGCGAGATCAAGGCCCGCTCCGGGCGGATCATCGCCGTCGCCCACCGGCGGCCGGAGGAGAAGCTCGCGGACCACTGCATCCTGGTGCCCAAGAGCGAGCCCGAACTGGACCCGCTGCTGCTCAACATCCCGCTCCAGCTGCTGGCCTACCACGCCGCCGTCGCCCTCGGCCGCGACGTGGACAAGCCGCGCAACCTGGCGAAGAGCGTGACGGTGGAGTAGGGCCCCTCACGGCGAGCGCCCCGGGAGCGGGGCGCTCGCACCGGACCCGCGGGTCCCGGTCGCTGTGCGGACGGCCGGGGCCCGCGTCCTCTCCTTGCGTGCTCTCGGATCGCGTGCGTTCAGAACACCGAGCACCCGGAGAGGGTGGTCAGGGTGTCCAGGGCGGCGACCGCGGCGACGGAGTTGCCGGCCTGGTCCAGGCGAGGGCCCCAGGCGCAGACGGCGGCGCGGCCGGGGAGTATGGCGAGGATGCCGCCGCCGACGCCGCTCTTGCCCGGCAGGCCCACGCGGAAGGCGAACTCGCCGGCCGCGTCGTAGGTGCCGCAGGTGAGCAGGACGGCGTTGATCCGCTTGGTCTCGCTGCGGGACATCAGCCGGGTGCCGTCGGCGCGCACGCCGTAGCGGGCGAGGAAGGAACCGGCCAGCACCAGGTCGCGGCAGCTGGTGGCCACGGCGCAGTGGGCGTAGTAGTGCTCCAGCACGGTCTCGACCGGGTTCTGCAGGTTGCCGTGGCTGGCGATGAAGTGGGCCAGCGCGGCGTTGCGGTGGCCGTGTTCGGCCTCCGAGGCGGCGACCACCGGGTCGGTGTCGAGCAGCGGGTTGCCGGACTCGCGGCGCAGGAACTCCCGTACCGCGCCCGAGGCGTCGCCGGTCATGGTCTGGAGGCGGTCGGTGACCACCAGGGCGCCCGCGTTGATGAACGGGTTGCGCGGGATGCCGTGCTCGGTCTCCAGCTGCACCAGGGAGTTGAACGGGTTGCCGGACGGCTCGCGGCCGACGCCCTGCCAGAGCGCGTCGCCGCCGTACGCCACCGCGAGGGCGAGCGAGAACAGCTTCGAGACGCTCTGGACGGAGAACGGCCGCTCCCACTCCCCGACGCCGTGCAGCTCCCCGTCGACGGTGGCGACGGCCATGCCGAAGGCCTCCGGGTCGGCGGTGGCGAGGGCCGGGATGTAGTCCGCCACCCGGCCCCGGCCCGCGGTCGCCCGGGCGGCCGCCTCGGCGGCCTCCAGCAGCACCGGCCAGTCCAGGATCTCCCCGCCGGGCACACCGTTCAACGCTTCTCCTCCACCGGCACCGACCGCGGACAGCACCGGGACCGGCAGCGGACACCGGCGGGACCGGCTGCGGACACGGGCGGGACCGGTCGCGCGGTGCGGGGGCGTCCGGTCCGACCAGGATTATCCGTGTTCCGGACCCGGGCCCGGTACGGGGGTCGGGCGCGGGCGGGTCACGGCGCGTCGGTGGGCGCCTGGACGGGCGGGCCGGTGAGCAGGGTGCCGGAGTCCGAGTACGGCCGGCCGTTGGGGACGCAGCCGTGCAGCCCCTTGATCTGCTGCATCATCACCGGCGCCGGGGCGCCCGGGCCGGGGCAGTCGACGTGGCCGTTGCCGAGGATGTGGCCGACCTCGTGGTTGACGGCGAGCGCGTGGTACAGCTCGGGCCGGCCCTGGTAGAACTCGGACAGCTCGGTCCAGCGCTTGAGGTTGACGACCACCTGGTGGGTGACGCCGCAGTTCACCCAGCCGCCGGTGTCCAGCCCGTACTGGCCGCAGATCCGGTCGGTGGACCTCGGGGTGGCCAGGTAGACGGTGAAGTCCACCGGGTCCGCGGGCACCCGCTGGAACGAGACCGTGCCGCCGGCCGCCCAACCGCGCCGGACGTCGCCCAGGACGGCGTCCACCTCGGCCGCGAACTGCTCCGGGCTCTCCGCGATCCCGTCCTCCACCCGCACCTTGTAGCGGTAGAGGCGCTCACCGGTGCCGAAGCGGGCCGAGCCGCCGGACGCGGTCGTGAACGCCAGCCGGTCCCCGTCCCCGCCGCTCCACGGCTGCCACCAGAGCAGCCCGGCGGTCAGCGCCGCGGCCAGCGCGAGGGCGAGCGCGCCGTGCCGGGGCTCGCAGCGGCGGAGCCGCGCGAGCGCCCTCAACGGCCCGCTCCCGCCGCGTCCGGGTGCGCGCGACAGGCCTCGGCGAGGCGGGCGGACCAGCCGCGCGGGGCGTCGTGGGTCATCGGGAGGGCGGTGGTGTCCGGTCGGTCGTGGATCGGGGCCAGGGTGGACATGGCGGAGGTGCTCCAGGACGGGATCGGCGGGCCGCGGCGGCCGATCGTCGGCCGGGCCGTCGCCCGGTCGTGCGAAAGGGTGGTACCTGGAGGAACGGGACGGGGCGCGGCGGCGGTTCAGGACGTGGCGCACGCCACGGCCCGGGCCCTGTCGGACGGCAGGCCCGGGCGGTTCCCGGAACCGCTCGATGGTGTCACCCGGGCGGCGTGTCCCTCGGCGGCGCCGTCGGAATCGGGTGTCGTAGGGCGGGCGGGTCGACCCGTCCGGGTCGGTTCGTCGGAGTCGACGCGTCGGGTTCGACCCGCCCGGGTCGAGCCCGTCCCGTCCGGAACGCCATCGGAGGCGCCGTCATGTCCACCACCGCCGTATTCGCCGTCGACGGCATGAGCTGCGGCCACTGCGAGAAGACGGTCAGCGCCGGGCTCGCCGTCCTGCCCGGCGTCACCGACGTCAGTGCCGACGCGCCGAGCGGCCGGGTCACCGTGGCCTCCGCGCAGCCGCTGGACGAGGCGCTGGTCCGCGGCGTGGTCGACGGGGCCGGGTTCACCTTCGTCGGGCGGGCCTGAGGACGGCGGCGGGGCCCGTCGGGTTCGGCTGTCGCCGAGGGGCCCCGCCACCGTGCCGCGGGCCGGGCTCAGCCCATGCTCTTCGCGCCGTCCAGCGACTCCCGGATGATGTCGGCGTGACCGGCGTGCTGGGCGGTCTCGTTGGCGACGTGCAGCAGCACCCGGCGGGCCGACCACCGGGCGCCCCCCTCGAACCAGGGGGCCTTCGGCAGCGGCTGGGTGGCGTCCAGGTCGGGGAGGACCGCCACCAGCTCGTCGGTGCGGCCGGCCACCTCGGCGTAGTCCGCGAGGACGCCGGCCAGCGTCTCGCCGGGCAGCATCCGGAACTCGTCCGCGCGGCGGGCGAAGTCCTCCTCCGTCCAGCTGGTGAAGTCGGGCATCGCGGACGGGCCCTGCACGATGAACTCCGCCCAGAGCCGCTCGACGTTGGTCACGTGCTTGATCAGGCCGCCCAGACAGAGCTCGCTCGCACAGGTGCGCAGGCCGGCCTGCTCGTCGGTGAGGTCGCGGGTGGTGAAGCGCAGGAAGTGCCGCTGCTTCTCCAGGGCCGCCAGGAGGTCGGCGCGCTCGCCGGTCAGGTTCTGGGCTGCGGAGGTCGTGGTCATCGTCAAGGCCTTTCGTTCGGGTCCTGCTCCCTCGGACAAGAACAACGCTACGGACCATTGCGGCCACTTCCTGTCCTGAATCCCGGGGAGAATCGACGCATGGCGAACACCAGCACCCGGACGCTTCGACTGCTCTCCCTGCTCCAGACCCACCGGTACTGGCCGGGCGACGAACTGGCCGACCGGCTCGGCGTCTCCGTCCGCACCCTGCGCCGGGACATCGACCGGCTGCGCGAACTCGGCTACCCCGTCGAGGCGCAGCGCGGCGTCGACGGCGGCTACCAGCTGGCGGCGGGCGCGGCGCTGCCGCCGCTGGTGATCGACGACGAGGAGGCGGTGGCCCTCGCGGTCGGGCTGCAGGCGGCGGCCGAGAGCCCGGTGGAGGGGGTCGCCGAGGCCTCGGTGCGGGTACTGGCGAAGGTCGTCCAGGTGATGCCCGCCCGGCTGCGACGGCGGGTGGAGGCGCTGCGCGCGGTGACCGTCCCGGTGGACTGGGGGACGCCGACGGGCGCGGGCGTCGACCCGGACATCCTGACGGTGGTGGCGCTCGCCTGCCGGGACGACGAGCGGGTGCGGTTCTCGTACACGGCCGGCGACGGGCGCGGCACGGAACGGCACGTCGAACCGCACCGGCTGGTCTGCCTGAACCGCCGCTGGTACCTGGTCGCGTACGACCTCGACCGGGCCGACTGGCGCACCTTCCGCCTCGACCGGCTCACCGCCCCCTCCGGCAGCGGTGCCCGCTTCGCCCCGCGCACCCTCCCGGCCGCCGACGCGGCCGAGTTCGTCCGCGCGGGCCTCAACGGCATACCCCGGCCGCACCTGGTGGAGGCGCTGATCGAGTCGCCGGCGGAGCACGTCCGGGCCAGGGTCGGCCGCTGGGCCACCGTGGAGCCCGTCACCCCGGACCGCTGCCGGCTGCGGATGACCGCCGACTCGCTCGACTGGCCCGCCATGGCCCTGGGCTCGCTCGGCGCCGAGTTCCAGGTGCTCGCCCCGGACGCGCTGCGGAGCCTGCTCGCCGAGTGGAGCGCCCGCTTCGCCCGCGGCGCGGGCGGCGCGGGCGCGGAGTAGGGAGAAGCGGGAGCGGGACGTCGGGCTCGTCGGGCTCGTCGGCTCGTGGTGCGGCGTGGTGGATGGGCGGGGGCGTCGGTCAGGGGGCGATGGCGTCGAGGGTGGTGCGGAGGCGGGTGAGGGCGGCGGGGAGGGTGGGGAGCGGGGGCGTGGCGAGGGCCAGGCGCAGGGCGTTGGGGTGGTGGGGGGTGGTGGCGAAGGCGTCGGCGGTGGAGACCAGGATGCCCTCGGCGGCCAGGGCGGCGGCCGCGTGGTCGGGGCGCTGATGGGGTTCGAGGGTGAGCCAGAGGATGTAGGAGGTGGGGTGGGCGGTGGTGGTCAGCCCGGCCAGGGCGGTGCGGGCGACGGCCTGACGGGCGGCGGCGTCCGCGCGGCGTTCCCGCTCCAGGCGGGCGACCGTACCGTCGGTGAGCCAGCCGGTGGCGAGGGCGGTGATCAGGCCCGGGGCACCCCAGGCCGTGGTGCGCAGGGCGGTGGTGGCGGCCCGGAGCAGGTGGCCGGGCAGGACGGCGAAGCCGAACCGCAGACCCGGTGCCACGCTCTTGGAGAGGCCGGCCAGGTAGCAGGTGCGCTCGGGGGCGAGGGCGTGCAGGGGTGGCGGCGGCGCGGCCTCCAGGAAGGCGTAGGTGCCGTCCTCGATCAGGGTGAAGCCGTGGTCGGCGGCGAGCCGGACGAGGCGCTCGCGCTGTTCCGGGCCGAGCACCCAGCCGAGCGGATTGTGGACGGTCGGCTGGGTGTACACCGCCCGCACCGGCCGGGCGCGGCAGAGCCGGTCGAGCGCGTCGAGGTCCGGGCCTGCGGCGGTGACCGGGACGGGCGCCAGGTCCAGCCCGTGGGCGGTGGCGAGCAGCTTGATGCCCGGGTAGCCGAGGGCGTCCACGGCGAGGACGTCGCCGGGGCGGGTGAGCGTCCGCAGGACGCAGTCCAGAGCCTGCTGCGCCCCGCTGGTGAGCAGGACGTTCCCGGGCGCGGTGTCGATCCCGCGGTCCAGCAGGTGGGTGGCCACCGCGGCCCGGTCGTGCCGGTGGCCGCCCGGCTTGTGCTGGCGCAGCAGGGCTTCGGCGTCGCCGGAGGAGGCGAGCGCGCGCAGGGCCCGCCGCAGCAGGTCGCCCTGCCCGGGGGAGAGCGGCTGGTTGAAGGAGAGGTCGGCCACCCGGGGCACCGGCAGGGCGCGGGAGGGTTCGAGGCCGTCGTAGCCGGCGCGCAGCCGGACGAAGGTGCCGCGGCCCTGCTCGCCCACCACCAGTCCGGCGGCGGCCAGTTCGGCGTAGACCCGGGTGGCGGTGGCGAGGGCGATCCGCCGTTCGCGGGCGAGGGTGCGGTGGGTCGGCAGCCGTGCGCCGGCCGGGAGCGCGCCGGAGCGGATGGCGGTCGCGTACTCGTCGACGATGGCCTTGTAGGAGGGCGGTCGCACGGGTCACCTGCCGTTCCCGGGAGTGGAGGCACGGGCGTGCACGGGCGTGCACGGGCGTGCGCCCGAGTGTATCCAGGACAATAAGTGGATTGTCCTGGCCGGGTGTTCCTAGCCTCGTCACATCCAGCAGCGAGGCCAGGAACGGAGCACGCGCCCATGACCATCCGCAGCGAGCGGGACCGGCACGTCGTCACCCTCACCATCGACCGGGAGAAGAAGCTCAACGCCCTCGACTACCCGACGATCGACGCGCTGCTCGCCGAACTCGACCGGATCGACGCCGACGACACCGTCCGCGCCGTGATCCTCACCGGCGCCGGCGAGCGGGCGTTCAGCGCGGGGGCCGACATCCCGTCCCTGGCGGCCAGCGTCGCGGGCGGGCCCGAGCGGGCGCTGCGCGAGTTCGTCCGGCGCGGGCACACCCTCACCCGGCGGATCGAGGAGTTTCCCAAGCCGGTCATCGCGGCCGTCAACGGCCTGGCCTACGGCGGTGGTTGCGAGATCACCGAGGCGGCCCCGCTGGCCGTCGCGGCCGAGCACGCGAGCTTCGCCAAGCCCGAGATCTCGCTCGGCTTCCCGCCGCCCTTCGGCGGATCGCAGCGGCTGCCGCGGCACGTCGGCCGCAAGCGCGGCCTGGAGCTGATCCTCACCGGCGACCCGATCCCGGCCGCCCGCGCCGCCGAGATCGGCCTGGTCAACTCGGTCGTCCCGGCCGACGAACTGCTGGACACGGCACGGCACCTGGCCGAGCGGATCGTCCGGCACGCGCCGACCGCCGTGGCCGCCTGCCTGCGGGCCGTGACCCGGGGCATCAACCTGCCGATCGACGAGGGGCTCGCGGTGGAGGCGGCGGCCTTCGCGGCGACCGTGCCGACCGACGGCGTCCGCGACGGCATCCGGCGCTTCCTGGACCGCTCGTCCTCCGGCGCGGCCTCCTGAGCCGGGTACGGGAAATCCGTTGTCCGGTGGCGGTCGAGGGCCGATCATGACGGAATGTCGGATCTCCTCGCCCGCGTGACCGCCTTCCGTGCCGCCTTCGCCCGCCGCCAGGCGCAGGAGGTCCTCGAACTACCGGAGTTTCCCGGGGTGTTCGCCGTCCGGAACACCGAGTACGACCGCTCCGAGGAGCACAACCAACTGATCGTCGAGGGGCCGGGAACCGACCCGGCGGCGCTGCCCGGGCTGGCCGCCCGGTGGCTGGGGCCGCGCGACCGGTACCGCGTCACCGTGCTGGACCAGGAGTCGGGCGAGCAGGCCGCCCCGGTGCTGGCGGCAGCGGGGTGGGAGCGGCAGGGCGAGGTGATCCTGACCCGCTCGACGGACGGCTGCACGCTTCCCGAACCGGCCGCGCACCCCGTGGAGTTGGAGGAGGTACGGGAGGCGGTGCTGCGTCAGCAGCGGGACTGGACCGAGGACGAGGAGCTCGCCCGGCAGCTCACCGACCGCCGCGCCGCCCGGCTGCGCGGCGCCGCGCGGGTGCACTTCCTGGCCGTGCGGACACCGACCGGCGAGGTCGCGGCCTGGAGCGACCTCTACCTCGAACCGTCCGCCGGGCTCGCCCAGTTGGAGGACCTGGTGACCGGCTCGCGGCACCGCGGCGCGGGGCACGGCGGCACCCTGCTGGCGACCGGCCTGGCGCTGGCGGCCGAAGCCGGCATCCCCCGGCTGTTCCTGCTCGCGGACGCGGTGGACTGGCCGCGCGGGTGGTACGGCCGCCGCGGCTTCGCGGAGATCGGGCGCGGCCACTCCTTCTACGGCCGCTGAGCCGCTACAGCCAGGGAGCTTCTGCGGCCACGGAGTTTCGTACGGCACCGGCAGGGTGCCCGTACGGCTGCACCGGCCATGATGGAGCCATGGACCGGTACGAGGACCTCCCCGGCGAGGTCAAGGTGATCGACACACCCACGCTCCTGTGGCTGCAGGAACGGGCGGAAGGGCTCGGCCTCTCCCAGCGGTTGGGCCGGGCGTGGGTGCGGGCCCATGCCGATCCGCAGGGACAGCACTGGCTGCGGCCGGCGCTGTGGCACGAGCTGACCCACCGCCCGGAGCTGCCGAGGCAGTTGCGCTGCGAGGCGGCGCTCGCCGTGCGGGGCGGGGACCGCGTGCGCAGCCTGCTGGACGTCCTGCCGGAAGACTTCGCCCCGCTGCGGACGGCGACCTCCCGGGACAGGGTGTGGATGCCGGTCGGAGGCGTCCTGTCGGCAGGGGACCTGACAGCCCGGCAGGACGAGGGGTAGCGGCGGCCGGTCGCCGGGTCAGTCCCTCCCCGCTCCGACGGCCGGCGGGGTGGTTTCGCGACCGCAGTGGGCGGCGACGGTGTCCGCGAAGGCGCGGGCGAGCGGGCCGAGGTTCTCCCAGTCCCGGACGGCCCAGCCGGCGGTGAGGGCGGGCAGGTCGGGCAGCGGGAGCAGCCGCAGGCCGGGGTGGCCGGGACCCTGCCACTGCGGGAGCGCGGGGACGACGGCGTGGCCGAGGCCGAGTTCGGCGAGCAGGATCGCGGTGTCCCAGTCCGCGACGCTGGTGTCGAAGACCGGCCGGACACCCGACTTGCCGAGCCAGGCCTCGACCTGGGAGCGGGAGACGGAGTTCTGCGGCAGCCCGATCAGCCGGGCGTCCTGGAGGTCGGCGGGCGAGATCCGGGCCCGGCCGGCGAGCGGGTCGCCCGCCGCGACCGCGAGCACCCAGGGCAGGTCGACCACCGGCCGCTGGTCGATGCCCCGGGCCGGGACGCCGAGGGTGATCCAGGCGAGGTCGACCCGGCCGGCGTTGAGCGACTCCAGGCAGCTGCGACTGGAGACCTCCGTCTGGAACTCCAGGCTGACCTGGGGAAAGCGCCGCCGGAAGTCCACCACGGCCGCGGACATGAAGTGCCGGATGCTGGTGGCCCCGGTGGTGATCCGTACGGATCCGCCCTCGCCGCGCGCGAGTTCGGCGATCCGGTGCAGTGCGTGGTCGATGCTGCCGAGCCCGGTGGCGACCGCCGCGCGCAGCAGGCTCCCCGCCCGGGTGGGGACGACCCCGCGCGGGTGGCGCTCGATCAGGGCGAGGCCGAGCTCCCGTTCGAGCCGCTTCACGTGCTGGCTGACGGCGGACTGGGTGCGGTTCAGGTCGCGGGCGACGGCGCTGAGCGAGCCGGCCCGGCAGACCGCGGCGAAGACGCGGAGGTCGTCGATGGTCACGGAGACCCAAGGTATCGCTTGGGGGTGCCCCAGTAAATCGGCGGATTGACTTGGATGTTCCGCGGGATCGATCATCGATCCAGGGCCCAGGGCGGCAACCCGCCCGCTGTCCTCGCCGGCGTTCCGGACGCCCTGGCGGGGGCACGGGCGGGTGTCGACCCGCATCCATGCAAGGCGATGTGCGCGCCGGTGCGCACATCGATGTCCAGGCTGCCGTTCACGTCGATGCGCATGTTCACGATGCGCATGTCGACGTGCGGGAGCGGTGACGTCGGGCGGGCAGGCCGATGTCCGTCACCCTCGAAGGCATCAAGGCACGGCACCGGCGGAGCGAGGGGCCCGGGCCGGGCGGAAGGAGCGGTGAGGTGGCACGTGTGAGCTGGGCGGGTTCCGAGGTCCTCTGGGCGGGACAGCTCGGTCGGCTGCTCGCCGTGGTGCGGGAGGTGGACGGTGAGCGGATCCTGCACATCGACGACTGGTCCACGGTGGTGGACGACCGGACCGAGATCCGGCACTCCGGTCTCGTGCGCTGTCGCCTCACCGTCCGCCGACCGGACCGGCCGCCGGTCGTGTTCCGCTACCGGCTGTCGTGGCTGGTCCCGGTGATGATCCTGCTGGATCCGACCTACGACCGGTGGGACGCCGAGCAGGACGACCCGGGCCTGCTGCTGGTCGAACTGCTGGGCGGAACGGACGACTGGGAGTAGCCGATCCGCGTGGTGGGTCGGTCAGTCGGTCAGTCGGCCGGTCGGGCACCGGGCCGGCGCAGTGCCGCCCGGGACGGCAGCACGCCGGCGAGCAGGGCCAGGAGCAGGCAGAGGCCGGTGGTGAGGGCCATGGTCGACCAGGGCAGGGCGAGGTCGACCCGGGTGCCGAGCCGGGCGGAGAGGCCGGAGCGGACGCCCGCCAGGGTGACCACCGCGATCAGCAGGCCGAGCGCGGCACCGATTCCGACCACCAGGGTCGACTCGACGGCCACGATCCGCAGCACCTGACGGCGGGTCGCGCCGGACAGCCGCAGTACCGTGAAGTCCCCGGCCCGCTGGGCGGTGGCCATCAGCAGGGTGTTGGCTACGGCCAGGCAGCTGTAGCCGAGCGACGTACCGATCAGGACGACCAGGAAGATCCGGACCAGGGCGTCGTCCTCGGAGGTGGTGCGGGAGGCGTACTCGGCGCTGCTCAGCGCCCGGGCGCCGAGCGGGGCGAGGACGGCCGACGAGGTGGCGCCGGCGGTGTGGACGACCGAGGTGAGCGCCGAGGGGTCGTGCGCCCGGACGGTGCGGGTGGTCAGCAGCACGCTCGCGGTGGCGGAGCCGTCGGTGATCTCGGCGACGACCGTGACGTCCACGGTACTGCCGTCCTCGAAGGTGACCGGGACGCGGTGGCCGGTGGTCCAGCCCAGCCAGGCGGCCGTGCCGGCCTTGACCACCATGGTGTTCTCGCCGGTCAGGCCGTCCAGGGAGCCGGAGGTGACGGTCATCCGGGCGCGGGCCCCGCGGAACGCGGCCTCACTCATCCCCACCGCGCCGACGTGGTCGGTGCCGCCGGCGTAGAGCCGGGTGGGCAGCAGCGAGGCGCCGCCCGGTACGGCGGCCACGGCGGCGTCGGAGAGCCCGGGTGTGCCCTGCGGGGTGACCACCGAGGTGGCGTGCTGCCGGACGGTCTCCTCCAGCGCGTAGCCGCCGGCCCGCAGCTGGAACAGTCCGGCGATCAGCACCGCGAAACCCACCGTCACCAGCACCGGAGCGGCCGTCGAGGCGGTGCGCCGGACGGCGGTCACCGCACTCTCCCGGGCCACCGCGGCGGTCGCGCCGCGCAGCCCGGCCAGCGGCCGGCAGACCGCGCGGACGATCGGCGGGAGGACGGCGGGTGCGAACAGCATGAGGCCGACGATCAGCGCCATGGCCGCGTACAGGGCGTTGTTGATCATGCTGTCGGACTCGCTGCCGGCCGCGACCACCACCAGCCCGAGGCCGAGGGCGGTGGACACCCCGCCGGCGATCCACCGGCCGCGGGTCATCGGCCGGTGTTCGACGGCGGCCTCGCGCAGCGCCTCCAGCGGGGCCGTCCGGGCCGCCCGGCGGGAGGCCGACCAGACCCCGAGCAGCGCGACCACCAGGCCCAGCGCGAAGGAGCCGAGCAGCGGCAGCGCCCGGAACCGTACGGTGAATCCCGCCGGCTCCAGGCCGCCCTCGACCATCAGCGCGCCCAGGGCGGGCGCCAGCAGCGCGCCGAGCAGTACGCCCGCGCCGCCGGCCGCGACGCCCACCCCGAGCGACTCGGCGTACACCGTGCGCGCGATCTGACGGGGGGTGGCGCCGATGGTGCGCAGCAGGCCGAACTCGCGCCGCCGCTGGACGATCGCGAATGCGAAGGTGGAGGCGACCACGAAGACGGAGACGAAGGCGGTCAGCCCGGCCGTCGCGGTCAGGATCTGCAGGCCGATCCAGCGGGTCTTCTCGGCGCTCCTGTCCTCCAGCGCGGTGAGCGCGGCGCCGTGCAGCACCGTCCCGTCGCCGCCCACGGCGGAGGCCGCGGCCGCGGCGACCGCCGGGACGTCGGCGCGCGGCGCGGTGACCAGGCCGATCACCCGGACCCCGGGGGCGAGCGCCTCGGCGGCGCGGTCGGACAGGTAGAGGGACGGCGGGTCGACGGTCCCGGGGGCGGCTGCATCCAGGGCCCCGGGGGCGGTCCCGGGGACCGTTCCTGACGCGGTGCCGGACACGGTGTAGCGGGCCGGCCCGGCGGCGGTGAGCAGGGTGACCGGCGAGCCGGGCGCCAGGCCCAGCGAGGCGTCCAGCACCACCTGGTGCTCGTCGGCCGGCGGGCCGCCCGCGACGAGCCGCTCGGGCCCGAACGCGGTGCCGGACCAGTTGCGGCCGCGCGGTTCCGGGCTCGGGGCGCCCACCGGCCTTCCGTCGATCACCGGCTGGGCGTAGAAGGCGCGGTCCGGCACGGCCCGGTCCACGCCCGGAACGGCGGCCAGGGCCCGCAGCAGCTCCCGTGTGCGTTCCTGCGACCAGGGCCGGCTCGGGGTGAAGGTGCCGTCGGACTGGTCGACGGCGGGGCTCTGCACCACGACCCGGGTGCCCGCGTAGCGTCGGGGCACCTCCGGTTCGGCCGAGGTGAGCACCAGGGCGGTCATGGCCAGGACCGTCACGCCCAGGCCGAGCGCGACGAAGGTGCCGAGGAGGGACGTCCAGCGGGCACGGACGGTGGCGAGGCTCAGCATGCCGGGGCCTCCAGGGCGGCCATCCGGCCGGCGATGACCGCGGCCCCGCTGCGGCCGTGCAGCTCTTCCACGATCCGTCCGTCGGCGAGCAGCAGGACGCGGTCGGCGTAGCCGGCGGCGGTCGGGTCGTGGGTCACCATGATCACGGTCTGCCGGTGGCGGTCGACGATGCCGCGCAGCAGGGTGAGGACCTCACGCGAGGTACGGGTGTCCAGGGCGCCGGTCGGCTCGTCGGCGAACAGCACGGCGGGCCGAGTGATCAGCGCCCGGGCGATCGCGACGCGCTGCTGCTCGCCGCCGGACAGCTCGCTCGGCCGGTGCCCGCCGCGGTGGCCGAGCCCCACCTCGGCGAGTGCCGTGGCGAGTTCGGCCCGGTCCGGGCGGCGTCCGGCCAGCCGCAGCGGCAGGGCCACGTTCTGTTCGGCGGTCAGCGCGGAGACCAGGTTGAAGGACTGGAAGACGAAGCCGAGGCGCTCGCGCCGCAGCAGGGTCAGCCGGGTCTCGTCCAGGCCGCCGAGTTCGGTGCCGTCGATCACCACGGTGCCGTCGGAGACCTGGTCCAGGCCGGCCGCGCAGTGCAGCAGCGTCGACTTTCCGGAGCCGGAGGGGCCCATCACCGCGGTGAAGCTGCCGCGCGGGAAGGCGACGGTCACGTCGTCCAGTGCGGTGACGGCGCGGTCGCCGGTGCCGTACTGCTTGGTCACGGCCCGCAGGAGGACCGTGTCGGTCGAGTTCGTCATGGTCCCAGGCAACCCGTCAACGGTGTGGGAGCGCAGGGGCGTTGGGGCGAGAACAGAGGTAGTGCCAGCACCCCTGCGGCGGGCGGTGGGCGGCGGCTAGGGTCGGCAGGGTGATCGCTGTCCGCAACACCCTGGAGGCGCTGGCCCAGCGGCCGTCGGCGTTCCTCGGCTCCGTGTGGCCGTGGCGTGCGCTGGGCTTCCTGCTCGCGGGAGCCGTGGTGGGGGCGACGGCGGCCGGGCTGGCGGCGCTGCCGGTGCTGCTGTGGGGCGGGCTGGGCCCCCTGGCGGTGGCGGTCGTGCTGCCGCCGCTGGCCCTGGCGGGGCGGGCGGTGACCGGGTACGAGCGGTGGCGGCTGCGGCTGGTGCTGCCCGGGGCGGGGCCGTCGGGGCGGGTGCGGTCGGGGCGGGTGGTGCCGGGGCCGGTACCGTCGGTGCCGGGGCCGCGGGGCGGGGCGGAGGGGCGGCGCGGACGTGCCCGCGAACTGTTCCGGGGGCCGGCGGCCCGGCGCGACCTCGGCTACGGGCTGGTCTCCCTGCTGCTGCTCTGGTGGATCGACCTCGGACTGGTCGCGGTGGGCCTCGGCACCCCGCTGTTCCTGCTGGCTGCCCCGTTCCAGCCCACTGCGAACCCCACCGCCTCCTGGCTCGGACCGCTCGCCGGACTCGTGCTGCTCCCGGTGGCGGCCTACCCGCTGGCGGCCTGGGCGGGGGTACGGGCGGTGACCGCCCGGGCCGTGCTGGAGCCCGCCGAGAACGAGCTGCACCGGGTGGTGGCCTCCCGGGCCCGGCTGGTGGACGCGTACGAGGTGGAACGGCGCCGGATCGAGCGCGACCTGCACGACGGCGCGCAGCAGCGGCTGGTCTCGCTCTCCGTCAAGCTCGGCCTGGCCGGTCTCGACCTGCCCGAGGACTCGGCCGCTGCCCGGCAGGTCCGGGAGGCCCGGGAGGAGGTGCGGACGGCGCTGCGGGAACTGCGCGAACTGATCCACGGCATCCATCCGCAGGTCCTCACCGACCGGGGGCTGGAACCGGCGGTGCGGGACCTCGCGGGCCGCTCGGCGGTGCCGGTGGACGTCGACGTCGCGCTGCCCGGGCGGCCGCCCGCCCCGGTCGAGGCCGCCGCCTACTTCGTGGTCTGCGAGGCGCTGGCGAACGTGGTCCGGCACAGCGGAGCCCGGCGCGCCTCGGTGCACGGCCGCGCGGCGGCGGACGGGCTGGTGCTGGAGATCCGGGACGACGGGGCCGGCGGCGCCGACCCGGCCGCCGGGACCGGCCTGCTGGGCATCAGCGACCGGCTCGCCGTCATCGACGGCACCCTGTGCCTGCGTTCCCCGGCCGGTGGGCCGACCGTCCTGCGAGTGGAGATCCCGTGCCGGCACTTCGGTTAGTCGTCGCGGAGGACTCGGTGCTCCTGCGGGAGGGCCTGGTCTCCCTGCTGGAGCGGTTCGGACACACCGTGGCGGCCGCCGTCGGCGACGCCCCGGCCCTGGTCGAGGCGGTCCGGGAACACCGGCCGGACGTGGTGGTCGTCGACGTCCGGATGCCCCCGGACAACACCGACGACGGACTGCGCGCGGCCCGCCGGCTGCGCGAGGAGGATCCGCGGCTGCCCGTCCTGGTGCTCAGCCAGTACGTCTCGCAGGGGTACACCGCGGAGCTGATCTCCGCCGGCGACCGGGGCGCGGGCACCGGCTACCTGCTCAAGGACCGGATCGGCGAGGTGCGGGAGTTCGTCGCCGCGCTCACCGACGTGGCCGGGGGCGGGACGGTGGTGGACCCGGAGGTGGTCCGCCAGCTGCTGACCCGCCGGCACGACCCGCTGCAGCGCCTGAGCCCCAAGGAGCGCGAGGTGCTGGCGCTGATCGCGGAGGGCCGTTCCAACGCGGCCGTCGCCCGCCGGCTGGTGGTCACCGAGGCCACGGTGGCCAAGCGGATCGCGAGCATCTTCACCAAGCTCGACCTGCCGCAGGCGCCGGACGACCACCGTCGGGTGCTGGCGGTGCTGAGGTATCTGGGGTCGTGAGGACCGCCGGGGCCGTGGCCGCGGTCGTGGCCGTCCCCGCGGTCGCGGCCGTCAGTTCGGCGTGGCCGTCACCAGGACACCGGGTAGCGGACCGGGTGCCTGCCGATCCTGCCGGGCAGCAGGCCGATGACGACGAGCAGCACGGTGGCCAGGACGAGCAGCGGGAGGAAGGGCACGGGGTGCGGGGCCTGCAGGACCACGATCACGGCGGTGGCCGCGGCCGGGGAGTGCGAGAGGTGGGTGAGCATCATCGCGCCCAGCGAGAGCCCGGCGGCCACGGCCGCGCCCCAGGTGGTGCTGCCGGTGACGGCCAGGGTGGCGAAGCCGATCAGGGCCGACATCAGCTGGCCGCCGATCAGGTTGCGCGGCTGCGAGATCGGCAGCGCGGGCGCTCCGTGCACCAGCGCGGCGCTGGCGGCCAGCGGCGGGATCAGCAGCGGTTGGTGGAGCAGTACGCCCACCCCGACCAGGAGGAGCAGGGCGCCGATGGCGAAGACGGTGGCCCGCAGGACGTGCAGTGGGTGCGGCCTGGGTGTGGCGGCGGGCGGTGGTGTGGACATGCGTGAGCGACTCCGGACGGGGGACAGGGACCCGGAGATGATAAACAGACTGTTGAATGAAAGGTAGGACGTTTTGCCTGTCGGACAGGATCCGTCCACGGAGCCGGACCACCTCGGGAACCAGAACGAGAGCGAGCAACCCATGACCACGCCATCCGTCACCGTCTTCCGGGACGTCCGCCCGTACGGTGCCGACCGGGCCGTCGACCTGGTCGTCGTGGACGGCCTGCTGGCCGAGCGGGTGCCGGACGGGGCGGTGCCGGAGGTGGTCGAGGGCGGTGGCCGGATCGCGCTGCCCACCCTGGTGGACGCGCACATCCACCCCGACAAGACCGCCTGGGGCGAGCCCTGGTACAGCCGGCGCCCGGCCGGCTCACTGCCCGAGTACGTCCGGGGCGACGTCGACCTCCACCGGCACCAGCGCACCCCGCTCGCCGACCGCGCCCACCGGCTGCTGAGCCACGCCGTGGCGCGCGGCACCCGCGCCGTGCGGGCCCACGTGGACGTGGCGCCCGCGTACGGGCTGGCCGGGGTGACCGGGCTCGCCGAGGTGCGCGAGCGGCTGGCCGGCGCGCTGGACGTCCAGCTGGTGGCCTTCCCGCAGCACGGCGTCCGGCGGACGCCCGGCGCGGGCGCGCTGCTCGCGGAGGCGGCGGCGAGCGGACTGGTCGACGCCGTCGGTGGCATCGACCCGGCGGGCTTCGACGCCACCCCGGCCGAGGGCGGCGAGGGTGAGGGGCCCGCCCAGCTGGAGCTGCTGTTCGGCCTGGCCGAACAGCACGGACTGCGCCTCGACATCCACCTGCACGACCGGGGCGAGCGCGGCCTCGGCCCGCTGCGCGACATCGCCGCGCGGACCAGGGCGGCCGGACTGGCCGGACGGGTGGTCGTCAGCCACGCCTTCTGCGTCCCCGAACTGACCGGCGCCTCGCTCGCCGACCTCGCCGCCGAGCTGGCCGAATCCGGCGTCGGCCTCACCACCGTGGCGCCCTCGGCCCACCAGGTGCTGCCGTTTCGCGAGCTGCGGGCGCACGGGGTGCGGGTCGGGCTCGGCTCGGACGGCGTACGCGACTCGTGGAGCCCGTACGGCAACGCCGACATGCTGCACCGCGCCCACCTGCTCGGCTGGACCACCGACGCCCGCACCGACGAGCAGCTGGCCGACTGCTTCGCGCTGGCGGCCGACGGCGGCGCCGAACTGCTGGACCTGCCGGTCGCCACCCTGGCGGCCGGCTCGCCCGCCGACTTCATGCTGGTGACGGGCGAGTGCCTGCCGCAGGTGGTGATCGACCTGCCGAGGCCCGACCTGGTGGTCCGCGCGGGCCGGGTGGTGGCGCGGGACGGGCGGTTCACGGGCTGAGCGGTGCCGCGGGGGCCGGTGTGCGGGCCGGTCCGGGTTGTTGGGGGCCGGCGGGGGCTGGTGCGGGCCGGTCGATTCGAGGATCGGTCAGCCCGCGCCGACCAGCGTCGCCGGGAGGTAGCCGGAGGATATGCCCAGCTCCCACCCGTGCGCCTGGACCGCGAGGGCGGCGAGAGCGATCGGGACGACCGGGAGCAGGGTGCGGGGCCGGGCCGTCGCGGGCGTGCTGTCGCGGTGGAGGGCGAGGCGGGCGGCGAGTGCCTCCTCGAAGGCGGCCCGGTCGTCGTCCAGCAGGACCCGCAGCAGCCGCTGGTCCGGGCTCAGCCCGCCGGGCGCCGCCCCGGCCGCGGCGTCCAGGCCCCGGGCGGCGGCCGCGCGCTCGTCGGCGTCCGGCTTGCGGAGCGGGACGGGACCGGGGGCGATCCACGGCGACCGCTCCGTCTCCACGATGAAGAGGTACGAGCCGAGGGCCGCCATCCCGGCCAGGTCCGCGGGCTCGGAGACGGACGTCAGGTCCGAGTGGGGCAGGCCGTCGCGGACCGCGGGCGCGTAGTCCTCGACGAGCAGCGGGCCGAGCATGCGGTCGCGGTGCGGCAGCAGACCGCCGATCAGGCACATCGCGAAAGCCTCCACCCAGGTCGCGGCCGTGGGCGCGAAGTCCACGACCGCGCCGAAGCGGACGTCCTCGCTGTCCAGCGTCCTGCCGATGTACGGGAAGGGGACGTCGAAGTCGCCCCGGGGGAAGCAGCCGAGCTGGAGCACGCCGAGGGCGCACTCGGCCGCCGTCCACAGGGCCGCGCGGGCGTCGGCTCCGGTGAGGGCCCCGTCCTCCAGGGAGAGGGCGGCGACGTGGTCGAGCAGTTCCTCGCCCATCGCGCGGACCGACCCGATGGTCAACTCGTCCTCGAGGTCGTACCAGTGGCCGAGCGCCCGGCCGCGGACGTCCCCCAGGGCGTCGCGGATCCGCTGCTGGACCACGCTGTGACGCGTCACTTCCCGCACGTGCTGGTGCCTCCCCGTCGGTGGTGCGGTCCGTCGTCCCGCGTACCCGTGCTGACGGAGAGGCACGCTAGCAGCGGCCACCGACAGCGGGAGCCGGCGCTCAGAGGAGGCGGGCCGCGCCGGTCTCGTGGAGGTGGACCAGGGCGTCGTAGGCCGGGCCGATCGCCAGACGCGGCAGCGGGTCGCTGCGGAACTCCGTCCCGGCGTCGTAGGTCGGGCGGGCGGTGTCCAGCCAGGAGCGGGTGGCCGGCGGGGCGGAGCGCAGGTCGACGTAGTAGTCGCGGGGGCGCACCCGGTCGAGGACGTACTCGTTCATTCCGGCGGTGGCCGGGGGAACGGTGACCTTCTTCCAGTCGGGGGCGAACGGGGAGTCCTTGGTGAGGAACGAGCCGCGGCCGAAGGTGAGACCGATGGCGACGTAGCCCGTGCCGAGGGCGTCGCGCAGGTACTCGCCCTGGGTCCTGGGGTAGAGCTCGGGGTCGCTGCTCCGGTACCCGACATGGCCGTTGTGCGCGGAGAGCAGCACCTTCCCGCCGGTGCGGCGCTGCCACCAGAGGGTGTTGTCGGTCATCGCCCGGTCGCGGAGCTGCTGCATCGCGGCCACGTCGGCGGTGTCCTCCAGGTTCACCGCGCTGAAGGCGAAGGTCAGGGCGATGCTCCGGGCGTTCTGCACCGCCCACGCGTACGCCTCGTCCTCCTTGCCCCCGGCCCCGGCTCCGGCCGCGGGCCCGGCGGCGGTGACCAGCTCCAGCGTCCGCTGCGCCACGACGGCGTTCTGCCGCCGCTCGGCGAGCGGCCGCGTGGTGACGTAGCCGATGGCGTCGTCGAAGGGGCGCAGGCCGGCGTACAGCTGCTCCAGCCGCGGCAGCGACCCGGGGGCGGCCTCGCGCACATAGGCGGTCACCCGGTCGAAGAGCTGGTCGCCGATCGCGGGGAAGTTCAGGTCGTCGCCGAGGAAGTGGACCGGGCGCAGCGGGTGTTCACGGTTGTGGTCGCGCATCCAGTCGATCAGGTCGGCGAACTCCTCGCGCTCCCAGGGCGAGGTGCCCATCGTGTCCTTCACCAGCTGCCGGGCGTTGCCGCCGGTGCGGCCCTGGACGTAGTCGTCGATCCGCAGGCCGCTGGACCAGCTCGTCTCCAGGGCGAAGGTGGTGAACCCCTTCTCCTCGACCAGGTGGCGCAGCACCCGCTGCTTCAAGGTGAAGAACTCGTGCGCGCCGTGCGTGGCCTCGCCGAGCCCCACCACCGTGGCGTCGCCGATCATCGTGCCCAGCGGCCGCAGGTCGGTGGTCCGGCCCGTGGGTTCGGTGGACCGCAGCGGGTGGGCGATCGCGCCCAGTTCCCGGACCACGGTGGAGAACTGACGGTCCGTCCTGCTTGCGCTGTCCGGCTGGTCGGCGCTCCTCGACTGGTCCGCGCGGGCCGCGGGGGCGAGCAGGGTGGCGGTCACGGCGGCCGCGGTGGCGGTCAGCAGGGCGCGTCGGTCGATGCGCTTGCCGCGCTCCTCGCTGTGTGCGGTCATGTCGGGCTGCTCCTCGGTTCCTCGAGCCATCGGTCCGGCGGTCCACCGATCCGTCAATTCGACGATTCGGGCAGCAGGTTCGATGGGTGCGATTGGTTCGCCGACGAATGCCGGCCAACGAATCGTCGATCACCGGGGGGCGGCGACGCGCTGGGGAACACCACCGGATCCGGTGGGGGGACAACCCCCGGGAGGTCCGGCGCTCCCGGCGGGGCGGGTCGGAGCGCGGGACCACCGTACGGACAACGGAAGCAGAAGACAACGGAGTGCGGGGGCTGCGCGGTTCAGCCGCCGGGCGTTCGCCACCCGGGTGGCCGGTTCAGAGCGAGGTGGACCGGTGGGTGGGACGGCCGTCCAGGACGGTCAGCAGGACGGGGAGGTCGGCCAGTTCGGTGGCCGGGGTGGTGAGCGGGTCGGCGGCGAACACGGTGAGGTCGGCGCGGTGGCCGACGGTGATCCGGCCCGCCAGCTGCTCCTCACCGGCCGCGCGGGCGGCGTTGGCGGTCATCGCCAGCAGCGACTCCAGAGCGGTGAGTGCCTGGCCGGGGTTGTGCGGGGCCTGGCTCAGGTCGCGGGTGGGGCGGCGGTGGCGGGCGCCCGCCATGACGCCCAGCGGCGGGTAGGGGGCGATCGGCCAGTCCGAGCCGAGGACGACGGTGGCGCCCGCGTCCCAGAGGTCGCGGCAGCGCCACGCGCGGTCGGCCCGCTCCTCGCCGAGGCGGCGGGACCAGTTGTCGGTGTGGTCGGCGCGGGTGAAGTCGCAGCAGTGGGTGGGTTGCATGGAGGCGACCACGCCCAGCTCGGCGAACCGCCGGACCACCGGGTCCGGAACGGTCTCGATGTGCTCGATCCGGTGCCGCACGGGGGAGGTCCCGGGCCTCGTGCCCCCGTTCGCCGCCGCGTTCCTTGCCGCGTTCGCCGGCTCGCTCGTCGTCGCCTTCTCGATCGAGTCGAGCGCGTGCCGGACCGCGGCGTCGCCGATCGCGTGGGTGGCGGTCGGGACCCCGGCGCGGTGCAGCTCCCCGATGACGTGGGTGTAGTGCGCCGGGTCCGGCCAGAAGGCGTGGGTGGACTCGCCGTGGCAGTCCGGGCGTTCCAGCCAGGCCGTCCCGTTGTCGATCGTGCCGTCCATGAACAGCTTGACGCCGTCCACCCGCCAGAGCCGACCGCCCCGGTCCTGCTGCGCGATCAGCGCGCGCAGCCCGTCCGCGTCCACGCCGGGCTGGCACCAGGGGGCGACGCGCAGCCGCAGCGGCAGCTCGCCCGCCTCGTCCAGGTCGGCGTAGAGGTCGAGGCTGTCGCCGTTGGCGTCCATCGCGTGGCCGCCGGTGAGGCCGGTGGCGGCCATGGCGCGCAGTGCGAGGGCGAGGCGGTCGCGGCGCTCGGCGCGGGTGGGCCGGGGGGCGGCGCGCTCGACCAGTTCACAGGCGGCGTCCTCCAGCAGCAGGCCGGTGGGGCGGCCCTCGGCGTCGCAGACCACCTCGGCGGCCTGGTCGAAGCTGCGTGGGCCGTCCACGCCGGCCAGCTCCAGGGCGCGCGGGCTGGCGAGCATCGAGTGGGCGTCGAAGAGCTGGAGCAGCGCCGGGACTCCGTCCAGGACGGACGCGAGGGCGGCGGACTCCACCGGACGGTCGCCGAAGACGTTCGGGTCCAGTCCCCAGGCGTGCAGCCAGGCGCCGGGGGCGAGGCGCGCGGCCTCGGCGGCGAGGGCGGCGCGGACGCCGGCCAGGTCGGTGCAGGCGGAGAGGTCCAGGCCGTGGGTGAGCTCGGCGCCGGTGACCGGATGCAGATGGCCGTCCACCAGGCCGGGGGTGACCACGGCGCCCTTGAGGTCGATCACCGTGGTCGTGGGGTCGGCGAGTTCGCGGACGGTGCGGTCGTCGCCGAGGGCGGCGATCCGGCCGTCCACGACGGCGAGGGCGGTCTGCGGGAGGAAACCGCCCGAGGCGGGGTCGAGCAGACGGGCGGAGAGGAGGACCAGGGAGGTGCGCACTTCGGCTCCAGCGGTGCTGCGGGTGGGGGCGGGGTGGGGTTGCGGGGGTGCGGAGGCTTCGGTCAGGACTGCTCGGCGACCGGGGCGGGAGCGGGGGGCGTGGGCGCGTCCGCCGGGCTCGTGGTGTCCGCGGGGTTCAGCGTGCCGTCGGCCAGGCCCAGTTCGCGTTCGGCGGTGGCGGCGGCGAGCCGGGTGACGGAGGACGGGTGGTCGCGCAGTCCGGTGTTGGCGTGGACGGCCAGGCCGTCGATCACGACGAGGATCCGAACGGCCGTCAGCACCGGGTCGTCGGTGCGGAATTCGCCCTGCTCGACCCCGGTGGCGATGACACCGCCGAGTCGGCCGCGCCAGCCGTTCTCCTGGTCGAGCACGCGCTCGCGCAGGACGGGGCGGTAGCGGCTGAGGTGGCGGGCGTTGAGCCAGAGCCGGCTCATGTCGTCGTAGGACGGGCCGGTGGTGCGGGCGAAGAAGCGCGCCAGGTGTCGCAGCGCGGACCCGTCCGGCGGCTCGGTGGGCAGCAGTGCCTCCAGCTCCGCGGTGGCGGCGCTGCCGAAGGCCTCGGCGACGAGGTCCTCGACGGCGGGGAAGTAGTGGCTGATCAGGCCGGGCCGGACGTCGAGTTGCTCGGCGATCCGGCGCAGGGTGATGCACTCCAGTCCCTCGGTGAGGGCGACCTCGGCCGCGGCGCCGACGATCTCCGCCCGGCGGTCCTCGGGGGACTTGCGAACCCGTTTGCGCTGAACGCTTGACGTCATGATCCGGATGCTATTGAGTGTGCGACCAATAAGCAAGCAGGTGGGCACGACACCCCCACGGAGGGCCCCCAATGGCGTCCACGCTCCCGGACCACCCCCGCACTTCCCCGGACCTGCCCCCGCACCCGGCCGCCCCGCCCCAGCAGGAACGGGGCGGCCGGGTCGAGGTCCACGGCATCGACCACATCCCCGAGACCGAGCGGCGCGGGCGCGCCCGCGAACTGTTCCCGGTCTGGGCCGCGGCCAGCGTCAACTACCTCAACCTGGTGGTCGGCGGCGCCCTCGTCCTGAGCGGCCTCGACCTCTGGCAGGCCTTCGCCGTGGTCGTCCTCGGCAACCTGTTCTGGCTGGGCACCGGCCTGCTCGCGACCTCCGGACCGGCCGCCGGCGCGCCCAGCGAGGTGATCACCCGCGCCATGTACGGCATCCGGGGCAACCGGGTGAACAACGCCGTCACCGGCTGGATGATCTCGGTCTGCTACTTCGCGCTGAACCTCGCCGCGGCAGCCGTCGCCGCCTTCTCGCTCGCCGAGGAGGCGGGAATCACCCCGACCACCCCGATCAAGATCACCATCGTGATCGCGATCGTCGTGCTGACCCTCACCATCAGCGTGTACGGGCACGCCGTGATCGTCCGGCTCTACCTGCCGATCACCCTCGCCCTCACAGCGGCGTTCGCGGTGGTCGGCTACGCGATCGTCACCCACGCCGACCTCGCCTGGAGCCAGCCCGAACCGCTCACCGGCGGACGGCTCTGGGCGGCCCTCCTGGCCGGCGTCACCCTGATCGCCTCCGGCCCGCTCTCGTACACCACCAGCGCGGACTTCTCCCGCTACCTGCCCGCGACCACCGCCCCGCGAGCGGTCCTCGGCTGGACGGCCCTCGGCGGCTTCCTGCCCAGCGTGGTGGTCGGCGGCCTCGGCGTGCTCGGCGCCACCGCCGTCGACATGACCGACCCGCAGGCCGCCCTCCGGCAGATCCTGCCCGGGTGGTTCAACCCCGTGTTCCTGCTCTCCCTCGTGGTCGGCACCATCGCCGTCAACGCCCTCACCGCCTACAGCGCGGGCCTCGCCCTCCAGGCCGTCGGCATCCGCATCCGCCGCACCCTCAGCGTGCTGGTGGACGGCGCGGTCGCGGTCTCGCTGACGCTGTACGCCCTGCTGGTCTCCAACTTCCTCGACACCGTCAGCAACGTCCTCCAGCTGACCGTCGTCCTCCTCGGCCCCAGCACCGCCGTCTACGCCGCCGACATCCTGCTGCGCCGCAACCGCTACGACGGCCGTGCCCTCGGCGACGAGAGCCCCGGCAGTCCCTTCTGGTACCGCGCCGGTGTCAACCCGGCCGGCGCCATCGCCCTCGCGGGCGGCGTCACGGCAGCGGCGCTCGGTGTGGACACGCTCTACACGGGTCCGTTGGCGGCGTTGGCCGGGGTGGATCTGGCCTTGCCGGCGGGTGTGGTGGTGGCCGCGGCGCTGTACGGGGTACTGATGCGTCGGCGTGGCGTGTAGCGCGCGGCGGTGTGCCGGGCTGCCGGTCGCCCGCCCGCCTGCCCGCCCGCCTGGCCGCCCGCTCATCGCGGGTGGCCGGCCGGTGCGGCCGGTTCGGCCGGTTCGGCCGGTTCGGCCAGTTCGGCCGGTTCGGGGGAGCGGGTGGGACCGGGCGGCCAAAGGAAACGGCAAGGAGAGTCGATCCTCCTGCCACTATCAAGCTACAGCGTGACCCGGGGCTTGCGGCAAGGCCCCCGTTGTGGCGCAGAATCCCGACCGTAAGGCCATGACCTGCGGAAACGGGAGTCGTGAAATGCGCGTGTTGATGACGACATGGGGATCGCGCGGGGATGTCGAGCCGCTGGCGGGGCTGGCGGCGGCGCTGCGGGGGCTCGGCGCGGAGGTACGGGTGTGCGCGCCGCCGGACGAGGAGTTCGCGGCCCTGCTGGCGAGGGCCGGGGTGCCGCTGGTGCCGCTCGGCCCGTCGGTGCGCTCGATCGTCGCCGGTCCGAAGCCGCCGACCGCGGAGGACGCGTTCCGGCTGGCCCGCGAGTTGGTCGCCGCGAGGTTCGAGACGCTGACCGCGGCGGCCGAGGGCTGCGACGTGCTGCTGGCGACCGGCCTGATGCCGGCCGGGGCGCGGGACGTCGCGGAGAAGCTCGGCCTCCACTACGTGCTGGCCTGCTTCCACATCTTCGGACTGCCCTCGCGGCACTTCCGGCCCGGTCGGCGGCCGGGCACGCCGTCCCCGCAGGACGAGACCGACTACCGGAAGCTCTGGGAGCAGGACGCCCAGCGGGTCAACGGGCTGTACCGGGAGGCGCTCAACGACCACCGGGCGGCCATCGGTCTGCCGCCGGTGGAGAACGTCCGCGACCACGTCTTCACCGAGCGGCCGTGGCTGGCGGCGGATCCGACCCTGTGCCCGTCGGAGGGCATGACGGAACTCGACGTGGTGCCGACCGGGGCGTGGATCCTCCCCGACGACCGCCCGCTCCCGGCCGACCTGGAGGTGTTCCTGGACGCCGGTGAACCGCCCGTGTACGTCGGCTTCGGCAGCATGGCCGCGTACGCCCCGGAGGGCATCGCGCGGGTGGCCGTCGAAGCGAGCCGTGCGCACGGCCGCCGGGTGCTGCTCGCCCGTGGCTGGGCCGGGCTCGCCCCGATCGACGACCGCGAGGACTGTCACGTCGTCGGCGAGGTGAACCAGCAGGCCTTGTTCCGCAGGGTGGCCGCCGTCGTCCACCACGGCGGCGCCGGCACCACGACGACCGCGGCCGTGGCGGGCGCGCCGCAGGTGGTCGTCCCCCGGATTGCCGACCAGCCGTACTGGGCCGCCCGGGTCGCCGAGTTGGGCATCGGCGCGGCCCACCTCGACCGGACGCCGACCGTGGACTCGCTCTCCGCCGCGCTCGGTACGGCCCTGGAGCCCGGGACCCGGGCGCGGGCGGGGGCCGTGGCCGGCGGCATCCGCACCGACGGGGCGACGGTGGCCGCGAAGCTGCTGTTCGAAGCCGTGGGCCGGAAGGTGCCCGCCGGGTCCGGGTGAGTGCTCGGGGAGCCGGGCCGCGCAGGTGCCGGGTGAACGGCGGGGCCCGGTGAACGGCGGGGCCCGGTGAACGGCGGCGCCCGGTGAACGGCCGTGCGGGCCGGGTGGGTTCGATTCCGGATCGGCCTCCTTCCGATCGATCAGGGGTGGTTGTCGGCCCGCGCACGGCCGGTTCCGGCAGTGATCCGGCGACCGGCGGCCGGGTGTCGGCAGGGTCGGTTAGGGTGCCCACTTGCGCGCCCGGTCACCGCAGGCCATGCGCGAGGGGAGGGCGGCATGACCGACGGCACGCACGGGGGAGTGGGACAGGACGGGGACGGCATCCAGTGGCTCGCCGACATCGGCCGGCCGGCCACGGGCCGACCGTCAACGGGGCGCCGGTCGACCGGCCGGCCGTCAACGGCCGGACCCGACCCGGACGGTGAGGTCGGCGGCGTCGTCTTCGCCCGGGGGATCACGCCCCAGGAGCTCGCCCGCCGGATGGGCGCCGACCCGGCCACCGCGACCGAGCCGATCAGCGACACCGAGATCCGGGACTTGGACATCGAGGTCTACCGCCCCGGTGACGACGGCGACGGTGTGATCCGGGTCGGCGAGTGCGCCGGCTGGTCGTTCGCGATCGAGTACGGCGACTCCACGGGCGGCGAACTGCTCATCGAGATAGCGCGCGACGGCGTCGAGGTGGTGCACTTCCGCCCGATGCCGGAGCAGCGGCCGGCCCTGCTCGACTACGCCCGGGACGGCGCCGTGCTGTGCGGCTTCGGCCTGGGCGAGGAACGCTGGCGCTGGGGCCAGGAGCCGGACCTGCTGGTGCCGGACCTGGTCGCCGCCGGAGTCCTGGAGGCCGACGGCGTGACCCCCCGCGACCCCGGGCGCGAGCCCGAAGGGGACGCCCGCCGCCGCGCCCTCGGTGCCGTCGAGCGGCGCTTCGGGCTGAGCCTGCCCCGGGCCGCCCTCGGCGGGCTGCGCCTGCCGGCGTACGCGGTGCGGGGAACCCCGGGCATGGCGCTGCGCTGAGGGGGTGCCGCGCCGGCGATCCGCGGCACCGACGGCCCGCGAAGCGTTGACGCGGGCGCGGAGGAGGACCCGGCGGACGGAGAGCAGGGCGAACGGCAGACGCGGGAGCGGCGGGAACGGGAGCTGCGGGAACGGGAGCGACAGGAACGGGAGCGGCGGGCGCGGAAGCGACAGGAACAGGGTGGTCACGGCAGGGTTCCTTTCCGGGCCCCACCGGCGGGGCCCCGATGGCCGTCATCCTTGCGCGCCGGCTGCTCGTCGCACATGTGCCGATCGGGAGGTTCCCGAGGCGCACTCCCTGCCCTGGCCCTGCCGATCGGCAGGGCCAGGGCAGGGAGGGGGCCGGGGAGACGCGCCCCCACCGTCGTCGCGAGCGCCTCCGCAGTCGGGCCGTGCGGCCCCGTCCTTCACCCGGTCGGCCGGTGGAATCCGGTTCGGCGCACGCCCCCGTCCAGGGGGTTCCACCAGGCATCCGCGGGATCCGGCCCCTAGGGTCTGTGGTGCGTCGACGAACCGAGCGCCGGGCGTACGCCGGCCCGTCGAGCGCCGGGGCGTCGTCCGGCCGGCCCGAGGCCGCGTACCGGGTGCCCGGCCGACCCGAGAGGTGGACCCACCCCATGCACACCGTCGTCCGCGGCGCCGGAGCGTTCGGCCTGGCCGCCCTGCTGCTCACCGCCGCCACCGGCTGCCAGGGCGACGGCTCCTCCGCCGCCGAGCCCGCGCCCACCTCCGCGCCCGGCGGCGCGGGGACGGGGACCGGCGCCGCCACCGGAGCGGCCGCCCAACAGCTGGACTGGCACGCCTGCTCCGCCCCCACCAGCGCCCAGGGCAGCGGCACCGCGCCCGCCACCGAGGACTGGCAGTGCGCCACCCTCAAGGCCCCGCTGGACCACGGCAAGCCGGACGGTACGACGATCGACCTCGCGCTGATCCGCAGCCGGGCCAAGGACGAGGAGCACCGGATCGGCTCGCTGCTGTTCAACTTCGGTGGCCCCGGTGCCTCCGGCGTGGCCACCCTGCCCGCCCTCGCCGCGAGCTACAGCTCCCTCAACTCCCGTTACGACCTGGTGAGTTTCGACCCGCGCGGAGTCGGTGCCAGCGCCGGGGTGACCTGCCTGGACGACCGGGCGATGGACGCCGCCACCGCCGCCGACAGCACCCCCGAAACCCCCGAAGCGGTGAAGGTCCTGGACGCCGACAACGCGGGCTTCGCCGCCGCCTGCGAGCACAACTCCGGCGCGGTGCTGCCGTATGTGGACACCGAGAGCGCGGCGCGCGACCTGGACCTGATGCGGCAGGTGCTGGGCGACCAGAAGCTCTCCTACTTCGGCATCAGCTACGGCACCCAGCTCGGCGGCGTCTACGCGCACCTGTTCCCGCAGCAGGTCGGACGGATGGTGCTGGACTCGGTGGTCGACCCGACCAAGGACCCGCAGCAGTCCGCGCTCGGCCAGGCCCAGGGCTTCCAGCTCGCCCTCGGCGACTTCATGAAGGCCTGCGCCGCCCAGGCCGGGACCGCCTGCCCGACCGGTGCGGGCGGCGAGGACGGCAGCGCGAAGGTCGAGGCACTGGTGCAGAAGCTGGCGCAGTCGCCGCTGCCCACCAAGCAGGGGCGGCAGCTCACCGAGAGCCTGGCCGTCACCGGTATCGCGGCCGCCCTGTACAGCCAGGAGACCTGGCCCGCGCTGGCCACCGGGCTCACCGAGGCGATGGAGCTGGGGACCGGCGACACGCTGCTCCAGCTCGCCGACGCGCTGAACGGGCGAGACGCGCAGGGGCACTACACCAACCTGAACGCCGCGAACCGGGCGATCAACTGCGTGGACGCCCGGCAGCGCTACTCCGACCAGGACGTGCAGCAGCAGCTTCCGCAGTTCCGTGCCGCCTCCCCGGTGTTCGGGTCCTTCACCGCCTGGGGCCTGACCGCCTGCACCGGCTGGCCCGTCCCGGGCAGGGCCGCCCACCCGGACGTCTCCGCGCCGGGCGCCGCCCCGGTCCTGGTGATCGGCACCACCGGCGACCCGGCGACCCCGGTGGAGGGCGCCCGCACGATGGCGCAGCAGCTCGGCGCGGGCGTCGGCGTCACCGTCACCCTGCAGGGCGAGGGGCACGGCGGCTACAACACCGGCAACCCGTGCCTGAAGCAGACCGTGGACGCCTACCTGCTGGACGGCACGGTGCCGGCGGACGGGACGACGTGCGGCTGAGTGGCCGGGCGGCGGGAAAGTGGCCCACTGCGGCAGCTGTCGATTGGCTCTGGAGAGTGGGCCACTCGGTCCACTAGCCTCTCCGGTGTGACGAACGATGTGACGAACGATATGACGACCGGCGCGCCCGCCCAGCAGCTTGCCCAGCACCTCGACCAGCACGTTGACCAGCACCTCGGCAACGGCCACCGGGCCGACAGCGACACCGTCAAGGTCGACTTCTACTTCGACCCCGTCTGCCCCTTCGCCTGGATAACCTCCCGGTGGATCCTGGAGGTCGATCGGCAGCGCGAACTCGACCTGAACTTCCGGGTGATGAGCCTGTCCGTCCTCAACGAGGGCCGCACCGACCTGCCCGAGCGCTACCAGCGCCTGATGACCACCGGCTGGGGCCCCGTGCGGGTCTGCATCGCCGCCGCCGAACAGCACGGTCCGCAGGTGCTGCGCGAGCTGTACACCGAGCTCGGCACCCGACTGCACGACCAGGACCGCGAGGCCGACGACGCCGTCATCCGCGAGGCGCTCGTGGCAGCGGGGCTGCCGGAGGAGCTGGCCGAGGCGGCGAACAGCACCGCGTACGACGAGGCCCTGCGCAAGAGCCACCACGAGGGCATGGACCCGGTCGGCGAGGAGGTCGGCACGCCGACCATCCACGTGGACGGCGTTGCCTTCTTCGGCCCGGTGCTGAGCGCCATCCCGCGCGGCGAGGACGCCGTACGGGTCTTCGAGGGCGTGCGGCTGCTGGCCGGGTACCCGAAGTTCTTCGAGCTCAAGCGGACCCGGACGGGCGGGCTCGACTTCTCCTGAGCCACCCCGGCGGAGGCCGCGCCGCGCCCTCGCCGTGCCCGCACCGAGCCCCCTCGGTGCCCGCACGGAGGACCGCCGCGGGCCCGGCCTCCGGCCCGTCAGCCCCGGCGGCGCTGCTTGATCCTGATCGGCCCCGACCGGGGGTGGCCGATCACGGTCAGCACCGGGGCGCCCGGCTCCGCCTGCTCGGCGGCCTTGTTGACGATGTTTCCGGTGTTGGTGCTCGACGGGTCGATCCGTACGCCCCAGCCGCGCGGGACGATCAGCCGGATGTGGCCCATGCCAGTGGACGCCTCGACCGTGATCTCCTTGTGGGGGCACACGGCCTCGGTGAAGTCGACCGTGAGCAGCGAGATCTTGGTCTCCGCGACGATCCGGCGGGGCACGGACCAGCGGCCGCTCTGCACCATGTTGTTCATCCGGGGCCGGAGCGTGAGGACCTCCTCCGTCGCGGACGCCTCCCGGGCCTCCACCCGGCCGCCGAGGTCGGCCACCAGGATGTCGAGTTCGCCGTACGTCCGCGCGGCGTAGGTGCGGTCGAGCCGCTCCTCCAATTCCCCGAGGTCGATGCGGCCGTCACCGGCGGCGACCCGCAACTGCTCGGCCACCGCCTCCCGGTCGCTGTCCCCGGCCCGGGGTTCCACGGCGGCCTCGGGCGTCTTGTGCAGGGCTGGCAGTTCCTCGTTGACCATGCGGCTACTCTAGGTCACGAAGCGTCCTGGTGGGCGGCTCGATCGCCAACTCCGCACGGCCCGAGGATCTTTGAGCGCGCCCGGAGGAGCGGCCGAAGAAGCGGCCGGCGGGGGACGGTCGGAGGGGGCGGCCGAGGACGCGGGTCGAAGGGCCGTCGAGGACGCGGCCGCGTCGGCCGGAGCGGCCGGGCGAAGGCTTCGCCGGGTGCGGTGGAAGCGCCCGGCCGGCTTCCGCGAACCGTTCGCGACGGCCCGCCCCCACGTACCGGACCGGCCTTCGACCTGCCCGAGTCCGCCTCCCGTGCCGACGCCGAGCCCGACGCCCGAGTCCGCCGCCCGAGCCCGATCCGGCGCTGCGGGCCGTGGCGCCGAGCGGGTCGTTCTCCCCCGAGTGGACCGTTGCCACCCCCTTCGGGCTCCCGTCCGGGCCCGGACCGTCCGACCATGGAGGGGCGGAGGCTGTTCGGGCCCCCCGAGAGGCGGTGAGCGTGGATGATCGTACGAATCCGGCTGCGCGCTGTCCGTCACTCCGCGACTCCACCCGGTCCCGGTTCCAGCCCCGGCGCCGACCCCGGTCCCGGACCCGGCCCCGGCGCCGACCGCGACTCCGACCCGGGCCCGCGCCCGAGGCAGAGCTGGGGCCAGCCGCGAGGACCGAGCCCCGGCCAGGGCCGAAACCGGGGCCCCGATCAGGGCCCCGGCCAGGGCCGGAACCAGGGCCCCGGCGGTCCGGCCAAAGCTCCGCCCCCGCCGTCGTGGCGCCGCTGGCTGCTGCCCGTCGCGGTGCTGGTCACGCTGCTCCTGCTGGTGCTCTTCTCCAGTTCCGGCAAGCCCGGCACGCGCTACGGCTACTCCGACTTCGTGAGCCGGGTGGACTCCGGCCAGGTGCAGACCGTGAACGTCAGCGACACCGGCGGGGTGAGCGGCACGCTCAAGGACGGCACCCACTTCACCAGCCAGATCCCCACCGCCCTGGACACCTCCCAGCTCAGCGGCGCGCTCGCCGACCACCACGTGACGGTCACCGGCAGCCGGAGCAGCAGTGGCTCGATCTGGTCGACCCTGCTGCTGTTCCTGCCGCTGCTGATCTTCGGTGCGCTCTTCCTCTGGTCCGGCCGGATGGCCGCCCGCTCGCTGGGCGGCGGTCTGAGCGCCATCGGGCGGTCCCGGGCCAAGATCATCGAGGCCGAGCGGCCGGACACCGGGTTCGCCGACGTGGCCGGGTACGAGGGGGTGAAGCAGGAGGTCAGCGAGGTGGTCGACTTCCTGCGCAGCCCGGAGCGGTACGCCGCCGCCGGGGCCAAGGGGCCACGTGGGGTGATCATGGTCGGGCCGCCGGGCACCGGCAAGACCCTGCTGGCCCGGGCGGTCGCCGGCGAGGCCTCGGTGCCCTTCCTCTCGGTGACCGGCTCCGGCTTCGTGGAGATGTTCGTCGGCGTCGGCGCCTCCCGGGTCCGCGACCTCTTCGACGAGGCCCGCAAACGCGCACCGTCGATCATCTTCATCGACGAGATCGACGCCGTCGGCGGCCGGCGCGCGGGCGGCACCCGGTTCGGCGGCAACGACGAGCGCGAGCAGACCCTGAACCAGCTGCTCGCCGAGATGGACGGCTTCGACCAGAGCACCGGCATCGTCGTCATCGCCGCCACCAACCGCCCGGACGCCCTCGACCCGGCCCTGACGCGCCCCGGCCGCTTCGACCGGCAGGTCACCGTCCCGCTGCCCAACCAGGCCGAGCGGGCCGCCATCCTCGCCGTGCACTCCCGCGGCAAGACCCTGTCCCCGGACGTCGACCTCGGACGGCTCGCCCGCGGCACCCCCGGCTTCTCCGGCGCCGACCTCGCCAACCTGGTCAACGAGGCCGCCATCAACGCCGTGCGCGCCGACCGGGCCACCCTCACCGCCGACGACCTCGACACCGCCCGCGACCGGGTGCTGCTCGGCCGCCGGGAGTCCTCCAACGCGCTGCTGCCCGAGGAGCGGCACGCCGTCGCGGTGCACGAGTCCGGGCACGCCCTGATGGCCGCGCTGTGCGAGCGCGCCGACCCGGTCGCCAAGGTGACCATCCTCCCGGCCGGCGTCGCCCTCGGCGCCACCGAGCAGCTGCCCGAGGCCGAGCGGCACCTGTACAGCGAGGGCTACCTGACCGACCTGCTCACCGTCCAGCTCGGCGGCCGCGCGGCGGAACTGTTGGTCTTCGGCGAAGGCTCCACGGGCGCCGCCAACGACCTCGCCAACGCCACCTCGGTCGCCACCCGGATGGTCCGGGAATTCGGCCTCTCCCCGGAGCTCGGGCCGGTCGGCTACTCCAGCGGCACCCCGCACTACCTCGGCGACAACCCCGAGGACCTGCTGCGCCGCCCGTACTCCGAGCAGACCCAGCGCGCCGTGGACGAGGCGGTGGCCGGCCTGCTGCGCCAGGCCGAGCGGCGGGCCCTCGGCCTGCTCACCGAGCACCGGCACCACCTGGACGAGCTGGCGGCGCTGCTGGTGGCCCAGGAGACGGTGGACGGCGCGGTGGTGCTCGACATCCTGACGCACCCGGCGCCGGGCCCCGAGCGGCCGGTCTCGCTGCGGAAGCCGGACGGGGCGGCGGACGTGGACAGGGCGGCGGACGCGGACGGGCCCACGGACGCGGACGGCCCGGGGGAGCCCGCCGGCCCGGGGGAGACCCCCCGCCCGTGACGGCCGCATCGCCGGTGGTCGTATCCTCGTGACCGCGCCACCCACCACCGTCCCGAGGAGTCGGAATGACCGAGCCCCTGCCCGCCGACGTCCAGCGGGAGATCGCCCGTGCCCTCGGGGTCGCGCCCGTGCCGGACCCCGCGACGGAGGCCGAGCGCCGGGTGGAGTTCCTGGCCGAGCAGGTACGGACCAGTGGCGCGCGGAGCCTGGTGCTGGGCATCAGTGGCGGCGTCGACTCCACCACCGCCGGCCGGCTCTGCCAGCTCGCCGTCGAGCGGCTGCGGGCCGAGGGCCGCCAGGTGACCTTCACCGCGATGCGGCTGCCGTACGGTGTCCAGGCGGACGAGGCGGACGCCCAGCTCGCGCTCGGCTTCATCCGCGCCGACGAGGTGCTGACCGTCGACGTCAAGCCCGCCACCGACGGCGCGCTCGCCGCTCTGAAGGCCGCCGGCCTGACCTACACCGACCGCGGCCACGAGGACTTCGTCGGCGGCAACGTCAAGGCCCGCCAGCGGATGGTGGCCCAGTACGCGGCGGCGGGCGCCAAGGGCGGGCTGGTCGTCGGCACCGACCACGCCGCCGAGGCCGCCGTCGGCTTCTTCACCAAGTTCGGCGACGGCGCGGCCGACGTGATGCCGCTGTCCGGCCTGACCAAGCGGCAGGTGCGGGCGATCGCCGAGGCGCTGGGCGCACCGGCCGAGCTGGTCAAGAAGGTCCCGACCGCGGACCTGGAGGACCTCGCCCCCGGCCGCCCCGACGAGGACGCCCTCGGGGTCGGCTACGACGAACTGGACGACTTCCTGGAGGGCCTGCCGGTCAGCGAGGACGTCTTCCGCACCGTCCTCGGCCACTACCGCCGCACCGAGCACAAGCGCAACCTGCCGGTCGTCCCGCCCGTGGCATGACCGGCCCCGACGAGCGCGCCGCCGGGGCCGTCCTCGGAGCCGCCGTCGGCGACGCCCTCGGCGCCCCCTACGAGTTCGGCCCGGCCGGCGCCTTCTCCGCCCGTTTCCCGGACACCCCCGGTGACCTGGTGGCGGGCGGCGGCTGGGGGCTCGGCGAGGCCACCGACGACACCCAGATGGCCGTCCTGGTCGCCGAGTCCCTGATCGAGCGGGGAAGCCTGGACCTCCCGGACGTCTTCGACCGGTTCCGCCGCTGGGCCGCCGCCGACCCCCAGGACATCGGCATCCAGACGGAAGCCGTCCTGACCAGCGGCCTGCCCTGGGACCTCGCCGCCGCCGTCCACTTCAACACCACGCTGCGCGCCGCCGGCAACGGCGCCCTGATGCGGGCCTCGACCTCCGCCGTCGCGTTCGCCCGCGCCGGTCGGCGGGCCACCATGGACGCGGCCCGGCGCATCGCGGCGCTGACCCACGGGGACGGGGCCGCCTGGGAGGGCTCGGCGATCTTCCACGAGCTCGTCCGGCTCGCGCTCCACGGCGCCGACCCGCTGGCCGAGCTCCCCGCCGTCCTCGCCCACGTCGACCCCGGCCACCGGGAGCGCTACGCCACCGTCCTCGCCCCGGACTGGTACCCGGAGCGCGCCACCGAGGCCAACGGCGCGGTATGGCCCTGTCTCGGCTCGGCGGTCTGGGCGCTGCGCACCACCGAGGGCTTCGAGCAGGCGCTGCGCGCCGCGATCGACCTCGGCGGGGACACCGACACCGTGGCCGCCGTCACCGGCGGCCTGGCCGGTGCCCGGTACGGCCTGGCGGCGATCCCGGAGCGCTGGACCGGGCCGCTGCACGTCGAGCTGCCCGGGTTCGGCGGGCGGGTGCTCCGCGCGCCCGAACTGCTCGATCTGGCGCGGAGCTTGACGGCCTGGGAGGCCGGTGGCGCGGATCGGGGCAACGGGGGTGCCCGCCGGCGCGACCAGTGACGCGGTGCCCGGCGCCGGCGGATGAGCGAGGAGCGCGCCCGCCCGCGTGCCCGGCCACGGTGCCGGGGTGCGGGGTGCGGGGTGCGGCGTGGGGGCCAAGGGGCGGGGCTGCCACGATGGGGGTGTGCGGCCCGATCCGGGGTCGGCGCGACCGGCGTGCGGCCGGTTGACGAACGGGGGACGAAGTGATGACGGTGGATCGGCTCGCGGTGGTGTCCGGGGGCGGTACCGGGATCGGCCGGGCGATCGCGGCGCGGTTGGCCGGGGACGGGCACCGGGTGGTGATCCTGGGCCGCAGGCCGGCCGTGCTGGAGCAGGCCCGGGAGGAGATCGAGCGGGCCGCCGGTCCGGGGCGGGTCGTGCCGGTCGCGGCCGATCTGACCGACCCGGCGGCGGTCGAGGCGGCGGCGGCCCGGATCACCGGACTCGGGCCGGTGGACGTGCTGGTGAACAACGCGGGTGCGATCGTCACCCCGCCGGCCGACGGCAGTCTGGGCGCGCTGGCCGCTTCCTGGCGGCGGGACCTGGACGGCAACCTGCTCACCGCCGTGCTGCTGACCACCGCGCTCCAGGACGGGCTGCGCCGTCCCGGCGGCCGGCTGGTGGTGGTCAGTTCGGCCGCGGCCCAGCGCGGTGGCGCGGGCCCGCACTCGGCGGGCTCGTACGCCGCCGCCAAGGCCGCGCTGCACGGCTGGGCGTTCGGTCTGGCCCGGCAGTTGGGGCCGGACGGGATCACGGTGAACGTGCTCGCGCCCGGTTACATCGAGGACACCGAGATCTTCGGGGCCGGCTGGAGCGAGGAGTTCCACGCCCGGAAGGTCGCGGACACCCTGGTCGGTCGGGCGGGCACCCCGGCCGATGTGGCCGAGGCGGTCGCCTATCTCGCCTCGCCGGCCGCCGGGTATCTGACCGGTCAGGTGATCGGACTCAACGGCGGTGCGGTGCTGGGACGTTGAGTCCGGGCTTCGGGGAGCGGCCGGTCAGTCCCCGTCGGCGTCGGGCTCGGAGGCCGGGCTGGATGCGGCGCGGAGGGCGAGCTTGGCCTCGGCGGTCGTCCAGTCGGTGGCGATCGCCTGCTGGGCGGCGGCCAGGGTGACCTGGCCCTTGCAGATCGCGGTGTGGAGGTGGGTCTCCACCGAGTCCTTGGGGTTGTTCGGGCCCTTGCCGGGGACGTGGCCGGGGGAGGGCGGCTGGACCCACAGGTTGCGCGGGTCGTTGGGGTCGCCGCCGAGTTGGAGGCTGATCAGGTGGTCGTACTCGGCGTCGCCCATCGGGCCGTCATAGCCGTAGGACTTGGCGTTCTCGGCCTTCTCCTTGCCCGTGATGTTCGACGGCGGGCGGATGGTCGAGGTGTAGCCGCCCTGCTTGCAGATGGTGTCCTTGAGGTTGCCCTGGTTCACCGCGGGGCTGATCGCGCCCGGGGTGCAGGAGGGGTCGGGCAGCGGCTGCTTGTCCGCGGTGTAGCGGTAGTGGCAGCTGCCCGGCGCGGGCTGCGGCTGGACGTCGTAAATCGCCTTCGGGCCGGGGCCGGTGACGATCGCGGCGGCCAGCGGCGGGGCGGCCGCCGCGGCATCACCCGCAGCGGCCGGGGCGGAGGCGGAGGCGGACCTGGCCCCCTTGGCGGCGTGGCCGCCGCCGGGCGAGCAGCCTGCGGCTGCGGCGGCGAGCAGGACGGCCGCGGCCATGGCCGGGGCGCGGCGGGCGGGAGCCGGCACGGGGTTCCTCCCTCGGGGGTGGGCGTGGGCGGCGGCCGCCGGACGGGCCGGTGCCGCGCCAGCGGACCCTACCGCGTCCGCGGGGCCGTCGGAGTGACGCCACGTGCGGGCGCGGGAAGCCTTCGCCGGGCGTGCGGAACCGTTTCCGCGGCGGAGGTGGATCCGGCCGCCGCCGATGGCCGGTTCCGGTTCTGTCGATGCCGTGAAGGGGCTGTGTCCGGACGGAGCCGGGCAGAGTACGACCGAACCGCTTCGCCGTCCGCGGGCCGTGTCGTAGCCTGACGCGGACGCGGCAGTGCCGCGATCCGACCGGCGGGAGGGAAAGCATGAACAGGCTTGTGCGCAAAGCGCGTTGGTTTGGAGCGGTGGCGGCGGCAGGGGCACTGCTGCTGACCGGGACGGAGGCCGCGGCCGCGGCGCCGGAGGGCCCGCCGGTCAGCGCGGCCCGGGCCGTCCCGACGGCGGACAACCTGGCGTTCGGCGGCACGGCCGAGTCCTTCGCCGTCGTTCCGGACGGCACCCGCGTCTACGCGGTGGTCGGCCACGCCGTCGACCCCGGCCACTCGGCCCGGGTCGTCCGCAGCATCGACACCCGTACCGGGGCGAGCACCGACCTGCTCACCGTCACCGGCTTCGACAGCGTCGGCCGTCCGACCGTCAGCCCGGACGGCAGCCGGGTCTACGTGACCGTCGACTGGGACCTGCTGACCTTCGACGCCGCGACCGGACAGCAGCTCGCCCGGGTCGCCACGCCCGACCAGCCCCGCCCCGGGGCCATGACCAAGGGCGCGCTGAACGGGGTGACCGTCAGCCCGGACGGAACCCGGGTGTACCTGTCCCAGTACGGCCCCTGGGGCGTGCGCCTGGGCAGCCGGGCCGGCCGCGTCCTCGCCTACGACCCCGCCACCCGGACCTTCACCGGCGGCGTGACCCTCACCGGCTACACCGTCGGCCGGGTGGTGCTCGGCCCCGACGCCACCGACGCCTGGGTCGGCACCGCGGACAACCTCTACCACCTGGACGTCGAGGGCGCCGCCCCGGAGGTCATCGACCCGGTGGCGGACTTCGGCTCCGCCGAGGAGATCGTGCTCGCTGCCGACGGCCGCACCGTCTACGCGAGCGGCTACCGCGACTACGGCACCGTCACCGCCGACATCCTGGACCCGGAGACGAACACCTTCCGGTCCGCCTTCGGCCTCGGGGCCTTCGCCGACGGTCCCCAGCTGCTCGGGACGAGCCCGGACTCCGGTCGGGTCCGCGTGTTCACCGGCGCGAGGACCCCGCAGGCCGCACTGCTGTCGTACGACCCCGCGACCGGCGCGGCCGTTCCCGGCGAGACCGTCACCGGCTTCGGCCTGGACTCCGTCGTCCAGGTCCAGCTCGGCGCGGACGGCCGCACCCTCTACCTGGCCGGGCTCAAGGGCGGGGACTCCGTCCTGCGGACCGTCCGCTTCTAGGGACCCGACGAGCGGCGCCCGACGGGAACGGGCCCGACGAGAACGGGAACGGGCCCGACGAGAACGGGAACGGGCCCGACGAGAACGGGCCCGGCAGCCGGCGCCGGAGCGCCGCCGTGCCGGGCCCGAGGAGGGCAGGTCAGCGGGCCTGGGCGGCCTTCGCCTCCCTGGCGGCCTTGGCGGCGGCCTCGGCGGCCTCCTTCTCGTGCTTCTCCTTGATCCGGGCGGTCTCCTTGCGGAGGTCCACCTGGTTGGCGCGCTCGTGCTGGAGCCAGAGCGGGTTCTCGGCCCGGAGGGCCTCGATCTGCTCGGTGGTCAGCGCCTCGGTCACGCCGCCCCGGGCCAGGCCGGAGATCGAGATGCCGAGCCGGGCGGCGACCACCGGGCGGGGGTGCGGGCCGTTCTTGCGCAGGTCCTGGAGCCACTGCGGCGGCTCGGCCTGCAGCGCGTTCAGCTCCTCGCGGGAGACCACGCCCTCCTGGAAGTCGGTCGGCGCGGCGTCGAGGTAGATCCCCAGCTTCTTGGCCGCCGTGGCCGGCTTCATGGTCTGGCTGGTCTTCTGCTTGAGCGATGTCATGGTGACAAGGGTAAGGGAGTGCGCGGGCGCTCCCGGTCACGGTCGGTAGCCTTGCCCTGTGACAGACATGCAGGTGAACCCGACCTTCCGGCTCGTGTACGTCCCGGGCGTGACCCCCGGCAAATGGGTCCGGGTCTGGGAGGAGCGGCTCCCGGACGTGCCGCTGGACCTCCTCGCGGTCGCGTCCGGTGACGCCGAGCGGACCCTCCGCGAGGGCGGCGCGGACGCCGGACTGGTCCGGCTGCCGGTCGACAAGGACGTGCTGAGCGCGATCCCGCTCTACACCGAGACCACCGTCGTGGTCTTCCCCAAGGACCACTGGCTCGCCGCCGCCGAGGAGGCCTCGGTGGAGGACCTGGCGGACGAGGTGGTCTTCCACCCGCTCGACGACACCCTGGGCCTCACCGCCGACACCCTGCCCGGGCGCCCCGCCGTCGCCCGTCCGGACAGCACCGAGGACGCGGTCGAGCTGGTCGCGGCGAACGTCGGCGTGCTCCTGGTGCCGCAGTCCCTGGCCCGGCTGCACCACCGCCGGGACCTCACCTTCCGGCCGGTGGCGGACGTGCCGCAGTCCCAGGTGGCGCTGTCCTGGCCGCAGGAGCGGACGACGGACCTGGTGGAGGAGTTCATCGGGATCGTCCGCGGCCGTACGGTCAACAGCTCGCGCGGCCGCGGGGCCGGGCAGGCGGCTCCCGAGGCGCAGCCGAAGAAGGCGGCGGCGGGCCGGGGCAAGCCGCAGCCGCAGCGGGCCGGCGGGCAGAAGAGCGGTGCGCAGAAGGCGGGCGGCCAGAAGTCCGGCGGGCAGCGGGCCGGGGCGCCGAAGGCCGGGGGAGCCAAGGCCGGCGGGCGGGGCGCGGCGGCCCGGCGCGGCAGGCCCAAGCGGTGACCGTGGCGTAGCGTCTGCCCCGTTCGCAGCGGGCGAGGCGGGAGGAGCGGGGCAGTGTGGCACGACCTGATGGCCGTCCAGATTCCGATCGTGGAGAAGGTCCTCCGCACGATCGCCGTCTACGTGCTGATCCTGGTGCTGTTCCGGCTCGCCGGGAAGCGCGGGCTGGCGGGGCTGAACACCTTCGACATGGTGGTGGTCTTCCTGCTCTCCAACGTGGTGCAGAACGCCATCATCGGCAATGACAACAGCCTGCTCGGCGGCGCGATCGGGGCGGTGACCCTGATCGCGGTGAACGCCGCCGTCACCCGCTGGCTCGCGCGCGACCCGAGGGCCGCGCGGGTCCTGGAGGGAAGGCCGACCACCGTGGTGAAGGACGGCAAGCTGGTCGACGGCGCGCTGCACAGCCTGGCGCTGCGCCCGTCCGAGCTGGAGCACGCCATCCGGATCCAGAACGGCGACAAGGTCGGCGACGTCGCGCGGGCCCGGCTGGAGCCGGACGGACAGCTGCTGGTCTCCCTCAAGGCGGGCGAGCAGAGCGCCACCCGGGGCGACGTCGCGGACCTGCGGCGCCGGCTGGAGGAGATCGAGCGGCTGCTCACCGCCATCGCCGCCGACCGGCGCCCGCCCGGCTGACCGCCGCCCGGGCCTCGGCCCGCCCGCCCCGACAGGTCCTGGGACCGACGGGCCCTGGAACCGGGAGGCCCTGGAGAGCCGGGGCCGGTCACGGGTTCGGGTGGACGTCCGCCGGCCGCTCGGCCCCGGCACGCCGGCGCCGCGAGGCACCGAGGGCCACGGTGGCGGCCAGGGCGAAGCCGAGGGCGGCGGCGAGGAGGTGCCCGACGGTGGTGAAGCCCGGGAGGGGGCCGGGCCAGTCGCCGCCGGAGAGCGGCCAGGCGACGACGAAGGCGGCCCAGGGCAGCCGGGCCCGGCGGGGCACGGCGAGGGTGGCGAGGGCGAGCACGGTCTGGGCGCCGTAGCTGATGCCGTAGTCCGAGGCCCCGCGGACGTTCTCCGGGTACCAGCCGTGGCGCAGGGCGAGCAGGATCACCGCGGCGGTGATCAGGGTGGCGCCGATGTGCCCGCCGAGGAATACGGCGGCGGCGCGCAGGCCGCCGAAGCGGCGCTCGGTCCAGGCGAGGCAGCAGCAGACGCCGAGGCCCAGGGTGATCAGGGTGCTGCCGAAGCCGGTGGAGAGGATCTCGGTGAGGGTGCCGTCGAAGAGCAGCGCGCTGCCGAGCAGGGCGCTGACCGGGTGGTCGTGCAGGTTGTCGAGGTTGGTGCTGATGTGGTCGCGCAGTGCGTCCGCGCGGTCGGCGGCGAGCAGGTTCTCGACCCAGACGTGCCCGAGCAGGAGCAGGACGACGTAGCCGAAGGTCAGCGGCGAGCGGCGCGGGTACGTCCGGGCGGCGCGCAGCAGCCCGGTCAGGAGCCCCGAGGGGGTTCGAGCGTTCATGGTCTGGTGGCGTCCCGGTCGAGCGGCGTGGTTCCGGCCGGCGCCCGTGCGGCCGGCCACGCCGGGACAGTACCGAAGCCGGGCCGGGATCCGGTCGGCGGACCCGGCGCGGACGGCGTCGGAGCCCGGTCGCCGTGCGGTCAGCGGACCCGGCGGGTGAGTGTCGCGGTGAAGGGCCGGGGCGTGAGGGAGGAGCCGCGGGTGGGGCGGACGGGCCGGCCGGGGGTGGGGGCGATGGTCCAGCGGGCGGCGATGGTGGCGATGGCGAGGACGGCCTCGGTGGTGCCGAAGACCTCGCCGATGCAGCGGCGGGCGCCGAGGCCGAAGGGCGCGTAGGTGCCGGGTGCGGGGCGGGCGGTGGTGAGCCAGCGGTCGGGGTCGAAGCGGTCGGGGCGGGGGAAGAGGTCGGCCCGGCGGTGCAGCAGGTAGGGGCTGTACAACAGGGTGGCGCCGGCCGGGATGCGGTGGCCGCCGAGCTCGGTGTCGACGGTGGCGGTGCGGCTGAGGATCCACGGCGGCGGGTAGAGCCGCAGGGTCTCGCTGACGATCCGGGCGGTGAGCGGCAGGGCGGGCAGGTCCTCGTGGCGGGCGGGCCGGCCGTCCAGGACGGTGTCGAGTTCGGCGTGCAGCCGCATCCGGACGGCCGGGTTGGCGGCGAGCAGCGTCCAGGCCCAGGAGAGGGTGGCGGCGGTGGTCTCCGTGCCGGCCAGCAGGAAGGTGACCACCTGCTCGTGGACCTCGGCGTCGGTCAGGCCCCGGCCGTCCTCGTCCGTCGCGTCGAGCAGCGTGGAGAGCAGGTCGTGCCGGTCGGTGCCGGCGGCGCGGTGGTCGGCGATCAGCCGCCGGGTGATCTCCCGCAGGTCCTGTCGGGCGCGGCGGAAGCGGCGGTTGCCGGGGGTGGGGAGGCGGTCGGCGCCGGGCAGCGGCAGCATCACCCGGCGGCCGACGCCGCGGGTGACGGCGTCCATGGACCGGCGCACCGGCAGGGTGCCGGCCCGCTCGTGCGCGGCGAACAGGCAGCGGGCGGTGACGGCGGTGGAGAGGCGGTGCATCGCGGCGGGGACGTCGATCACGTCGCCGTCGCGCCAGCGGGCGGTGGCGCCGCCGATCTCCTCGGCCATCAGCGCGGCGTAGCCGGGCAGCCGGTCGCGGTGGAACGCGGGCTGCAGCATGCGGCGCTGGCGCCGGTGGGCGGCGGCGGGGCAGGTGGCGAGGCCGTTTCCGAGGACCTCCCGGGCCTTGTCGAGGAGGGGCCCGCCCTTGTCGAAGGTGCGGTCGTCGGTGAGCAGCCGGCGGACCAGCTCGGGGTGGCAGACCACGTACGCGTGGAGCGGGCCGAGCCGCAGCCGGACGAGGTCGCCGTGGGCGGGCAGGCCGGCGACGAACTCGTGCGGGCGGTGGAGGAGGGCGGGGGCGTGGCCGAGCAGCGGGAGGCCGCCGGGGGCGGTGGCCGCGGTGAACCGGGTGGTCGGGAAAAAGGGGGTCGGCACGGGCGTCACCTTGGTTGGGGCGGGAGGACCGGGACGAATCGCGAACGTGATCTTTCCCGGCGGCGTGCGGCGAAACGATCGTGGACGGGCGGACGGGGTGAACGCGGGGGCGCGGGCCGAACGGTCGTGCGCCCTCGAAGATTTGATGGAGCGTTTACCCGCCGGGGTCGACCCCGGTCGGGCGACGGCCGCCGGTCGTGCCTACACTCGAAGCCCTGCGAGATTACCGGTCAGTAGAACCGGGCAGGTACGACCAACCGGTGTGATCGCCGGACGGTGGAACGTCCGGCAGGGAGTGGGGAGTTCGGATGACCGACGAGCGGGTCCATGCGTTCGCCGACGACGCCCTGGGCGCCCACGACGCGGTGGCGCTCGCCGCGCTGGTCCGGGCGGGCGCGGTCAACCCGAGGGAACTGGTCGGCGCGGCCGTCGACCGGGCCGCGCGGGTGGACGGCGCGCTGCTGCCCGTCGCCCATGCTTCGTACGACAAACCGCGGATCAGCCGGGAGGGGATCGGCGGTCCGCTCTGGGGCGTACCGACCTACCTCAAGGACAACGTGGACCTGCGCGGCCTGCCGACCGCGATGGGCAGCGAGGCCTACCGCGCCCGCCCGGCCCGCCGCAACGCGCGCTTCACCGACCAGTTCCTCTCCACCGGCCTGGCCGTCCTCGGCAAGACCAGACTGCCCGAGTTCGGCCTCAACGCCTCCACCGAGTTCGCCACCGCCCAGCCGGTGCGCAACCCCTGGAAGCCCTCGCACTCGCCCGGCGCCTCCTCGGGCGGCGCGGCGGCCCTGGTGGCCGCCGGCGTGGTGCCGATCGCGCACGCCAACGACGGCGGCGGCTCGATCCGCATCCCGGCGGCCTGCTGCGGGCTGGTCGGGCTCAAGCCCACCCGGGGCCGGCTGGTCACCAACGCCCAGAGCGGCAAACTGCCGATCGACCTGGTCACCGACGGCGTGCTGACCCGCTCGGTGCGCGACACCGCCGCTTTCTTCGCCGCCGCCGAGCGGCACCGCGGCAACCCCGGGCTTCCTCCGCTCGGTCTGGTCGAGGGGCCGGGCGATCGGCGGCTGCGGATCGGCCTGGTGGTGGACTCGCCGATCGCCAAGACCGACGGGCCGACCCGGCAGGTGGTCGAGGAGACCGCCGCCCGGCTGGAGGCGATGGGCCACCTGGTCGAGCCGACCGCACTGCCCTTCGGCGAGGAGTTCTCCCGCGACTTCGTCAGCTACTGGGGCTACATCGCCTGGGCCATCGCCGCCACCGGCCGGCTGCTGATCGACCCGAGCTTCCGGGCCGGGAAGCTGGACGGCCTGACCACCGGACTGCGCCGCCGGTTCCGGGCGGAGTTCCCGCAGACCCCTGGCGTGCTGCGGCGGCTGCGCCGGGCCGAGGGCGTGTACGCGCGGATCTTCCGCGACCACGACGTGATCCTCTCCCCGGTGCTCGCCCACACCGCCCCGCCGATCGGGTACCTGAGCCCGAACGTGGACTTCGACGAGCTGATGGACCGGCTGATGCGCTACGTCGCCTTCACCCCGGTCAACAACGTGACCGGCGGCCCGGGCATCGCGCTGCCGGCGGGCTCCGAGCCCGGCGGGCTCCCGGTCGGGGTGCACCTGTCGGCGGCGCACGGGCAGGAGCGGCTGCTGCTGGAGCTGGCCTTCGCGCTGGAGGCGGACCGGCCCTGGCGGCGGATCCAGGACTGAGCCCAGCGGGGCGGGGCGCACCCGGGGCCGGGACCGAACCCGCGGGGCGGGGACCGAACGCCGAGCGTCCGGGACCGGCCGCGCTCAGGGCGCCGGCGCAGCGGTTCGGGTCATCGGCGCCACCACCGACCGGGCGGCGCGCACCTCGTGGTGGAGCCGGGCCAGCGCGCAGTCCGGCGCCAGCGCGTCCGGCTCCGCCCCCGGCGGCGGTCCACCGGTGCGCAGCGCCTCGGCGAGGCCGGTCAGCTCCCGGGTGACGGTGGCGACCTCGGCGGCGGTCGGCACCGGAGCGCCGTGCTCGATCCGCACCCGGGTGGCGGTGGTGGTGTCCACGATCCGCTCGACCGCGATCACCACCGGCCAATAGGCCTCCGCCCGGGTGCCGACCGGCGGCGGCTCGGTGAGCGCCCGCTGGAACTCGCTGCGCACGGTGGACAGGTCCCGGTAGAGGCGGCGCCGGTAGCGGGCGCGGGCCGGTTCGTCCCGTCCGGGCGCGGTGGCGAGGGCCAGCGACACGTACGAGGCGGTGTCCTGGACGGCGTCGGCGAGCCGGTCGCCGATCCGGGTGTGCCAGGAGTCCGGCCACAGCAGGTAGCCGACCAGCAACGCGATGCCGCAGCCGATCAGCGAGTCGTAGAGCCGGGGCGGCACCAGGCGGAAGCCCTGGTGGTTGAGCAGGTCGGAGAGCAGCAGGATCACCGGGGTGATGGCCGCGGTCTGGAAGGCGTACCCCTTGGCGGACAGGGCCGGGATCAGGGCCGCCAGTGCCGCCATCACCGGGACGTCCCACCAGCCGTGCGGCACCTCGGCCAGGACCGGGACGGCGATCAGCAGCCCGGCGGCGGTGCCGAGCGCGCGCAGCACCGCGCGGGAGAACACCGAGCCGAAGTCGGGCTTCATCACGAAGGTCACGGTCAGCGTCACCCAGTACGAGCGGGGCACCGCGATCACCGAGACCAGCACCTGTGCCAGCCCGATGCACAGTGCCAGCCGCAGCCCGTACCGCCAGGACGCGCCGGACAGCAGCAGTGCCCTGGTCGCCCGCCGGGCCCGGACCTCGATCCCGGCGGGGCGGCCCAGCCGGTCGCCGGTGGCGTACGGGTCGGGTGCGGCCTCGTGCACGACGACGGCGGCGTGCCCGATCGCCTGGACCAGCGCGCGGGTGGACGGGCCGGCCGGGACCGGCAGGCCGAGCGGCGGGGGCGGGCCGGTGCGGTTCTGCTCGACGGCGTCGGCCAGCGCGCGTACGGCGGCCGGGTAGCCGGCGGCCAGCGGGCCGAACTCGGGCGGGCGCAGCTGGGCCGCCGAGGCCGCCTCGACCACCGGGATCACCGCGTTGAGCTGGGCGAGCAGCCGTACCAGGGTGGGTGAGCGGCCGTGCCGGCGGGCCCGCCGGGCGAGCAGCAGGTCGTAGGACTGGTTGAGTGAGCGGGTGAGTTCGCGGCGGCGTCCGTCGTACTCCGGAGTGCCGGCCGCCTCCAGCAGGTCGGCGACCGCCCGGTAGGTGCCGGCCACCACCGCCCGTTCGGGGACGCCCACCCGCAGCGGCCAGGCGAGCAGGGTCAGGGCGAGCACCACCAGGCCGCCGAGCAGCAGCAGGGCGGGCGGCAGCCACCAGGGGGAGGGCAGGGGCAGCCCGGCCCCGACGACCGCGTTGAGCAGCAGGAGCAGCCCGGAGACGGAGGCGACGGCGCCGATCGAGGAGATCATGCCGGAGACCAGCGCGACGACGGTCACCGTCGCGACGGCCGTCCAGCCGGCGCCGAACACCAGGGTGCCGAGCAGCATCCCCAGGGCGCCGAACAGCTGGGGCACGGCGATGTTGTGGACCCGCATCCGGTACGCGTCGGCGGTGTCCCCGATGACTCCGGACAGCGCGCCCATCGACACCAGCGCGCCGTAGGCGGGCCGCCCGGTGGCGGTGCCCACCGCGAGCGGCGCGGAGAGGGCGACGGACGCGCGGGCGACCGCGGCCCACGGGACGGGCGCGGCCCGGGGCCGCAGACCCTCGGTCAGCCACGGGGGAGCCGTCAGCGCGGGTGCCATGAGCCCAACGTACGGCCGGGCCGACCGGTTCACCGTGCGCGCGAATATGTCAATTCCAGAAACATACCCGCTCTTATGTCAGTCTCCGAAACATAAAGCGAACCCCGAGAGGCGTCGTGAGCTGCGTTGATTTCCCAATCGGTAACCCGCAGGAAAGGGTTGACACCATTAGTTGGTCTAGTCCAACGTATGGGGAGCGCGGTTCGGCAAAGGCTGATGCGGGGTGAGGTGCCTTGCCGGGCGGGAGAGTTGGCCCTCTGACGTGGCGCTGTTCCGCGCCCGCGGGCCGAGGCGAGAAGGACCGTATGCGGACGGCCCTCCGGGCCGCACTCGAATTCCTGTTGCGGCCGGTGGCCGGCCGTCGACTCGCCGTGCCCGCATCGAGCCCGCGAGGAAGCGCTGCGTCGACTACGAACCATGGAGTGACTGCCCATGCCGAGCCCTGCCGAACACCCCGACGGACCCGACGGGGAATACCTGTACCGGGCCGCGTCGCAGCGCCCCTACTTCAGTGCCGACACCGAGAGCTACCTCGCCCCGACCGCGCTGCGCGAGGTCCGCAAGAAGCACCCGCTGCGGGTGCTCTCGGAGGAGGACCACGCGTTCTGGCGGACCTACGGCTACGTGGTGGTGAAGCAGGCGATCCCGGCCGGAGCCGCGCGCCGACTGCTCGACTTCGCCTGGGAGTTCCAGGGCCTGTCGCCGGACCGCCCCGAGGACTGGTACCGCGAGCGCGAGTACCGCGACGAACTCGACCGGCACCTGCACGTCTACGGCTTCGTCGAGGCCTACCACCACCAGCTCATCTGGGACAGCCGCCAGTCGCAGCGCGTCTACGACGCCTTCGTGGACGTGTGGGACTGCGAGGAGCTCTGGGTCACCCTCGACCGGCTCAACCTCAACCCGCCGAACGTCCGCAACCGCGACCGCGCGCTGATCGAGCCCACCGACCGCGGCTTCGACATCGAGCTGCACTGGGACGTCGACACCACCCGGGACATACTGCCGCAGCGCGTCCAGGGCATCATCGCGCTCAACGACACCGCCCCCGACCACGGCGGCTTCCAGTGCGACCCGGAGCTGTTCCGCCGCTTCGACGAGTGGCGGGCCGCCCAGCCGGCCGACCGCGACCCGATCCGCCCGGACGTCGACCGCGCCGAGTTCCCCGTCGTCCGGCCCGAGTTGAAGGCCGGCGACCTGCTGATCTGGAACGGCCTGCTCGCCCACGGCGTCGAGCGCAACACCTCGGCCGACGGCGTGCGCGCGGTGCAGTACCTGTCGATGATGCCCGCGCTGGAGGAGTCCGAGAAGCTGCGCCGCTCCCGGGTGGAGTCCTGGCGCACGCTCGGCACGCCGGACTGGAACCGCACGCTGGTCGGCGACGCCGACCGGCCCGAGGCGCAGCGCTACGGAACCGCCGAACTCACCGAACTGGGGGAGAAGTTGCTCGGACTGCGGTCCTGGCGCGGCAAGCCGTTCGACGAATGCGGGGACACCGGGGAGCTGGAATGCGCGACGTCTGCCTGACCCTGCCCACCAACCGCGCGTGCGCGGACACCATCACCGCGATCGGCGCCGAAGCCGCCTACGCCGTACGGCGGTTCGGCGTCCGGGTGCACCTGCTGGTGCTGGACTCCGCCGAGCCCGCGGACCGTGCCCGGCACGCCGGGTCCCTCGCCGGCCTGCCGGCCGTCGACGGCGTGGTCGTCCACCACCTGGACGAGGACGCCCAACGCGCCTTCCTGCGCGAGGTGATCGACCGATCCGGCGAGGCCGACCGGGGCCGGCTGCTGCGCCTGATGCTGCCCGACGCCGTCTCCTACGGCGCCTGCACCAACCGGGCGTTCCTGCTGGCCGCCGCGCTCGGCTGCGAGTCGGTGCACCGCCGGGACTCCGACAGCCGGTACCAACTGCTCGACGGCGAACCGGTGTTCCCGATCGAGCACGAGCTGGCCACGCTCGGACTGAAGGCCGCCGACGCGGCCGCCGCCGTCACCGAGAACACCCTCGACGCGGCGCACGCGGACAAGCCGGTCGCACTGGTCGGCGCCTCCTTCGTCGGTGAACTCTCCGTCGACATCGGCGGGATCCGTGAACTCGACCCCGAGGTCCACCACGACGTGGTCGCGCTCTGGGCGCCCACCGGCGCGAGCGAGGAGGAGAAGCGCGAACTCGTCGCCGATTCCTTCACCGGAGGCGGCACCGAGCCGTTCACCGCCGACCGCGCGGTGCTCGACCTGCCCGACATCTGGCACATCGACATGTGCAACATCGGCCTCCACCACGAGGTCTACGAACGGGTGCCGCTGCCGCCCGCCACCGACACCATCGGCAGCGACTACTTCCTGCACCACCTGGTGCGCGACGCGACCCTGCCGGGCGTCACCCACAACCGCCACATCGTCAACTACCACACCCCGGAACGGCGTACCGGCCCCGGCTTCACCGCCTACCAGCTGCGCTACGCCAAGTTCCTGCTCTCCATGCTCTACCTCTACCCGGTCTACTCCGAGATGGAGGCGGCCGGCGGCGCCCTGCTGGACGAACAGCACCGCGTCCGCCCCGAACCGATCGCCGAATCCGCCCGTCGCAGCGCCGCGACGGACCGCGCGGAGAACCACCGCAGGCTCGCCGAACTCGACCGCTGCTACCGACGCCTCGGCGGAAAGTACGCCGAGTTCGCGGACCACCTGGCGCCCCTGCGGGCGCGCCTGCTCGACGAGGCGCAGACGGACATCGAGGACTTCGCAGCGCTGATCGACGCGTGGGGCCCGCTGGTGCGGGCGAGCAGGGCCACCCCCGTCGACCGGCGGCCACGCTAGCCGGACGGGGAACTCCACGTGATACGCCAGACCACCAGCCATGCCACCGGCCACACCACCGGTCACGCCACCAGCCATGCCGCCGGCCACCCCGGCGGCCGCGCCGGCGGCCACAGCGCCGCCCACCCGCCCGCCCACCGGGCCCCGGCCGTCTCCGCGGTGCACACCGAGACGCGCCGCGCCGACGAGTACGACCGCACCGCGCTGCGCGCCGCACTCGCCGCCGCCACCGACGACCGGATCATCTACGACCTCGACGGCATCGGCCGCCAGTACGCCGCGCTCTGCGCCGAACTGCCCGGCGTGGCCGTCCGCTTCGCGATGAAGGCCTGCCCGGTGGACGAGGTGCTGGACCACCTCGCCGCCCTCGGCTCGGGCTTCGACGCGGCGAGCCCGCAGGAGATCGCCCAGGCGCTGCGCACCGGCGTGCCGCCCGAACTGATCCACTACGGCAACACCGTCAAGTCCGACCGCAACATCGCCGAGGCCCACCGGCTGGGCGTGCGGGACTTCGCCACCGACAGCCTGGAGGACGTCGCGGCGATCGCCGAACACGCCCCCGGCGCACGGGTGTTCTGCCGCATCGCGACCACCGGCGAGGGCGCGCTGTGGGGCCTGAGCCACAAGTTCGGCTGCTCGCCCGAGGACGCCGTGCGGGTGCTCGACGCCGCCCGCACCGCCGGGCTCGTGCCGTCCGGACTGTCGGTGCACGTCGGCTCCCAGCAGATGACCGCCGAAGCCTGGAGCGCCGCCGTGGAGTCGCTGGCCGCCGTACTGGAGGCGCTCAACTGGCGCGGCATCACCCCGACCCGGATCAACCTCGGCGGCGGCCTGCCCGCCCTCGGCGTCCTCGACCGCGGCGGACGCCCGCTCGACCCGCCGCTGGACAAGATGTTCGCGGTGATCCGCGAGGGCATGGAGCGGCTGAGCGCCGTCAACGCCGCGCCGCTGGAGTTCCTGCTGGAGCCCGGGCGGCACCTGGTCGCCGACCACGGCGCGATCCGCGCCCACGTCTCCCGGCTCACCTCCCGCCACCGGCCCGACGGCACCCGGGAGGACTGGCTCTACCTCAGCTGCGGCAAGTTCAACGGCCTGTACGAGATGGACCAGCTCCAGTACCGGCTGGAGTTCCCCACCCACCCGGGCGGTCAGTTCGTCAACGCCGTGGTGGCCGGCCCGACCTGCGACAGCGACGACGCGTACGCGCAGGAGGGCGGCCTGGTGCGCGTCCCGCGCGCGATCGGCTCCGGCGAACCGGTCTGGATCCACTCCTGCGGCGCGTACGCCACCGCCTACGCCACCCAGGGGTTCAACGGCTTCGCGCCGCTGCCGTACAGCTGCATCGGCGGGCGCCGCGACGGAGGAGAGCGATGAGCGAGTACCGCATCCGGCTGCTCCGCGAGGAGGACTGGGACGCCGTGGTCGCGCTGGAGGAGCGCGCCTACGCCGCCAGCGGCCTGTCCGAGGGCCGCGAGGCGCTGCGCTCCCGGCACCGGGCCTCGCCGGACACCTGCTTCGTGCTGGAGCACCCGGGCGGCCTCGGCGGCTACCTGCTCGCCCTGCCGTACCCGCTGTTCCGCTGCCCGGACCTCGGCCGCGGCGAGGACGGGGCCGACGCGGGCGAGCGGCCGACCAACATGCACGCCCACGACCTGGTGATCTCCGAGGACCTGCGCGGCCGGGGCCTGTCCCTGCGGTTGCTGCGACACCTGGAGCACACCGCCCGGACGGCCGGCTACCGGAGCGCCTCGCTGGTCGCCGTCCGCGGTTCGCACGTGCTGTGGACCCCGCTGGGCTACCGCGCCCGGCCCGAGATCGACCTGCCCGAGAGCTACGGCACCCGGGCGGTCTACATGGCGATGCCGCTGGACGCCGTCCCGGTCCGGCCGCTGCCGCACTCCACCGCGATCCGCGGGCCGTACTCCAGAGCCGAAGTGGGCTGATACCGATGTCCCCCGTTCGCGACGACTTCCGCCGGTCCCAAGTGGCCATCGGCGCCCTGTTCTTCGTCCTCGGATTCCAGTACGCGACCTGGGTCTCCCGGGTGCCCGCGCTCAAGGCCCGGCTCGATCTGGGCGAGGCCCAGATCGGCCTGCTGCTGATGACCTGCGGAATCGGCGCGGCGGTGTCCTTCCCCCTGGTCGCGGTGCTGACCCGGCGGCTCGGCTCCCGCCTGCTCTCGGTGCTGTCCGCGCTCGCCCTCGGCGTGATCCTGCTCGCCCTGTCGGTGGTGCCGAACTACCCCGTGATGCTGCTGGTGCTGTTCCTCGACGGCGTCGCGGTCGGCTGCCTGAACGTCGCGATGAACGCCCAGGGCGCCGCGCTGGAGGCCCGCTTCGAGCGGGCCACGATGTCCCGGCTGCACGCCACCTTCAGCGCCGGTTCGCTGCTCGCCGCCCTGCTGGCCTCGGGCGTCACCTCCGTCACCGGCACCCTGGCGGTGCACTTCGGGGTGGCCGCGGCGCTGCTCGCGGTGCTGGTCGTGACGGCCCGGCCGGGGCTGCTGGCGGACCGGCCGGCCGAAGCCGCCGAACCGGAGGAGAGGAAGCGGCGCCGCGGCTTCGTGCTGCCGACCGTCGCGACCCTCTGGATGGGCCTGGCGATGGTGTTCGGCACCGTCACCGAGGGCGCCATGAACGACTGGTCGGCGCTCTACCTCAAGGACTACGTGCACGCCGGCGCCGGGCTCGCCCCGCTGGGCATCGCGGTGGTCTCGGTGATGATGGTCTGCGCCCGGATCTTCGCGGACGGCTGGCGCACCCGCTTCGGCGACGGCCGGATCGTGCGCACCGGCAGCCTGCTGGCCGGCCTCGGACTCGCCCTGGCCCTGGCGGTCGGCGGCGTGGTCCCGACCCTGCTCGGCTTCGCCTGCGTCGGCCTCGGCGTGGCCGCGGTGACCCCGTGCGTCTACGTCGCCGCCGCCCGGCAGGGCGCCGACGCCCTCTCGCTGGTCGCCGCCATGGGCACCACCGGCCTGCTGGCCGGCCCCGCCATGATCGGTTTCATCGCCGGTGCCACCAGCCTGCTCTGGGGCATGGCCGCCGTCGCCGCCTCGGCGGCCGTCGTCTCCCTCTGCGCCACCCGGATCCGCTGGCCCGGCCAGGACACCTCCGCCGCCCCCGCCGATCCTCTGCTCGCCGCCGACCCGAGCTGACCCCTCCCGCACACCCGCCCGGGACCGCCCGGGACCTCCGGCACACCCGTCGCGAGGTCCCGGGGCGGGCCGGTGCCGCCGAGGGACGCCCGGACGCCAACCCCTGAAGCCCGCGTCAGGGGCAAGCCGACCGGGGGCGAAGGTGTCTGACGGGGCGTGGGGGATGCGGGTCTTCTAGAGTCACGGGTGGTACGGCCGTGCGACTGTGGTGCGTCCGTACGACCGTGAGCCGCACCGAGAGGAACGAGCAGCATGACCGAGCAGGCCCCCGAGCCCTTCGAGCCCGTCGACGAGGACTGGCAGACCGCGCTGGCGATCGTCGCCCACCCCGACGACATGGAGTACGGCGGGGCCGCGGCCGTCGCCCGCTGGACCTCGCAGGGCAAGAAGGTCGTCTACGCGATGGTCACCAGCGGCGAGGCGGGCATCGACTCGCTGGACCCGGCCGAGTGCGGCCCGCTGCGCGAGGCCGAGCAGATCGCCTCGGCGCGCGTGGTCGGCGTCGACACGGTCGAGTTCCTCGGACACCCGGACGGGGTCGTGGAGTACGGGCTGCCGCTGCGCCGGGACATCGCCCGGGTGGTGCGCAGGCACCGGCCGGACATCGTGATCACCAGCAATTTCCGGGACACCTACGGCGGGCAGTTCCTCAACCAGGCCGACCACATCGCGGTCGGCCGGGCCACCCTGGACGGGGTCCGGGACGCCGGGAACCGCTGGGTGTTCCGCGAGCTGCTGGCCGAGGGCCACGAGCCGTGGAACGGCGTGCGGCAGATCTGGGCGGTGGCCTCGCCGGACGCCGGGCACGCGGTGGACACCACCGCGCACTTCGACCGGGGCGTCGCCTCGCTGGAGGAGCACAAGGCATACCTGGCCGGGCTGGGCGGGGCGATGGCGGAGCCGCGGGAGTTCCTGGAGGGCTTCGGCCGGGGCGCGGGCAGCCGGCTGGGGACGCGCTTCGCGGTGCCGTTCGAGGTGTTCCCGCTGGGCTGACCGGCGGCTACTCGGGCCCGGTGCCGGTGTTCGTGCCTGTGCCTGTGCCGGTGCCCGTGCCCGTGCCGGTGCCTGTGCCCGTGCGGCGCCGGCGCCGGTGGCGCAGCACCTGCCGGAGCAGGACGGCGGCGACCAGCACGCCCAGCCCGACCGCGAACCAGACCTGGTAGCGCAGCGCCGTGCGGTACACCGCGCCGATGTTGGCCCCGGCGAGGTAGCCGAAGGTGCCCCAGACCGCCGTCCACAGCACCGCGCCCAGCAGGTTGAACGGCAGGAACCGGCGCCAGGGCATCTCCGTGGTCCCGGCGATGATCCCGTTGTACTGGCGCAGCCCGTCCACGAAGCGGGCGACCGTGACCACCTTGCCGCCGTGCCGGGCGAAGAAGTCCTCGGCGCGGTCCATCCGGGCGGGGGTGAGCAGCACGTAGCGGCCCCAGCGGTGGACGAAGGCGCGCCCGCCGGTGCGGCCGATCAGGTAGCCGAGGCTGTTGCCGAGCGCGGCGGCGCCGGCCGCGACCAGCAGGACGGCGGCGAAGTCGAGGTGCCCGGCGCCGGCGTACACCGAGGCCAGCACCAGCACGGTCTGTCCGGGCACCGGGATGCCGCAGTTGTCGAGCAGCACGAGCAGCGCCACCGCGAGGTACCCGTAGTGGTCCAGCAGTGGCGCGAGCCCGGCGAGTGCCCCGGGCAGCGGGGTCGGGGGAGCGGACACCGCTCCTCACCACCTCGCGCGGGGCGGGGTGACGGGGGTGTCGGTCAGAGGTTCGCCTCGCGACGCTCGATGTTGCAGTCGGGGCCCGGGTAGATCAGACCCTCGTGGCCGTCCTCGAACCGGACCATGTACGGCGGCTGTCCGTCGGTGCCGCGCACCTCGACGATCTCGCCCTTCTGGTCCACCATGCCCACCGACCTGCTGTGGATGTGGAGCTGGTCACCTACCGCTGCCTGCATGGTCTGCTCCCTCGGGTCGTGTGCCCGGCCGCCTCCACGGCCGTTCCCGCTATCCACTGTGCTGCGGGTGCGGCGGGCGCGCAACGCCTCGGGCGGACGGGGTGCGCGAGGGGCGCGGGGGCCGGCGTCAGCGGGCGGAGGACTGTTGCGCGAGGTAGCCGCGGACCAACCGCTTGCACTCGGCGATCAGCGCCGGATCGCCGTCGGGCGCCTCCCGGAAGGCCAGCTTGAGCACCGCGTCGGCGGCCTCCAGGGCCACCCGCAGGGTCAGCGTGGTGGCCGACGGGTCGCCCGCCCGGAACAGTTCGCCGCCGAGCGCCTGGAGCCGCAGCGCGACGGCGGTGTTGTTGTCCACGCCCGCGTCCAGCAGGTGCAGGTCGTCCTGGACACCGCTGGGGACGGCCGGGCCCGCCAAGCCGAAGTCCAGCTGGCCGAAGCCCGGCACCGCGCGCTTCATCGCCACGAACTCCTCCACGGCCAGGTCGGTGAAGAGGGCGGGGCCGACCGGCGCGGCGGCGGCCAGCCGGGCGTCCAGGCGCTGGAGGTAGTGGTCGAGGTTGCGGGTGGCGAGCGCGGCCAGCAGGTCCTCCTTGCCGGCGAAGAACTGGTAGAGGGTGCCGATCGGCACCTGGGCGCGCTGGGCGACCTCCTTGGTGGTGAGCGCGGTCGCCCCGACCTCGTCCAGCAGCCCGGCGCAGGCGTCCAGGATGCGGCCGTACCGCTCCAGGCTGCGCTGCTGGACCGGGCGGCGCCTGACCGGTCCGGGGGCGGGGTGACTCCTGTCGCTCATGACCTCACTGTGCCGCATCCGCCGTGACGGCGGCGAATCACCGGGGCGCGAACGGCCCGGAGTTCCCCGTGGGGCGGGAGCCGACTGGTGGCCGGAGCTGAACGGCACGGTGGCGGGAAGGTGTCCACGAGCTGGTATAGGCCTTGTCGTGGACGCGATGACAGGTTCATACTCCTGGGGCGGACTACTTTGCGTGATCAACGCATGCCTCTTCGTGGTGATCGCGATTCAGCTGTGGCGGCCGAGACGCCTGTGACGGACGCACCGCCGCCACCCGAGGTCTGGACGACACGTGTGCCTCCACTGCCCGCGCCACGTCCCGTGGCGTCACGACCCTGTGTGTGCCCGCCCGACGGAAGGAGGGGATCGGTTCGGTGACGTTGCACTCCGGAGGGCGTGAGGCCCTCGACACCGAGCACCGCCGCCAGTTCCTGGAGTCCGGATACCTGGTCCTGCCCGGCCTGCTGCCGGAAGCGCTGCGCGAACGCCTCGCCCCCGAGGTCGACCGGTGGGTGGACGAGGGCCTGCGGGCCCGGTCGATCGCCGCGTGCGCCGACCCCTTACGCCACGGACCGCCCCCGCTGCTGGAACTGGAATTGCCCGCCCACGGCGAACTCCTCACCCACCCACCGCTGCTGCGCACCCTGACCCGCCTGCTCGGGCCGGACTTCGTCTTCCACCACCTGCACAGCGACCGCCAGGACCCGGGGATCCCGGGCAAGGCCTGGCACCACGACTGCGAGCCCAACGACCGCTCCGACCCGTCGCTGCTGATGGTCCACGCGCTGCACTACCTCGGCGGACTGGACGAGCGGGTCGGCAGCCTGGCCGTGCTGCCCGGCTCGCACCTGCGCACCGTCGGCAAGTCCGCCTTCGCCCACCACGGCACCGCGGAACTGCCCGGCGAGGTGGTCCTCGACCGGCTGCCGCCCGGCTCCACGGTGCTGCTCAACTCGGCGCTGTTCCACACCCGCAGACCGGCGCCCGAAGGGCCGGGCCACCCCCGGTACTTCGTCGACGCCTCCTACTGCCAGGTCGGGGCGCGCTGGCGCCCGGTGAAGCCCTACTGGCGGCAGATGCTCGCCCGGGCCCGCGAACTGGACCTGGCCGACGGCCAGTGGCCCGAGCTGTTCGCCGAGCGGCACTTCACCGAGTACACCGCCGGCGAACACGCCCGCACCGAGTACACCGGAACCGTCTGAGGAGCACTGCCGTGGAGATCGTCACCGCCGTCGCCTTCCCCGAGGTCCACGACGCCTACCTGCGGGACCACCCGGTGGAGCGGGCCCACGAGGCGAACAGCAACATGTACGGCGAGGAGAACCTCGAACGTGCCGACCGCATCCCCGGCGGCTGGTGGCGGATCCGGCTCTCCCGGGCGGACGTCCTGGGCGTCGTGCTGCCCTGGCACCTCAGCGAGGGCGGGGAGCTCGAAACGGTGCCGCGCTCCGGGCTGACGGTGGCCGAGGCGGCCGAGCGGGTCCGCGCCGGCGGAGCCGCCTGGGCCGTCGCCAACCCGGTCTGCGCGGCCAAGCTGCGGCTGCTGCGGTGGGCACCGTTCACGCCCGTCTTCCTCAGCACCGCGCCCGTCGACCACTCCGACTACGGGGACCTCGCGGTCCGGTCCGGGCTGATCCACCTCGACGGCCTGCACCGCATGATGGCTTGGGAGTTGGCCGGACGGCTGCCCGAGCGGGCGCTGCTCGACGGATACCTGGTGGGCGACCCGGGGGTGGTCGCCGGGCCGGCCCGGGCGGGCCGGACGGGCCGGACGGGGGGCGAGTCGGCGTGACCCCCGCGACGCAGCACCTCCGCTCCGCGTCCCGCGGCCACGCGGCCGACCCCGTCCGCGGTGCCCGCTCGCTGCCCGAACTTCTCGCGCACCTCGCCCGGGCCCACCCCGACCGGCCCGCCCTGGGCGACGGGGTCCGCAGCTTCGACTACCGCACGGTCGACGCCGCGGCCGGCCGGATCGCCGCCCGGCTGGCCGCCGCCGGCACCGGCCGGGGCGACCGGGTCGCCCTGGTCGGGCCCCGGGACGCCCGGATGCTGGTGCTGCTGTACGGGGTGCTGCGCTCGGGCGCGGCGGCCGTGCTGGCCGATCCGGACTGGTCGGCGGCCGACCTGGCCCGGCGGCTGGCGTCCGTGCGGGTGGCCCGGGTACTGGCCACCGAGGGCGGGCTCGGCGGGGAGGTGGTGGACGTCGGGGCCGGGCGGACGCCGGGCGCCGAGCACGCCGAGGCGCCCGGCACCGGGACCGGGCAGACGCCGGGCACCGGCGTCGGGGTCGCGCCGGCCGTCGAGGCGCTGCCGGGGCCGCGGTCGGCGACCGTCGAGGTACGGGGCGAGGACCTCGCCTACCTCTCCTTCACCTCCGGGTCGAGCGGCGAGCCCAAGGCGGTGGCCGTCACCCACGCCAACGCCGTGCACTACGCCCGGGAGCTGGCCGGGCGGCTCGGCCTCACCGAGGCCGACGCCCCGTGCGCCGCGCACGTCACCACCCTGGCCGCCGACCTCGGCCACACCGCCTGGCTGCTCGCCCTGGCCACCGGCGGCTCGGTGCACCTCGTGCCGGACCGCGAGGTGCGCGACCCGGAGGCGTTCTGGGCCTCGCTGCGCCGGGCCCGGGTGGACGTGCTGAAGACCACCCCCTCGCACCTGACCGCCCTGCTGGAGGGCCGCCCGGCCGACTCCCCGCCGCTGCACACCGTGCTGCTCGGCGGCGAGCCGCTGCCCCGTCCGCTGGCCGCCGCCCTGCTCGACCGCGGCACCACCGCGCGGCTGGCCAACCACTACGGCCCGACCGAGACCACCGTCGGCGCCACCTGCCTGCTCGTCACCTCCGCCGGCCAACTGCCCGCCGAGGAGCCGACCGTACCGATCGGCACCGGGATCGGCGAGGTGCTGCTGACCGTGGTGGACGGCGCCGGCCGGGCGGTACCGGACGGCACGGTCGGCGAACTGCTCATCGGGGGCCGGGGCGTGACCGCGGGCTACTACGGCCGGCCGGCCGAGACCGCGCGCGGCTTCGTCCGGCACGACGGCCGACTCGTCTACCGCACCGGGGACCTGTGCCGCCGGCGGGCGGACGGCGACCTGGTCTTCCTGGGCCGGGTGGACCGCCAGGTGAAGGTCCGCGGCTACCGGGTGGACCTCGCCGAGGTCGAGCGGGCGATGGACGGCCACCCCGGCGTCGCCCGCTCGGCGGCGCTGCTGCGGGAGACCGCACTCGGCAACCAACTGATCGGCGTCGTCCGGCTGTTGGGTGGAGCCGGTGACTCGGAGGGGCCGACGGGGGCAACAGGGCCGGCGGAGTCGGCGGGGTCGGCGGTGGAGGAGATGCTGGAGGACCTGCGCGCGCACCTGCGGGACCGGCTGCCCGGCTACTCCGTGCCGCAGCCGATCCTGGTACTGCCGCAGTTCCCGGTCGGGCCGAACGGCAAGCTCGACCGGCAGCGGCTGGCCGAGCTGGCGGCCGAACTGGTCGAGGCCCGGGCGGAGTCCAGCGGCACCGCCGGGAGCGGCCCGGCCGGGGAGATCGCCCGGTTCTGGGCGGGCGCCCTCGGCCTGCCCGCGGTCGGTCCGCGCGCCGACGTGCTCGCCCTCGGCGGGGACTCCATCCTCGCCATGCGCACCATCGCCTTCCTGCGGCGCTCCGGCCTGCGGGTCGCCTACGAGGACTTCTACCGGCACCCGACGGCCGAGGGCCTGGCAGCGGCCGCGGTCCCGGCCGCGCCGTCCGTCCCCGCCCCGCGCGGTGACGCCGGCGGCTACCGACTCGCCCCGGCGCAGCGCTGGTTGTACCGGCAGGGGTCGCTGCGGGAGCCGCGGCACTGGAACCAGTCCGTGCTGCTGCGCTGCCGCACCGCCGTCGACCCGGAGGCGCTCTCGGCGGCCGTCGCGGCCGTCCTGGAGCGGCACCCGGCGCTGCGCCGCCCGGTCACCCCCGACGGCTGCGGCGAGCTCCGGGAGGTGGCCGGCCTCGACCCGGTCTCCTGTTCCCGGATCCCGCGCGCGGCCGGGGAGATCGCCGACACGGTCGCCGGAGTCTGCACCGAACTCCACCGCAGCCTCGACCCGGCGGCCGGCCGGCTGCTGCGCGCCCACCTGTTCACCGGTCCGCCCGGCACCGACGACCGGCTCGCGCTGATCGCGCACCACCTGGTGGTCGACGGGCTGTCCTGGCGGATCCTGCTGGACGACCTGGCGCACGCGTACCGGGCGGTGCTCGACCGGAAGCCGGCCGATCTGCCGCCGACGGCGGACTTCTACGCCTGGGCGGCGGCCGCGTCGCCCGCTGTCGAGCCGGCCGCCGGGGAGGCCGGGGAACCCGCGGTCGGGGAGCCCGCCGTCGGGGCGGGCGCCGTCGGAGAACCTGCCGTCGCAGAGGCCGGGGAGCCCGGCGCGCTCAGCTGGGCGCTCGACCCGGCGGCCACCGCCCGGCTGATCGCCCGGCACGGCGCCGGGTCCGGGCTGGAGGCCGTGCTGCTGGCCGCCTTCGCCGGGGCCGTCACCGGCGACAGCGGCCGCCCCCGGCTCGCGGTGGAGGTCGAGACCCACGGCCGGGACGCGGTCGGCGACGAGGGCGAATTCCTGGACACCGTCGGCTGGTTCACCGCGGTCAAGCACGTCGCGCTGGACGCCGGGGCCACCCCGGACGCCGTGGCGCGGCGGCTGCGCGAGGCACCCGTCCGGCCGATGGACGCGCCCGGCGGGCGGCCCGCCGTCGGCTTCAACTTCCTCGGCACCTTCCGGCTGCCCGAGGAACCCGCGCTGGACTGGACGGTCGCCGCCGAACAGGCCGGGACGGCCCGCTGTACCGGGGGCGACCCGCTGTACGAACTGCGCCTCACCGCACGGGTGGTGGAGCAGCGGCTGGTCGCCGACCTGGTGTACGGGCAGCCCGGCCTGCCGCACTCCGCCGCCGAGCGGATCACCGGGTGGTTCGCCCGGGTGGTGGCGGCCGAGGCGCGGGCCCCGGAGGCCGCACCGGTCGTCCGGGCGCCGCTGTCCACCTCCGGCCAGCTGCTGCACCCCGGCGTCGCCCCGGCGGCCCGGGCGAGGGTGCGCGAACCCGCCCGGGTGCTGCTCACCGGCGCCACCGGCTACCTCGGGCGGCACCTGCTGGAGGCCTTCCTCCGCCGTGGAGCCGAGGTCACCTGCCTGGTGCGGGCCGCGGACGACGCCGAGGCGCTGAAGCGGCTCGGTTCCGGGGCGGCCGGCCCCGTCCGCGCGCTCGCCGGGGACATCGACCGGGACGGCCTCGGCCTTTCCCCGGCCGGGCTGGAACTCGCCCGGGGCGCCCACCTGGTGGTGCACGCGGCGGCGGACGTCCGGCTGGTGGCCTCGCCCGACGAGCTGGAGCGCACCAACCACACGGCGGTGCGGCGGCTGCTCGACTGGGTCGGGGAGAACGCGCCGGACGCCCGGCTCCACCACGTCTCCACGCTCGCCGTCTCCGGCGGCGTCGACGGCCCGCCGCGCCGCTTCAGCGAGGCGGACCTGGAGATCGGCCAGTACTTCCGCACCCCGTACGAGCGGACCAAGTACCGGGCCGAGCAGGCCGTCCGGGCCTGGGCCGCCCGCGGGCACACCGCCCACCTGCATCGCAGCGGCCACATCGCGGCGCACAGCCGGACCGGCGCGTTCCAGGCCAACGCCGGCGACAACCGGATCTACCAACTGATCCGCGGCTACCTGCTGGCCGGCGCCGCGCCGAGCCGGCCGGACACCGCGTTCGCGTTCTCGTACGTGGACACGGTGGCCGCCGGGATCGCCGCGATCGCCCTCGACCCGTACACCGCGCCCGGCGCGTACCACGTGGAGACGCCGCACGCCGTCCCGCACGACGAGCTGGTGCGGTGGCTGGCCGGGCACGGCCACTCCGTGCGGCTCACCGACGAGGAGGGCTTCGCGGCCGCCCTGGCCCGGGCCGAGCGCCGCCACCCGACGGCCGCCCGGGTGGCCGCCGCGTGGGCGGCGCAGGAGGAGCGCCGGGTGCTGGTGGACAGCGCGTACACCACCGCGGTGCTCGACCGGCTGGGTGTGCGCTTCGCCGCGCCGACCCCGCAGTGGTGGTCGGCCGCGCTCACCTGGGCCGCCGAGGCCGGTTACCTGCCGGGCGCCGGCCCGATCCCACCCACCCGTGAAGACATCCGTGACGACACCCGTGACGACATCCGTGACGAACGTCGCGACCGACGTCGTGACGACATCCGTGAAGGCAGGACCAACCCGTGAAGGCAGGCCCCGTGTCCCAGCTCTCCCCGGCGCTCAAGCAGGCCACCCCGGTCGTCGCCGTACGCGGCGAAGGCCTCCACCTCTACGACGCCGCCGGCCGCAGCTACCTCGACTTCACCTCCGGAGTGGGGGTGACCAGCACCGGCCACTGTCACCCGAAGGTGGTCGAGGCCGTCCGGGAGCAGACCGGCCGGCTGATCCACGGGCAGTACACCACCGTGCTGCACGACCAGCTCCTCACGCTCACCGAGCGGCTCGGCGAGGTGCTGCCGCCCGGCCTGGACTCGCTGTTCTACGCCACCGCCGGCACCGAGGCGGTGGAGGCCGCGCTGCGGCTCGCCCGGCACGCCACCGGACGGCAGAACGTGATCGTCTTCGAGGGCTCCTTCCACGGCCGGACCATGGGCGCGGCCTCGCTGACCACGGCCGGCACCCGGTTCCGGGCCGGTATCGGCCCGCTGATGCCCGGGGTCGCGGTGGCGCCCTTCCCGGCCGCGTTCCGGCTGGGCCTGTCCGAGGACGAGGCCGTGGCGCACGCCCTGCGCGGACTGGACGAGGTGCTCGCCACCGTCTCCGCGCCCGCCGAGACGGCCGCCGTGTTCGTCGAGCCGGTGCTCGGCGAGGGCGGCTACGTCCCGGCCCCGCCCGGCTTCCTGGCCGGGCTGCGCGAGCGGGCCGACCGGCACGGCTTCCTGCTGGTGGTGGACGAGGTGCAGACCGGCTTCGGGCGTACCGGCCGGTTCTGGGCCCACGAGCACGAGAGCGTCCACCCGGGCGGGGCCGGCGTCCGTCCCGACGTCCTGATCACCGCCAAGGGGCTGGCCAGCGGCTTCCCGCTGTCCGCGATCGCCGCGCCCACCGAGCTGATGGGGCGCGCCTGGCCGGGCTCGCAGGGCGGCACCTACGGCGGCAACCCGGTGGCCTGCGCCGCCGCGCTGGCGACCCTGGACGTGCTGCGCGAGGAGCGGCTGGTCGAGAACGCGGCCGAGCAGGGCGTCCGGCTGCTGGCCGGGCTGCGGGCGGTGGCCGCCGGGACGCCCGGGATCGCCGACGTCCGCGGGCTCGGGCTGATGGCCGCCAGCGAGTTCTGCCGTCCCGACGGCACGCCGGACCCGGAGGCGGCCCGGCGCGCCCAGCAGGCCGCGGCCGAGCACGGGCTGCTGCTGTTGCTGTGCGGGATCCACCTCAACGTGGTCCGGATGATCCCCGCGCTGGTCGTCACGGCCGAACAGATCGACGAGGGCCTGGAGTTGTGGGCGAAGGCCGTTGCGGCCGGCGACCGGTAGGGAGGAGAGGACATGGATGCGGTGACCGAAATCGGCTGGAGCAGCCTGGAGTTGGACGCCCGGCGGGAGCTCTGGTCGCTCCCGCTGGGGGAGCAGGACCGGCGGCTGCTCTGGGCCGACGCGCGGGCCGGGCGGTGGGACGCGGCCGGGGAGGTGCGGGCCCGGCTGCGGGAGTTCGTCCGGAACGCCGCCGACTCGGTCGGCATCACCCATGTGAGCGGCCTGGTGGACCCGGCCCACCCGGAGCAGGAGATCACCGAGGTGCTCTCCTTCCTGCTGCGGGACTTCGGCCGGATCGTCCCGCAGAACGGGCGCGGCGACCTCACCTCGGTGCTGCACGACCAGGACGGTGACGGCAACACCGAACTCGGCTTCCACTGCGACACCTGCGACCTGCTGGTCCTGCTGTGCCTGCGGCCCGCCTTCGACGGCGGCGGGCTGACCAAGCTGGCGAGCGCCCGGCACGTGCACGACCTGATCCAGCGGGAGCGGCCCGACGCGCTGGCCACGCTCCGCGAGGAGTGGACCTTCGAGCGCAGCGGCCGGGCCGGCCCGCAGGTGGTGGTCACCCCCATCCTGTACGACCGCAAGGACGGGACGGTCGGCTGCTACTACCAGACCCGCACCGTCCGTTCCTCGCCCGACCGCGGCGGGCCGGAACTGACGGACCATCAGTGGGAGGCGCTTGGCGTGCTGGACGAGGTGCTCTACCGGCCGGAGATCGCCTTCGGGCTGCCGATGGCCGCCGGGGACCTGCTGATCATCCGCAACAGCCGGGTGCTGCACGGGCGTTCGCCGTTCGTCGACGAGCCCGGGCCGTACTCCCGGCGGATGCTGCGGGTCTGGGTGAACGAGGGGGAGGAGTGGGCGCCGTGAACAGCGGAGGAGATCCCGGTGCGGTGACCGCACCGCACGGACGGGTGGCGATCGTCACCGGCGGGGGCAGCGGCCTGGGCCGGGCCTCGGCGCTGGCCCTGCTGGCGGCCGGCTGGACCGTGGTCGTCGCCGGGCGCCGCAAGGACGCGCTGGAGGGGACCGCGGCCCTGGCCGGCCCGGCCGCCGACCGGGTGCTGCCCGTCCCGACCGACATCCGCAGCCCCGAGGAGGTCGCCCGGCTCTTCGACACCGTCCTCGACCGGTACGGCCGACTGGACCTGCTGTTCAACAACGCGGGCGCCGCCGCCCCGCGCCGGCCGATCGCCGAGACCCCGTTCGAGGACTGGAACCGGGTGCTGGACACCATCGTCACCGGCGGATTCCTCTGCGCCCGCGAGGCCTTCCGGGTGATGAGCACCCAGTCCCCGCAGGGCGGACGGATCATCAACAACGGCGCGCCCTCGGCCTACGTGCCGCGCCCCAACTCGATCGCGTACACCGCCGCCAAGCACGCCGTCCTCGGCCTCACCAAGGTGCTCGCCCTGGACGGCCGGCCGTACGGCATCTCCTGCGGGCAGATCGACGTCGGCAACGTCACCCCGGTGGACGGCGGTCCGCAGCCGGCCGCGATGCAGGCCGACCGGACCATGGCCGTCGAGGCGACCATCCCGGTGGACCGCTTCACCGAGGCGCTGGTGCTGATGGCCTCGCAGCCGCCGGACACCACCATCCAGTCCCTGGTGGTGCTGCCGACCACCATGCCGTTCGTCGGGCGGGGTTGAGCCGTGCTGGTCAGTGCACGCTCCTTCGCGGAGTACCGGGCGATGTTCGCGCTGGGGGACCAGGACCTGGAGCAGCGCATCCTGGACTGCCCGGCCGGCGCGGCGAGCTTCGTCGCCGAGGCCGGGCGGCGCGGTGTCGACGCCGTCGCCGTCGACCTCCAGTACGCCGAGCACCGCGAGGAGCTGGGCCTGCTGGTGGAGCGGGAGACGGCGTTCAAACGCGAGCTGCTGGTGAAGGAGACCGAGGGCTGGGACCGGTCCTGGTACGCCGACGCGGACGACATGATCGGCCAGTGGACCGCCAACGCCCGTACCTTCCGCGCCGACATCGCAGCCCGACCCGAGCGCTACGTGGCCGGCTCGCTGCCCGAACTCCCCTTCGCCGACGACTCCTTCGACCTCGTGCTCAGCTCGCACCTGCTGTTCTCCTACGGCAACCGGCTGGACGAGGACTTCCACCGGGCGGCCCTGCTGGAACTCGCCCGGGTGGCGCGCCGGGAGGTCCGGATCTTCCCGCTCGTGGTGTACGACACGGGAGTCCGCTACCAGGGGCTGGACCGGCTGCGCGGGGAACTGGCCGAACTCGGCGTCCCGAGCCGGGTGGAGCAGGTGTCCTACGAGTACCGGCCCGGGGGGAACGAGTTGCTGGTGCTCTCCACCGCCGCCCACCGGCCGTCGGCCCGGACCGCACCGGGCGTGTCGGGCGCGTCGGGCGCACGGGGCGCGGCGGAGGCCGTGGACCCGGTGCGGTGGCGGCACCGGGAGCCGGGGGCCTGAGCGGCCGGCCGGTCGAGGGCCGGACGACGGGAACCGGGGTGGGCGCGGCGGCGTTGCCGCGCCCACCCCGGTGGTCCCGCGGGGCGGTCAGTTGACGAAGACCGCCGGGCCGCCCGCCTGGCTGGTGTCGGCCACCGGGCCGTACGTCGCGGAGAAGTAGCCGTCGGCCGGGCAGAGCGTCGAGCCGCCGCTCTTGGCGAAGTGCTCGGTGCGGAAGGCCAGGCTGTGCGCGGCGTTGTCGGCGTTGCCGGTGAAGGCGCCGCTCAGCTGGTAGGAACAGGTGATGGTGCCGAACCAGGTGTCCAGGACGGCGGTGGCCTGGATCGTCCCGGCGGACCCGCCGGTGAGGGTGACCGGCAGTCCGGGCGCGTCGGAGACGGTGACGCCGTACGGCAGGTTGCCGACCGTCAGGCTGCGCACCGAGGTGACCCCGGTGACATTGGCGGTGCACGAGCCGAAGGTCAGCCCGGTCAGCGAGGCGGTCGCGCTGCCCGGCGCCGCCGGGTTGCCCAGCACCGAGGCCGAGAGCTGCGACGTGGCGCAGGTGACGCCGGTGGTGCTGGTCGCGGTCGAGTAGAAGGTGGCCTTGGTGCCGGTGGCGAGCGGCGCGGCGAGCGCGTCGCCCACGGCGACGGCGGTACCGCCCGCGCTCCCGGTGGTGAGCACCGGACCGGCGGCGAGGGGCTGCGGTGACGCGGAGGCGGGGGCGGCGGCCAGTGCGCCGGCCGCGCAGACGGCGGCGGCGGTGACGGCGAGGTGACGGCTGAAGCGCATGGGAAAACCTCTTCCTCGGTGAGGGGCGAGAAGACGTCCTCTCGCGGCTCCCGAGCGGTGGGGACCGGGGAGCGCGCGGCGTTTCCGGTTTCCCTACGGTCCAGCCGTGTCCGTGCGCCGTCAAGGCGATGGGACGAACTTGCTGACTTTTCGTCAATAAACCCCAACTCGCCGTCTCCGGAGCCAGGTTGAACGCCTACTCACCGACCCGACCCCGCCGCCCCGAGGGGCCGGAGCACCCGGCGGCCCCGCGGCCTGCGAGAATTCCGGCATGGCTGAGCACGACAGCGACCACGGCTACCTCCTGGACAACCGCCAGTCGGAGGCGGGCATCCGCTTCCGCGCCCTCGCCGAGCTGTTCGACCCGGTGACCTTCCGGCACGTCGACGCCCTCGGAATCGGCCCCGGCATGCGCTGCTGGGAGGTCGGCGCGGGCGGCCCCTCGGTGCCGCTCGGGCTCGCCGAACGCGTCGGCCCGACCGGCACGGTGGTCGCCACCGACATCGACGTCTCCTGGACCGCCCCCGCCGCCGGCGGCGTGATCGAGGTGCTGCGCCACGACGTGGCCGCCGACCCGCCGCCGCCCGGCGGCTTCGACCTGGTGCACGCCCGGCTGGTCCTGGTGCACGTCGCCGACCGCGCCGAGGCCCTGCGCCGGATGGTCCGGGCGCTGCGCCCCGGCGGCCGGCTGCTCCTGGAGGACGCCGACCCGGCCCTCCAACCGCTGCTCTGCCCGGACGAGTCCGGGCCCGACGAGCGCCTCGCCAACCGGCTGCGGTCGGGCTTCCGCACCCTGATGGCCGGGCGCGGCGCCGACCTCGCGTACGGGCGGACACTGCCCCGGGCGCTGCGCGAGGCCGGCCTCGTCGACGTCCAGGCCGACGCCTACTTCCCGATCACCTCGCCGGCCTGCGCGGTCCTGGAGGACGCGACGGTCCGGCAGATCCGCGGGCTGCTGGTGCGGGAAGGGCTCGCGACGGACGAGGAGATCGACCGCCACCTGGCCAACGTCGCCGGCGGCCGGCTCGACCTGGCCACCGCCCCGATGATCTCCGCCTGGGCGCGCCGGCCGTGACGTGGGTGGTCGGCCCCGGCCCCGGCCGCGCGCTCCGCGCCCGGGCGCGGCAACATCCGTTCCTGTAGCGGCGGTTCGGCCCTGTTCACCTCCGCGTCGACCGGGTTTCCCGAGGGGAGGGTGCACTGGAACGGCGGCTCCGGAAGGTTCCGGCGGTGCGGTCCCGCCGGTCGCCGTCCGCCATCCGCAGGGGAGGTGGCGGGCGGCGACCGCCCGGTGCGGACTCACCGGTCATGATGCGACCTCCGGCCGAGCCCCGACTCCCGACGGCGGACCGGAATCCGGCGGCGGACCGCCGCCCGGCCGGGCCGTCCACACGGACGGCGAACTGCTGCGCTGCATCGCGCGCGGCGAGCGGCCGATCGAGTCCTGGACGCCGATCGCGCTGGACGCCCCCTGCCGGGCCGTGGACACCACCCGGGGCTGGAACCCGCTCCTGGAGCGGATCACGGCCTTCGCCACCGGCGCCGCCGAGGATCCCTCCGGCCGCGCGGGGAACCGGGGGCCGTCCTCGGTCTAACCTCGACGGTATGGACGCGTTCGAACACCCGGGCGTACGGGCCGCCGTGCCACCGGGGGAGGGGCTGGAAGCCCTGGTAGGGCTGCTGGAGCGGCGTGGCACGGTGGTGCTCAGCGGGGCGGGCCTGTCCACCGAGTCCGGGATCCCCGACTACCGCGGCGCCACCGGCCGCCGCCGCAGCGGCACCCCGATGACGTACCAGGAATTCACCGGCAGCGCCGACGCCCGGCGCCGCTACTGGGCCCGCAGCCACACCGGCTGGCCCGCGATCGCCGGGGCCCGGCCCAACGCCGGACACCACGCGGTGGAACGGCTGCGCCGGGCCGGGCACGTCGCGGCGGTCATCACCCAGAACGTGGACGGTCTCCACCACGCGGCCGGCACCCGGGAGGCCGTCGAGCTGCACGGCGGACTCCGCCGGGTGGTCTGTCTCGACTGTCGCCGCACCAGCACCCGGGCCGAGCTGGACCGGCGGCTGGAGGAGCTCAACCACGGCTTCCGGCCGATCGGGGCGGAGCTGCGGCCCGACGGCGACGCGCAGCTGCCGCAGCCCGTGGTGGACGGCTTCCGGGTCGCCGCCTGCACGGACTGCGGCGGCGTGCTCAAACCCGACGTGGTCTTCTTCGGCGAGAACGTCCCGCTGCCCCGGGTCGAGCACTGCTTCGAACTGGTCGACGCGGCCAGTTCGCTGGTGGTCCTCGGCTCCTCGCTGGCGGTCCTGTCCGGGCTGCGCTTCGTGCGCCGCGCCGCCCGGTCGCGGCTGCCGGTCGCGATCGTCAACCAGGGGCCGACGCGCGGCGACGAACTCGCCGCGCTCCGGCTCGACCTGCCGCTGGGACCGGCCATGACGGAGGTCGCCCGGCTGCTCGACGCGGCCTGACGGGCCTGTTCGGGCAGTGAGCGGCCCGAACGGCGCCCTGAACGGCCTGTTCGCAGCCCTGGTGGGCCCGGCCCGGCTCGGCCCGGCTCAGCGCACCGGGCCGGGCCCACCGAGGCAGGTGCGCTCAGCCGGCCGGCAGGGCGGGCCGGCCCGGTACCCACAGCGGCACCCGGCCGCCGCGCGGCATGGAACGCGCCGCGTCCTGCTCCAGCCACCCGCCGACCCGTTCCGGATCGCCCTCGCACAGCTCCACCAGCGCGGCCGCGGCGATCCGGGTGCAGCACAGCACCAGCGCCAGGGTGTCCTGGCGGCGGTGCCGCTCCCGTACGTACGCCTCGCCGCGCTCCTCGATCCGGCGGGCGTGGCACGGCCCGTCCTCGGAGGTCAGCGCCTGCACGCCGTGCCACACCAGGGTCAGCGCACAGGGCTCGGCCGGGTGCGAGGAGCCCTCGCGCTGCGCCTGTTCACGAGCCTCCGCCGAGCGCTGCCCCAGCCATTCCAGCGCCGCCGGCCCGTCCTCCCGGCAGGAGCGCAGCACCAGCTCCGCGGCCCGGGCCACCAGGGCCCGCAGGAGCGCCGGCGCGGGCACCCGCAGCCCGGACGCGGGTCCGTCGCCGAACGCCAGCCAGGCGTCGGCGAACGAGGCCGCCCGCAGTCCGCCCATCCAGGCCGGTTCCCCGGCCTCCGTACTCAGCCAGTCCTGTGCCCCCAGCCGCACCAGCCCCACGGCCGTCAGGCGCGCCGCGTCCCCGTCCAGCTCCCGCAGCCATCCACTCCGCACCAGTACCCACCCCCGTCAGCGGTTCATCCCCGTGAGGCCTCATCCCACCACACCAGGACGGGAACGAACTAGACAGGGGCACGTCACAATCTGGAAGCGAGCCCTCCGGGTAGTCCTGCGGGTAGCCCTCCGGTGGAGGCGGCCGGGAGCCGACCGGAGCGGGGCCGGGGCGACCGGCCGGGGCGCCGTGGTGCGGCCGTGGCGCGTTTCGCCCCCCGGGGTGTGGGCGTCGGTTGAGTTGGGCAGGGGCACGTCAGGACCCGGGCGGCTGTGCGGACGCCCGGTGCGTCGGGGCGGGCCGTTGCGGCCTGCCATCAATGTGGTGCGAGCCCGTCGATCGGAGCGAGGGCGTCCTCGACCGATCCCGCCGGGTCGACCACCGGACAGAGGACCCCGCGGACAGTGCGGGTGGCGTCCAGTACGAGGGTGAGCCGCTTGAGCCGGTCGACGCCCGCCGCCCGGACAGTGGGCAGGCGCAGCGCGGCGGTCGGCCGGATTTCGGCGTCGGAGAGCAGCGGGAAGGGGATGCGGGCGTGCTCGGCGAACGCGCAGAGCTGGTCCGGGCGTTGGGTGCTGGCGCCGTGGAGCCGGGCGTCGCGGGGTCGGTCGACTCGCCTGTGGCGGCTGGGAGTTCCGGCTCGGGCAGCCAGTGGCCGGTCGGGCCGGGCACGCGGCGGGCCGCTTCTCCGGCGCCCCGGCGGCGATCAGCGCCTTGAGGCGCTCGGTGAGGACGCGGCGGCTGATGCCCAGTCCGGTGCGGTGGACAGGTTGCGACAGAAGGGGTGGGCCCGATGGTGAAGGTGACGACGCGGACAGCGGTCGCGGCGGACCGGGGAGCGGAGCACGAGGCGCGACGCCGGACTTCGGCAGGAGTGTTCTGGCGCTACTGGACGGGATCGCTGGTCAGCCGGCTCGGGGACCAAGTGACCAGTGTCGCGCTGCCGTTGATCGCCGTGCTCACCCTGCACGCGACGGCCTGGCAGGTCGGCCTGATCGCCGGTGCCGGGTACCTGGGGTGGCTGCTGGTCGGGCTGCCTGCCGGCGTCCTGGTCCACCGGCTCCCGCTGCGCGGCACCCAGGTGGTGATGGACCTGGTGCGCGGGCTGGCCGTGGCCTCGGTTCCGGTGGCGGCTGCGCTGGGCGGACTCGGCCTGCCGCACCTGGTGGCGGTCGCGCTGCTGGTCGGGCTGGCGAGCGTGGTCTTCGACGTCGGAAACTCCACGTTCCTGCCCTCCATCGTCCCCAGGGAGGAGCTGACCGCCCGCAACAGCCTGCTCTCCGGCAGCAGCGCCGCGACCGAGCTGGCCGGCCCCTCGCTCGGCGGGGTGCTGGTCCAACTCGTCGGCGGCGCGGCCGCGATGGTGCTGGACGCGGTCAGCTACCTGGTCTCGGCGGCCCTGCTGCGCAGCCTGCCCCGCGCGGAACGGTCCGCCGTCGCCCGCCCGGCCGGCGCGGGGATGCGGGAACAGATCCGCGAGGGCTGGCACTTCGTCACCCGGCACCCGGTGATCGGGCCGTGCGCCGCCGACGCCACCGCGGTCAACTTCGTCGCCGGCGGGCTGATGACACTCACCCCGGTGTTCCTGGTCGACACCCTCGACGCGCCGGCCGCCGCCGTCGGCGCCCTGATGGCCACCGGCGGCCTGGGCAGCCTGATCGGCGCCGCCCTCACACCCCGGGTGGTCTCCCGGATCGGCAGCGGCGGCGCCCTGCGGAGGGCGGCGCTGATCGCCGCCCTCTTCACCTTCCTGCTCCCGGCGGCCGGCTCCGGCTGGGCGGCGCTCGTGTTCGCCGTCGGCAACGCGGGCTTCTCGGCGGGAGTGGTGGTCACCAGCATCGTCACCCGCACCCACCGGCAGACCCACACCCCGCCGGAGCTGCTCCCCAGGGTGATGGCCACCGTCCGGTTCGTCTCCTGGGGCGCCATCCCGGTCGGCGCGGTCCTGGCCGGGGCCGCCTCCACGGCCTGGGGCCCGCGCACGGCGCTGCTCCTGCTGGCGGTGTGCAGCCTGGCCGGCCCGGCGATCCTGCTGGCCGGTTCGATCCGCCGGGTGCGCGACCTCGCCTGACGCGGGCGACCGGCGTCTCCCGGGCCGCGCACGACTGTCGGACCGGTGGACGAGAATGGCACTATGTCGCCGGTACCGTCCACACCCGCCGTCTCCGCCCGCATGAGCCGACAGGCATCGCGGGACACCGCCCAGGAACTGGCCGTCCGCCGTCTGCTCCACGCCGGTGGGTACCGCTACCGTGTCCAGCGGCCGGTGCCGGGCATGCCTCGCCGTACGGTGGACATCCTCTTCCCGGGGCCGAAGGTGGCGGTCTTCCTCGACGGCTGTTTCTGGCACGGGTGCCCGCAGCACGCCACGCACCCCAAGAGCAACGCCGAATGGTGGCGGACCAAGCTGGGCCGCAACATCGAGCGCGACACCGAGACGACGGAGCATCTGCGGGACGAGGGCTGGACGGTGCTCCGCTTCTGGGAGCACGAGACGCCCGAGGATGTCGCGCTGCGTGTCGCCGAGACGGTGGACCACCAACGGAAGCGCCCCGCCCGGGCCGCCCCGCCCCGGCGGGGGCCTGACGGGTCGGAAGCGGCCGGATAGCCTGGGGCGCCATGATGCGTGTGTGGATGTTGCCGCTGCTGCTGGTGCTCGGCGGTGCGGCCGTCGCGAGCGGCCCGGCCCTCGACGGGAACGGTGGGGCGGCCGCCCTGTTCCTGGTGCCGTTCGTCGGGCTCGCGGCCGTGAACTCGCCGCTGGTCTTCCCGAAGTCGCCCGGTGCGGCGGAAGCGCAGCGCCGCAGCGCGGCCGACGGCCGGCCGGTGGTGTACTGGCGGCCGGGCTGCAAGTACTGCCTGCGGCTGCGCTTTCGGCTCGGCCGGTCGGCCCGGCGGCTGCACTGGGTCGACATCTGGAGCGACCCGGAGGCGGCGGCGGTCGTACGGGCGGCCAACGACGGCAACGAGACCGTGCCGACGGTCGTCGTGGACGGCCGGCCGCACACCAACCCCGACCCCGCGTGGGTGCGCGGACAGCTGTCCGCCACCTGAGCGGCGGCAGCGTCCCGCCGTACCCCGTCGACGCGGAGGGCGGTGCCACCGATCCGCTCGGTGGCACCGCCCCGGCAGGTGTCAGCCGACGGCGACTCCGTCGGCGCCCAGGCCGGCCGCGTTGCCGACGGCCTTCAGCGCATCCGTCGAGGAGGCGGCGCGGCACGCCATCTCCACGGCGTGGAAGCCGACTTCGGGCCCGACCCGGTCGGCGGGGCCGCCGGGTACGTCGCGGAAGACGGCGACCTCGCCCGGGAGCAGCTCCGAGCGGAGCAGGCTCGCCAGGCCGGCCCGGCCGCTCAGGCTCAGCTTGCGGTAGATGCGCGTCAGGTGCTGTTCCACCGTGCTGACGGTGATCCAGAGCTTGTCGCTGATCTCCCGGTTGCTGTCGCCCTCGGCCGCCAGTTTCGCCACCCGGAGCTCGGCCCGGCTCAGGCCGGTGAGCAGCGAGCCCACCGCCCCGCCCGGGGTGGTCACCGGGGGCGGTCCCAGCGGGAGCGCCGGCTCGTCGTCCTCGCACGGGCCGTCCTCGGCCGGGCGGCGGTCGCCGCAGTCCCCGAGCCCGGCGTCGGTGAGCGGGTCCGCGCCGTTGCGTGGCGTCCCGTCCGCGCGCGGTTCCTCGTCGGGCCCGAACCCGTCGCCGCCGGACCGCCCGTGTTCCACGGCCGGCGCGAATCCGGCCCGGATCCGCTGGGACCCCGCCTCCGCCCGGGCCGGTTCGGGCCGGTCGCCGGGCGTCCGCAGGCGGTCGACGGCCTCCTGCAGCAGGTCGGGCTTCTCCCGGCCCCCGTCGTGGTCGGCCAGGATCCGGAGCAGGGCGCCGCGGGTGCGGTCGTCCAGGGACGGTTCCCGCAGCTGACCGGCCGCCAGGTTCCGGGCGGCGACCGGGTCGCCGGCCTGGAAGGTGGCCTCGACCAGGCTGGCGGTCAGCGGGATCAGGGCGGGGATGTCCAGTTGCCAGACCCTGAGCCGGCGGGCGCAGGTCCGGAGGTCGTCGAGCGCCTCCGTGGTCCGACCGGCCGCCAGGGCGAGCCGGCCGCGGGCGTGCAGGTAGCGGATGCCCATCACGGTCTCGAACATGGCGCTCGGGACCTCCCGGCCGGCCTCCTTGGCGGCGTCGTCCGTCCGGCCCAGCGCGAGGTGGGCCTGGATGAGCACCGACAGCGGATAGCCGATCGACACCCCCCAGTTCTCCTCGCCCGCCAACGACAGGGCGTCCGAGGCGAGTTCGGCGGCGGCCTCGGGATCCCCGTCGCGCAGGCACACGTCGGCCCGGGCCGCCTTGAGCTGGGCCAGCCAGGTGGTCGCACCCCGACGGGTGGCGTGGCCGATCAGCTCGTCGCACCAGAGCAGGGCCCGGCCGGGCTGGTCCCCGTCGGCGAGGGCGAGGATCGCCGTGGTGATCGCTTCCAGCGGCATCCCGTCCACCCGGCAGGAGGACAGGACGCGTTCGGCGTGCGAGGCGCTCTCCGCGTCGCCGCCCCGGGCCCAGACCCGGGAGAAGACCCCGATCGCCTCCGCGGCCGCGGGCAGGCAGGCGCCCCCGACCCCGGTGCCGCAGAGTTCGTCGAGGTTCCAGGACCGGGTGAAGGACGGGCCGAAGAACCAGTGGAAGACGTGCAGGAGTTCGACGCCGTCCTCGTGCCCGAGGGTGAGGTGCGAGCGCTTCGCCTCCGCGAGGACGGTGGACACGGTGGTGAGGTCTCCTCGCCACAGCAGCGCCCGGATCAGTGCGACGACGTCCTTGCCGGTGAGCTTGCCCTCCACCAGGGCCTCGCGCAGCGCGCTGGTGTGCGGGGCGACCGCGCTGGGGTTGGTCTGCCAGGTGGAGTGGACGTACGTGCGCAGGGTGGCCAGGTGCTGGTCGTCGTTGGCCGCGGCCAGCGCCAGGTTGAGGTAGAGGTGCGCGGTCGAGGTCTTCCCCTCGGCCAGCTCCTGCTCCGCGGCGTCGGTGAGGATCGGCACGGTCCAGTCGCCGTCGGCCTCGCCCGCGGCGACGATCTGGGCGGCGATGACCGTGGTGGCCATGCCCAGGTCGCGCCGGAGCTTCGTCGCCCGGGTGTACAGCGTGGTCTGCTCGGTGCGCGAGAGCGAGGCCAGGACGGCGGCCGCGACGTTCGGGTGACGGAACTCGTCGCCGGCGGTCAGGCCGGCGTTGGTGAGGATCTCCAACGCGTGCCCGACGCACCGCTGGTCGAGGTCGAGCAGCCGGCCGAGCAGCGCCGGGGAGGCGTGCTCGCGCAGGACGGCCATGCCGCTGGCGACCGCGAGGATCTGCGGTTCCCAGCGGTAGAGGCAGGCCAGGACGGCCATTTCGAAGGACCGGCCGACGCGCGGCAGGTCGTCGGGCCGGGCCCGGTCGTGGGCGGCTTCGAGGTGGTTGTCCTCGATCAGGGCGTGGACCAGGATCGGGTTGCCCCCGCTCAGCCGGTGGACGGCCGGGGCGAGTTGCGGCGCGATCGCGTGGTCCGGGGTCCGCTCCAGGATGGTGCGGACGGTGTGTTCGGACATCGGCTTGAGCTGGACCCTGCTGTGCGGCGCGCGGGTCACCTCGGCGCGGAACAGCGGCAGCGTGGGCTGCGGCCGGTCCCACTCGTTGAGCACCATGAGCATGCGCTGGGGGCGCATGCGGCGCTGGAGGTAGAGCAGCGCCTGGAGCGAGGCGGTGTCCGCGAAGTGCACGTCGTCGATGCCGACCACCACGGACCGGCCCTCGCAGGCGCCCAGGAGGACGTTGCAGAGCCGGCGGATGGTCTCGTTCTCGACGGCCTGCGGCCGTTCGAACCGGTGGTCGGGGCTCAGGTGGTCGCCGAATGCCTCCGCGACCAGGGCGGATATTTCCGCGGCGAGTTCGTTCGGCAGTTCGGCGCAGCGCAGCAGCTGCTCGATGACCCCCATGGGGAGATCCCGTTCCGCCCGCGAACCGGTCGCCTGGAGGACCAGTGCTCCTTCTTTTGCCGCCAGCGCCGATAAATCGTGCAGAAGTTGGGTCTTACCACTTCCCAGGGTTCCGCTGACGAGGACCACCCGACCGTTCCCGCAGGACAGTCCCTCGAACAGGTCCAGTAAATACTCCAACGCTTCATGCTGTTCGGCTCGAATCAGCAAGAATGCCTCCGAGTTGTTGTGTAAAAGCCTTGCATCCACCGCAACGGAAAGGCTGACTCCCCCGTTTTGCCTTGAGCCTCCATGACGTTGCGTGATCACTCAGATGCACGGTGTACACAGCGCGAGGGGAACGCCGGCGGGACCGAGTGCCCGGGCTTGCATCTACTTTCACCCTAGGCGAACTTCAACGGCGACCGCTAGGGACTCCGTTCAGCGCCACACCGGTGACTTAAGTGTCGTGCGTGTAGCGTGGTTTCAGGAGGTGTCGGATGTCGCGACCAGGGCAGTTCGGCCCGGAACCGGACGGGGGACTGCCCGACCGCATCGCGGTCGGGCTGCTGACCGGGTCGTTCCCGCCGGAGCTGGTGGACCGGGTGGTGGCCCGGTGCGGGCGGGAGGGACAACGGAACCGCCTGCTGACGCCGAAGGTGACGGTCTACCTGGTCCTGGCGATGTGTCTGTTCCCGGGCCACGGGTACCAGGAGGTCGCCCGCAGGCTCGTCCGGGGCCTCGCCTGGGCGGGGTGCTGCGCCGCGCCGGGGCAGGTGCCCAGTACGGCGGCGATCTCGCGGGCCCGGGTGAAGCTGGGGGCGGAGCCGTTCAGGGAGCTGTTCGCCGAGGCCGTCCGGTCGGCGGCGGTCGAGGAGGCCGGGCGGGCCGGGCGGTCCGGGCAGGTCGGGCAGGTCGGGGGAGTCCGGTACCGGGGGCGGCGCCTGGTCGCCGTCGAGGGTGCGGCGATCGAGGTGCCGGACAGCGCCGAGAACGTGGCGTACTTCGGACCGCCGGAGCTCGGGGGCGGGTACCCGCGGGTGCGGCTGGCGGCCCTGGTCGAGTGCGGCACCGGAGCGGTCGCCGCGGCGGCCACCGGCCCGTCGGCGGCCGCCGTGCCGAACCTGGCCCGGGGCCTCTTCGACCGCCTCGGCGGCGGGGATCTGCTGCTCGCCGACCAGGGCGGGTTCGACGGTCCGGCGGTGTGGCGGGACGCCTCGGCCGGTGGGGCGGACCTGCTGTGGCGGGTCGGTCCGGACGCGGTGCTGCCGGTGCGTCAGTTGCTGGGCGACGGCTCGTTCCTGTCCGGGTTCGCCGCCGACGGGGGCGGTCGCGGCGGTGGCGGGCCGGGCCGGTCGACGGGGTCGGCGGCGGCGCCGGTGGTGCGGGTGGTCGAGGACCCCTCGGCAGGGGAGCCGGGCCGGCTGCTCACCACGATCCTCGACCCGGGGCGGGCCCCCGCCGCGGAGCTGGCCGCGCTGCACGGCGCGTGGAGGTCGGGGGCGAGGGCCCTGCGGGACCTGGCGGCCGATCAGCTGGAGGCCGTGCGGGTGCTGCGCTCGCGCTCGCCCGAGGGGGTCGAGCAGGAGGTCTGGGGGCACCTGCTGGTCCATCACGCCCTGCGTCGGCTGCGGGTCTCCGGCCCCGGTCGTTAAGTCACCGGTGCGGTGAAATTGAATCAGCCGTTCCACTTCCCCGTGATGGCCGAAACGTGACGGCGCATTCCGGATCGGTGCGCATATCCGATGGGACGGAGGGCCCGGGGGCATTTCGGTGGTGCCGGAACGGATCGGAGGCGTTCGTTCCGCACACGTTCTGCCTGCCAGGCCCGCAGGTCCCGCCGCCGGCCCCGGGGATTCCCCGGCCGCTCGCCGGCGGCGGTTCCACCGGTGGAATCAGCGCGTCCGGTTCGATCGGTTCCGCCGGCCGGCACCCCTAAAGTTGGCCGGGCACCGCCCCCTAACCTCCCCCCCGGTCCGACGAGGCGCCCTTGCCCCGACGGCGCCGCCGACATAGGGCGTGCCCCGGTCCGACCCGGTCACCCGCGCGGCCGCCGCGCTCCAGCGGCCCGGGAAGGTGCCGGGGCGCCGGCGGGCATCCCCTAGCAGGGCGGCCGCAGGACCACGCGCGCGTGCGCCCGCGCCGTGCGGTTAGGCCCTCTCTTTCGGATCACGCCAGGCGGTCCGACGTGATCCGAAAGAGAGGGCCTAGGGGTTGTCCGGTCGGGCCGGGCCGGTCACGGTAGGAGCCGTTGAGGTCCCGACAGGACAGCGGGCGACCGGAGCCGGCCACGAACCCTCGTGCGCTCCCGCCCGCGGATCAAGGTGAGACGCGCGGTCCCGCAGGTCCGCGGGCGGCGCCTCACCGGTGTCGCGGTCCCACCACGCCGACCGCCGGAGGGATTCCAGTCACCATGGCAGCTATCGACGATCTGTGGGTGCGCCGCTACCACCCCGCGCCCGAGGCCCGGCACCGGCTGCTCTGCCTGCCGTACGCGGGTGGGTCCGCGAGCTACTTCTTCCCGGTGTCCCGCGCGCTGTCGCCGCAGGTCGACGTCCTCGCGGTGCAGTACCCCGGCCGTCAGGACCGGCGCCAGGAGCCCTGCGTGGAATCCGTGCAGGAACTGGCCGACCTGCTGGTCGACGTCGTCAAGCCGTGGGCCGACCGCCCGCTGTCGCTGTTCGGCCACAGCATGGGCGCCTCCGTGGCGTTCGAGCTGGCGCTGCGGCTGGAGGACCTCGGCATCGTGCCGCACACGGTGTGGGCCTCCGGGCGGCGCGCCCCCGGCGCCCACCGCGACGAGCGGTTCCACCAGCTCGACGACCAGGGCCTGCTCACCGAGATCAAGCGGCTGGACGGCACCGACAACAACCTCCTCGACGACGAGGAGATGGTGCGGATGGTCCTCCCGGTGCTGCGCAGCGACTACCGGGCCGCCGAGACCTACCGCCCCACCCCCGGTGCCGCGCTCACCGCGCCGGTCCTCGCCCTGGTCGGCGACGACGACCCGAAGGTCACCGTGGACGAGGCCCGGAAGTGGGCCGAGCACACCTCGGGTCCGTTCGAGCTCGAAGTCTTCCGCGGCGGCCACTTCTACCTCAACGCCCACGCCAACACCGTCGTCGACCGGATCCGTACCAGGCTCGGCTGACCGCTCCGCCGTTCCGCCGCGTCATCCGTCCACGCGAAGTTCCGCCGCGTCATTCATCCACGCGAATCGACCGTGTTGAAGGGCAGCCGGTTTCGAACCGGTTCTAGAGCTGCTCTGCGAGCCGGTCCTCGGAAATCCCGGAAAACTGCCCAGAGGAGTCGTTCGTGTCCAAGTCGCTCTACGAACTCGGTGAGATTCCGCCGCTCGGCCTCGTGCCCGAGCAGATGTACGCGACCGTCATCCGGCAGGACCGCTTCGGCGAGCCCCTCAAGGCGATGCAGACCGAGGTCGTCGACGTGCCGGAGCCCGGTTACGGCGAAGTGCTGGTGTACGTCATGGCCGCCGGAATCAACTACAACAACGTCTGGGCGTCGCTCGGCGAACCCATCGACGTCATCGCGATGAGACAGCGGTTGCTCGGCGAGAAGGAGGATTTCCACATCGGCGGCAGCGACGGTTCCGGAGTCGTCTGGGCCGTCGGCGAGGGCGTCAAGCAGTTCAAGGTCGGCGACGAGGTCATCCTTTCCGGAGCGACCTGGGACGAGACGGCGGAGGACGTCCGCACGGGCGTCGACCCGATCGCCTCGAAGTCGCTGCGGGCCTGGGGCTACGAGACGAACTACGGCTCCTTCGCCCAGTACACCGTGGTGCGCGAGCACCAGCTCCACCGCAAGCCGGCCAACCTGTCCTGGGAGGACGCCGGCGGCTACCTGGTCACCGGCGCCACCGCCTACCGGCAGCTGACCGGCTGGGCCCCGCACGACGTCCGCCCGGGCGACCCGGTGCTGATCTGGGGCGGCTCCGGCGGCGTCGGCTCGGCGGCCATCCAGATCGTGAAGCTGCTCGGCGGCATCCCGATCGCCGTGGTCTCCAACCCGGACCGGGTCCAGTTCTGCCTGGACCTCGGCGCCGCGGGCGTGATCGACCGCCGGGAGTTCACCCACTGGGGACGGCTGCCGGACCTCGACGACGAGGCGGCCGGCCGGGCCTGGACGGCCGAGGCCCGCCGGTTCGGCGCGAAGATCTGGGAGATCCTCGGGGAGCGCCGCAACCCGAAGATCGTCGTCGAGCACCCCGGCGAGGACACCCTGCCGACCTCGCTGTTCGTCTGCGAGAACGGCGGCATGGTCGTGCTGTGCGGCGGCACCAGCGGCTACAACGGCGACCTCGACCTGCGCTACCTGTGGATGCGCAGCAAGCGCCTCCAGGGCTCGCACGCCTCGAACACCCGGGAGAACCGCGCGGTCATCGGGCTGATGGCGGACGGCCGGCTCGACCCGTGCATCACCTGGTGCGGCACCTTCGACCAGATCGGCGAGGCCCACCAGATGCTCTACGCGAACCAGCAGGGCGTCGGCAACCTGGCCGCCCTGGTGAACGCCGCGGCGCCGGGGCAGACCTCGCTGCGGACCGGCTGAACGACGGGACGGGAGCCGCGCCGCCACGGCGGCGCGGATTTCCGGAGCGAATAACGGAGCGGGAACCGCGCGAATGCGGTTCCCGCTCCGACGGCGAACGGCCCGGAACGGCCCGTGCCATCTGATGTCCTTTTTTCTGGGGTCGGCTAGGGGTATCGCGCGGGGATTATCTCCCTAGGATGCGAAACGCTGCGGTCTCACGGGTAATCGGTACCGGCTGCGGTCCACCGCCGGCCGGGAGTAGGGGTTGATCTGCGTGGGGGAAGAGCAAAAGTATCTCGAATACCTGAAGCGGGTGACGGCCGATCTCCGGCGCACACGTCGTCAGCTCCAGGTGGCGGAGATGCGCGAGCGCGAGCCCATCGCGATCGTCGCGATGGCCTGCCGCTACCCGGGCGGCGTGAGCTCGCCGGCCGACCTGTGGCGGCTGGTGACCCGCGGCGGTGACGCCATCACCGGTTTCCCCGAGGACCGCGGCTGGCCGGCCGGGTCCGGCTACGCCGACGAGGGCGGATTCGTCGACGGGGTGGCCGAGTTCGACGCCGCGCTGTTCGGCATCTCCCCGCGCGAGGCCCTGGCCATGGACCCGCAGCAGCGGCTGCTGCTGGAATCCGCCTGGGAGGTCGTGGAGCGGGCCGGGATCGACCCGCGCTCGCTCTCCGGCAACCGGGTCGGCGTCTTCGTCGGCGCCTCCGCCTCCGGCTACGCCGAGGGCGCCCACTCCCTGCCCGAGGGCGCCGCCACCCACCTGGCCATCGGCAACGCGGCCAGCGTGGTGTCCGGCCGGGTCGCGTACGCGCTGGGCCTGGAGGGCCCGGCCGTCACCGTCGACACGGCCTGCTCCTCCTCCCTGGTCGCCCTGCACCTGGCCGTCCACGCGCTGCGCGCGGGCGACTGCGAGCTGGCGCTGGCCGGCGGCGTCACGGTGATGTCCTCGCCGAGCGTCTTCGCGGAGTTCAGCCGCCTCGACGGCCTGGCCGGCAACGGGCGCTGCAAGGCCTTCGCCGAGGGCGCCGACGGCACCGGCTGGGGCGAGGGCGTCGGCCTGCTGATGGTCGAACGGCTCTCCGACGCCCAGCGGCTGGGGCACCCGGTGCTCGCCGTGGTGCGCGGCAGCGCCGTCAACCAGGACGGCGCCTCCAACGGCCTGACAGCCCCCAACGGTCCGTCCCAGCAGCGGGTGATCCGTCAGGCGCTGGCCGGCGCGGGGCTCTCCCCGGCCGACGTGGACGCGGTCGAGGCGCACGGCACCGGCACCCGGCTCGGCGACCCGATCGAGGCCCAGGCCCTGCTCGCCACGTACGGGCGGGAGCGTGCCGAGGGCGGCCCGCTGTGGCTGGGCTCGGTCAAGTCCAACATCGGGCACACCCAGGCCGCGGCCGGTGTGGCGGGTGTGATCAAGATGGTGCAGGCGATCCACCACGGCCTGCTGCCGGCCACCCTGCACGTGGACGCGCCCACCTCGCACGTGGACTGGAGCGAGGGCGGCGTCGAGCTGCTCACCGAGGCCCGGTCGTGGCCGGAGACCGACCACCCCCGCCGGGCCGGCGTCTCCTCGTTCGGCATCAGCGGCACCAACGCGCACGTGATCATCGAGGCGGCGCCCGCGCCCGCCGAGCCGCAGGCCGAGGGCGAGGGCGAGGCCGGGCCGGACGCCGACGCCGAGCCGACCGCCCAGGCCTCCCAGGCCGACCCGGCCCCGTCGGCCCCTTCGGCGCCCGCGCCCGCCGCCGGCCGGCCGGCGCTGTGGCCGCTCTCCGGCAAGGGCGCGGCCGGGCTGCGCGCCCAGGCCGGCCGACTGCGCGCCCACCTCGCCGAGACCGAGGCGCCCGACCCCGTCGACCTCGCCTGGTCGCTCGCCACCACCCGCGCGGGCCTGGACCACCGCGCGGTGGTCCTCGGCGACCTGCTCCCGGGCCTGGACGCGCTCGCCGGGGGCGACCCGGCCGCGGCGGTGACCGGCGTGGTGGGCGAGGGCCGCTGCGCCTTCCTGTTCACCGGCCAGGGCTCGCAGCGCGCCGCGATGGGCCGCGGGCTGTACGAGGCCTTCCCCGCCTTCGCCGAGGCCTTCGACGCCGTCTGCGCCGAACTGGACCGCCACCTCGACGGATCGGTCAAGGAAGCGGTCTTCACCGGCCGCGGCCTCGACCTGACGATGTGGACCCAGGCCGGCCTGTTCGCCGTCGAGGTCGCCGGCTTCCGGCTGCTCGAATCCTGGGGCGTGGCCCCCGACTTCCTGCTCGGCCACTCCGTCGGCGAACTCGCCGCGGCGCACTGCGCGGGCGTCCTCACGCTCGCGGACGCCTGCGCCGTGGTGGCCGCGCGCGGCCGGCTGATGCAGGCGCTGCCGTCCGGCGGCGCGATGCTCGCCGTCCGGGCCACCGAGGCGGAGGCCGTCGAGGCGATCGCCGGACGCGCCGACGTCGCGGCGGTCAACGGGCCGTCCTCGGTCGTGGTCTCCGGCACCGCGGAGGTGATCGACGAACTGGCCGCCCGCTGGGCGGCCGAGGGCCGCAGGACGAGCCGGCTGACGGTCTCGCACGCCTTCCACTCCGCGCTGATGGAGCCGATGCTCGCGGACTTCCGCGCGGTGCTGGAGACGGTCTCCTTCGCCCGCCCCCGGATCGCGATCGTCTCCAACCTGACCGGAGCCGTCGCCGCACCCGACCTGCTCACCACCCCGGAGTACTGGGTGCGGCACGTGCGCGAGGCCGTCCGGTTCGCCGACGGCGCCGCCTGCCTGGCCGCCCGGGGCGTGACCCGCTTCGTCGAGCTCGGCCCGGACGGCGTGCTCTGCGGGATGGCCCAACAGGCCGGTGCCGAGGGCGTGTTCGCCCCGGTGCTGCGTCGCGATCGGGACGACGCCGAGTCGGCGCTGACCGCACTGGCCCGGATCTGGACGGCCGGCGTCGAGGTCGACTGGCGCACCGTGCTGCCCGAGGGCCGCCGGGTGGAGCTGCCGACGTACGCCTTCCAGCGCGAGCGCTACTGGCCGCAGAGCATGGCGGCGCCGGTCGGCCCGCCGCGCGAGGCCTCGGACCAGGACGTCCGGTTCTGGGCGGCGGTGGAGCGCGCGGACCTCACCGAGCTGGCCACCACCCTGAAGCTGGAGGAGGCCCCCGGCCTGCTGGACGAGGTGGTCCCCGCGCTGGCCGCCTGGCGGCGCTCCCAGCGGCAGGAGTCGACCGTCGACTCGTGGCGCTACCAGGTCACCTGGAAGCCGCTGACGGGCCTCGGCGACACCGCCCCGCTCACCGGTGACTGGCTGCTGTCCGCCGACCCCGGGGACGGGCGGGCGGAGGCCGTCGAGCAGGCTCTGCGGGCCGCTGGCGCCACCGTCCTGCGCTGCGCCCCCGGGGCGTGGCCGACGGCCGGCCCGGCCGGCGTGGTCGGCGTGGTCGCGCTGCCGGCCGGCGCCGACCCGGCCGCCGAGGCGCTGGCGGCCGTCCAGGGCCTCGGCGAGGCGGGCATCGACGCACCGCTGTGGCTGCTCACCTCCGGCGCCGTCTCGGTGGGCCGGTTCGACCCGCCGAGCGACCCGTCGGCGGCCCGGGTGTGGGGGCTCGGCCGCGTCGCCGCCCTGGAACTCCCCGACCGCTGGGGCGGGTTGATCGACCTTCCGGCCACCCTGGACGCCCGGGCCGGCGCCCGGCTCGCCGCGGTGCTGGCCGGCGCCACGGGCGAGGACCAGGTCGCCGTGCGCGGCTCCGCCGGCTACGGACGCCGGCTGACCCGCCCGGAGCCGACCCGGACCGCCGAACGGCCGTGGACCCCCTCGGGCACGGTGCTGGTCACCGGCGGCACCGGCGCCCTGGGCGCGGCCGTCGCCCGCTGGCTGGCCGAACGCGGAGCGCCGCACCTGCTGCTGCTCGCCCGGCGCGGCGCCGCCGCCCCGGGCGCCGAGGACCTGGTCGCCGAGCTGACCGCCACCGGCACCCGGGTCACCGTCGAGGCCTGCGACGTCGCGGACCGGGAGGCGCTGGCCGCGGTGCTCGCGCGGATCCCGGCCGACCTCCCGCTGACCGGGGTGGTGCACGCCGCCGGGGTGGCGGCGCACGGCCCGATCGAGGAGCTGCGCCCCGCCGACCTGGCCGCCGTCGTCGACGGCAAGGCGGCCGGCGCCGCACACCTCGACGAACTCACCGACGGCCTGGACCTGTTCGTCACCTTCTCCTCGATCGCGGCGACCTGGGGCAGCGGCGGCCAGGCCGCCTACGCGGCCGGCAACGCCCACCTGGACGCGCTGGTCGACAACCGCCGCAGCCGCGGCCTGTCCGGCACCTCGATCGCCTGGGGCCCCTGGGCCGAGGCCGGGATGGCCGTCCGCGGCGAGGCGGCCGACTTCCTGCGCCGCCGCGGGCTGAACGCGCTCGACCCGGCCCTCGCCGTCCGCGCCCTGGCGCGGGCCGTGGACCACGGCGAGGGCTGCGTGACCGTCGCCGACGTCGACTGGGGGCTGTTCGCCCCGGCCTTCACCCTGGGCCGCCCCAGCCCGCTGCTGGCCGACCTGCCCGAGGCGGCGCAGCCGGTCGAGGGGGAGGGCTCCGACTTCGAGCTGGGCACCGCGCTGCGGCAGCGGCTCACCGCCGGGCCCGCCGGTCAGCGCCACCAGGTGCTGGTGGACCTGGTCCGGGAGCGCGCGGCCGCCGTGCTGGGCCACCGCACCGCCGAGGCGGTCGACCCCGAGCAGGTCTTCCGCGACCTCGGCTTCGACTCGCTGACCGCCGTCGAACTGCGCAACCTGCTGAACGCGGAGACCGGCCTCCGGCTGCCCGCCACCCTGGTCTTCGACCACCCGACGCCGACCGCCCTGGCCGCGTACCTGCTCGGCGAACTGTTCGACGAGCCGGACGCGCCGGCGGCGCCCACCCGTGCCGCGGCCGACGCCGTCGACGCCGACGACGACCCAGTCGTGATCGTCGGCATGAGCTGCCGCTACCCCGGCGGGGTGGAGTCCCCCGACGACCTGTGGCGGCTGGTGTCCGAGGGCGAGGACGGCGTCACCGGCTTCCCCGCCGACCGCGGCTGGGACCTCACCGACGACGAGGGCTCGTACGCCCGGCAGGGTGGCTTCGTCGCCGGGGCGACCGGCTTCGACGCGGCGCTGTTCGGCATCTCCCCGCGCGAGGCGCTGGCCATGGACCCCCAGCAGCGGCTGCTGCTGGAGGCCGCCTGGGAGGTCCTCGAATCGGCGGGGCTGGACCCGCGCTCCGTCCAGGGCGCGCAGATCGGCGTGTTCGCCGGAGCGTCCAACTCCGGCTACGGCACCGGCGGCCTCGGGCTGGCGGGCGCCGAGGGGCACCTGCTGTCCGGCACCGCCAACAGCGTCATCTCCGGCCGGGTCGCGTACACCTTCGGCCTCGAAGGGCCCGCCGTCACCGTCGACACCGCCTGCTCCTCCTCGCTGGTCGCCCTGCACCTGGCCGTGCAGGCGGTGCAGCGCGGCGAGTGCGAGCAGGCCCTGGCCGGCGGCGTGACAGTGATGGTCTCCCCGGCGGCCTTCGGTGAGTTCGACCGCCAGGGCGGGCTCTCCTCGACCGGACGCTGCCGCTCCTACGCGGGCGCCGCCGACGGAACGGGCTGGGGCGAGGGCGTCGGCCTGCTGCTGATCGAGCGGCTCTCCACCGCCCGGCGCGAGGGCCACCGGGTGCACGCGGTGATCCGGGGCAGCGCGGTCAACCAGGACGGCGCCTCCAACGGCCTCACCGCGCCCAACGGCCCCGCGCAGCAGCGGGTGATCCGGCAGGCGCTGGTCAACGCGGGCCTGTCCACCCGGGACGTCGACCTGGTCGAGGGCCACGGCACCGGCACGGTGCTGGGCGACCCGATCGAGGTCCAGGCGCTGCTGGCCACGTACGGTCAGGGACGGCCGGAGGACGGCCCGCTGCTGCTCGGCTCGATCAAGTCCAACATCGGCCACACCCAGGCCGCCGCGGGCGCGGCCGGCGTGATCAAGATGGTGCAGGCGCTGCGCCACGGGATCATGCCCGCCACGCTGCACGTGGACCAGCCCAGCCCGCAGGTGGACTGGTCGCGCGGCGCGGTGGAACTGCTCACCGAGGCCCGGTCCTGGCCCGAGCTGGACCGGCCGCGCCGGGCCGCCGTCTCCTCCTTCGGCATCAGCGGCACCAACGCCCACGTCATCATCGAGCAGCCCCCGGCCGTCGAGGCCGAGCGGGCCCCGACCCCCGCGCTCGCGCTGCTGCCGCTCTCCGCCCACACCCGGGACGGCCTGCGGGCCCAGGCGCAGCGGCTGCGCACCTTCCTCGCCGACACGGACGCCGACCCGCGCGACACCGGCCACGCGCTCGCCACCACCCGTGCCGCGCTGGAGCACCGCGCGGTGCTGGTCGGCGACGACCGGACGGAACTCCTCGGCCGGCTGGCCGACTTCGACGGCACGACGGCCGCCACCGCGGTCCCCGGCGGCACCGCCTTCCTGTTCACCGGCCAGGGGGCCCAGCGGGCCGGCATGGCCGAGGAGCTGTACACGCGCTTCCCGGTGTTCGCGGACGCCTTCGACGCGGTCTGCGCCGAACTGGACCCGGCGCTGGACCGGCCGGTCCGCGAGGTGGCGGCCGACGGCGTGGACCTGAACCTGACCGGCTACGCCCAGACCGCTCTGTTCGCGGTCGAGGTCGCCACCTTCCGGCTGCTCGAATCCTGGGGCGTGGTGCCGAACCTGCTGCTCGGGCATTCGATCGGCGAGGTCGCGGCGGCGCACTGCGCCGGGGTGTTCTCGCTGGCGGACGCCTGCCGGCTGGTCGCGGCCCGGGCCCGGCTGATGCAGGCGCTCCCGAGCGGCGGCGCGATGCTCGCGGTGCGGGCCGAGGAGGCGGAGGTCCGCGAGGTCCTGGCCGGCCGGGCCGACGTCGCCGCGGTCAACGGGCCCGCCGACCTGGTGGTCTCCGGCGAAGCGGCGGTGATCGACGAACTCGCCGCCCGCTGGCGGGCCGAGGGGCGCCGGACCGCGCGGCTGGCGGTCTCGCACGCCTTCCACTCGGCGCTGATGGAGCCGATGCTCGCGGACTTCCGCGCGGTGCTGGAGACGATCACCTTCGAGGCGCCGCGGATCGCGATCGTCTCCAACCTGACCGGCGCCCTCGCGGACGCCGACACCCTGGGCACGCCGGACTACTGGGTGCGCCACGTCCGGGAGACCGTCCGGTTCGCCGACGGCGTGGCCTGCCTGCGCGAGCACGGCGTCCGCAGGTTCATCGAGCTGGGGCCGGACGGTGTGCTCTGCGGCATGGCCCAACTGACCGTCACCGACGGGGTGTTCGTGCCGATGCAGCGTCGGGACCGGACCGGCGCGGAGGCGGTCGCGGAGACCGTCGGCGCGCTGTGGACGGCCGGCGTCGCGCTGGACTGGCGGGCCGTGCTGGGCGGCGGCCGGCGGGTCGAGCTGCCGACGTACGCCTTCCAGCGCGAGCGGTACTGGCCCGAACCGGGCCCCGTCCCTGCGCCCGCCAACGGCGCCGTGGACGCCCTGGACGCCCGGTTCTGGGACGCGGTCGAGCGTGCGGACCTGGGCGAGCTGGCGAGCACCCTCGCCGTCGAGTCGGCGGGCGAGCTGGAGCCGCTGCTGCCCGTGCTGTCCTCCTGGCGCCGCCGTCGCCGGGCCGACGCCGTCGTCAACTCCTGGCGCTACCGCGTCACCTGGAAGCCGGTCACGGACGGGCTCGGTGCGGGCGCGCTCACCGGAACGTGGCTGGTCGTGCTGCCGGACGGGGCCGACGGTGCTGCCGGGACCGACGGGGCGGGCGAAGCGGCCGGGCCGGCCGGCGGGCTGCCCGCGGCGCTGCGGGCCGCCGGGGCCGAACTGGTCGAGTTCCGCTGCGACCCGGTGGCCGAGGGCCGGGCGGCGCTGGCCGGACGGCTCGCGGAACTGCCCGCCGAGTACGCGGGCGTGCTGTCGCTGAGCGCGCTCGGCCCGGACGGGCTGACCGCCTCGGTGGTCCTGCTCCAGGCGCTCGGCGACGCCGCGATCGGCGCGCCGCTCTGGACCGTCACCAGCGGCGCGGTGTCGGTGGGCGGCTCCGACCCGCTGCGCGATCCGCTCCAGGCCCAGGTGTGGGGCGCCGGGCGGGTCGCCGCGCTGGAGCACCCGGACCGCTGGGGCGGGCTGGTCGACGTTCCCGCCGCCGTGGACGGCCGGGTCGCCGCCCGGCTGGCCTCGGTGCTCACCGGTGACCAGGGCCTGGACCAGGTCGCCGTGCGCCCCGCCGGGGTCTACTCCCGCCGGCTGGTCCGGGCGGCCGTCGAGGACGTCCCGGCCGAGCCGTGGACCCCCTCGGGCACGGTGCTGGTGACCGGTGGAACGGGGGCGCTGGGCGCGGAGGTGGCGCGCTGGCTGGCCGGCCGGGGCGTTCCCCGTCTGGTGCTGACCAGTCGGCGCGGTTCGGCGGCCGAGGGCGTGGACGCGCTGGTGGCCGAACTGACCGGGCTCGGTGCCCGGGTGACGGTCGCCGCCTGCGACGCCGCCGACCGGGCGGCGCTGGCGGCGGTGCTCGACGCGATCCCGGCCGAGTTCCCGCTGACCGGCGTGGTGCACGCGGCCGGCGTCGCCGAGACCGCACCGCTGGACTGGACCGGCCCCGCGGACGTGCGCTCGTCCACCGGTGGCAAGGTCACCGGCGCGGCACACCTGGACGAGCTCACCGCCGGGCTGGACCTGGATCTGTTCGTCACCTTCTCCTCCATCGCGGGCGTCTGGGGCAGCGGCGGGCAGGGGCTCTACGCCGCCGCCAACGCCTACCTGGACGCGCTGGTCCAGCAGCGGCGCTCGCGCGGCCTGGCGGGTCTCTCGGTGGCCTGGGGCCCCTGGGCCGAGGCCGGGATGGCGGTGCGCGGCGAGGCGGAGGACTTCCTGCGCAAGCGCGGACTGCCCGCCCTCGACCCGAAGCTGGCCGTCACCGCGCTCGCCGGGGCGGTGGACCGGCGGGAGACCTGCGCGGTGGTCGCGGACGTGGACTGGGAGCGGTTCGCCCCGGCGTTCACCTCCAGCCGCCCCAGCCCGCTGCTGGCCGACCTGCCCGAGGCGGCCCAGCGGCCGGCCGCGGAGGAGCCCGCCGCCGAGGGCGGCACCGCCCTGGTGCGCAGGCTCGCGGCGGCCCCGGTCCCGCAGCGGGGCCGGATCCTGCTGGACCTGGTGCGGGCGCGGGCCGCCACGGTGCTCGGACACGGCACCGCCGAGGCCGTCGGAGCGGACCGGGCCTTCCGGGACCTGGGCTTCACCTCGCTGACCGCGGTGGAACTGCGCAACGCCCTGGGCACCGAGACGGGCCTGGCACTGCCGGCCACCCTGGTCTTCGACCACCCGACCCCGAGCGAGCTGGCCGAGCACCTGGCCGGTGAACTGCTGGACGACCTGGACGGCCCGGACGGCCCGGAAGCCGCCCCGGAGGCGGTCCGGGTCGACGGCGGGGCCGCTCCCGGCACCGACGACCCGATCGTGATCGTCGGGATGAGCTGCCGCTACCCCGGCGGCATCGCCTCCCCGAACGAGCTGTGGGAGCTGGTCGCCACCGGCGCCGACGGCATCTCCGGCTTCCCCGTCGACCGCGGCTGGGCGTTCGCGGACGCCGAGGACTCGTACGCCCGGCAGGGCGGTTTCGTCGCCGGGGCGACCCGCTTCGACGCGGGCCTGTTCGGCATCTCGCCGCGCGAGGCGCTGGCGATGGACCCGCAGCAGCGGCTGCTGCTGGAAGCCGCCTGGGAGGCCTTCGAGTCCGCCGAGCTGGACCCGCGCTCGATGCGCGGCCGGCAGATCGGTGTCTTCGTCGGCGCCTCCTCCTCCGGCTACGGCGGGGGCGGCGCGCACGGCTTCGAGGGAGCCGAGGGGCACCTGCTCTCCGGCACCGCCAACAGCGTGATCTCGGGCCGGGTCGCCTACTCCTTCGGCCTGGAGGGACCGGCGGTGACGGTGGACACCGCCTGCTCGTCGTCCCTGGTGGCACTCCACCTGGCGGCCCAGGCGGTGCAGCGCGGCGAGTGCGCGATGGCGCTCGCGGGCGGTGTCACGGTGATGGTCTCGCCCGCCACCTTCGGCGAGTTCGACCGCCAGGGCGGGCTCGCCTCGGACGGCCGCTGCAAGGCCTTCGCGGCCGCGGCGGACGGCACGGGCTGGGGCGAGGGCGTCGGCGTGCTGCTGGTCGAGCGGCTGTCGGACGCCCGGCGGTTCGGGCACCGGGTGCTGGCGCGGGTGCGCGGCAGCGCCGTCAACCAGGACGGCGCCTCCAACGGCCTCACCGCGCCCAACGGCCCCGCGCAGGAGCGGGTGATCCGCCAGGCCCTGGCCACCGCCGGACTGACCACCGCCGACGTGGACGTGGTCGAGGCGCACGGCACCGGCACCCGCCTCGGCGACCCGATCGAGGCGCAGGCGCTGCTGGCCACCTACGGTCAGGGGCGACCGGAGGGCAGCCCGCTGCTGCTGGGCTCGATCAAGTCCAACATCGGGCACACCCAGGCCGCCGCCGGCGTCGCCGGGATCATCAAGATGGTCATGGCGATGCGTCACGGCGTCCTCCCGGCCACCCTGCACGTGGACGAGCCCACCCCGCACGTCGACTGGTCGGCGGGCGCGGTGGAACTGCTGACGCAGGCCCGGCCGTGGCCGGAGGACGGCCGGCCGCGCCGTGCGGGTGTGTCCTCCTTCGGCATCAGCGGCACCAACGCCCACGTCATCATCGAGGCCGTGCCGAGCCCCGCCCCGGCCGAGCGGACGGCGGCGGCGCCGCCGGTGGTCCCCTGGCTGCTGTCGGGCAGGACCGAACCCGCCCTGCGGGCCCAGGCCGAGCGGCTCGCGGCCTTCCTCGGCTCCGGCGACGGGGCCGACGGTCGGCCGCAGCCGGACCCGGCCGACCTCGGCCACGCCCTGCTCGGCCGGGCCGCGCTCGCCCACCGCGCGGTGGTGCTCGGAGCGGACGCGGCGGACCTCGCCGAGGGGCTCGACACCGTGGCGGCGGGCACCCCGTCGGCGCACGTGGTCGCCGGTGCGACGGTCGAAGGCCAGACGGCGTTCCTGTTCACGGGACAGGGCGCGCAGCGGGTCGGCATGGGCCGGGGCCTGTACGAGGCGTTCCCGGTGTTCGCGGCGGCCTTCGACGCGGTCTGCGCGGAGCTGGACCTGCTCCTCGACCGGCCGGTCGGGGACGTGGTGTTCGACGGGGCGGCGGACCTGGACCGTACGGTGTGGGCGCAGGCCGGGCTGTTCGCGGTCGAGGTCGCTTCGTACCGCCTGCTCGAATCCTGGGGCGTGGTCCCCGACTTCCTGCTCGGGCACTCGATCGGCGAGATCGCCGCCGCCCACGTCGCCGGGGTCTTCTCGCTGCCGGACGCGTGCGCCCTGGTGGCGGCGCGCGGCCGGCTGATGGACGCGCTGCCGAGCGGCGGGGCGATGCTGGCGGTCGAGGCCGCCGAGGCGGAGGTGCGTTCGGAGATCGGTGACCGCCTGGACGTGGCGGCCGTCAACGGCCCGACCTCGGTGGTGGTTTCCGGGCCGGCGGAGGTGGTGGAGGAGTTCGCGGCCCGGTGGAAGGCCGAGGGGCGCCGGATCCGCCGGCTGACCGTCTCGCACGCGTTCCACTCGGCGCTGATGGAGCCGATGCTGTCCGAATTCGCTTCGGTGCTGGCCGGGTTGACCTTCGCCGAGCCGCGCGTTCCGATCGTGTCGAACCTGACCGGCGGGATCGCCGAGCCCGGGCTGCTCACCACTCCCGACTACTGGGTGCGCCAGGTCCGTGAGGCGGTCCGCTTCGCCGACGGCGTCGCCCACCTCGACGGGCAGGGCGTCACCCGCTACGTCGAGCTGGGGCCGGACGGCGTGCTGAGCGGGCTGGCGCAACAGTCCGTGTCCGAAGGGGTGTTCGCCCCCGTCGCCCGCCGCGACCGGGAGGACGTGGACACCGCGCTGCGCGCGCTGGCCCGGATCTGGGTCGCCGGCGCGGACGTCGACTGGCGGGCCGTGCTGCCGGCCGGCCGACGGCTCGAACTGCCGACGTACGCCTTCCAGCACGAGCGCTACTGGCCGGAGGCGGTCCCGCCGGTCGGCGATCCGGGTACGGTCGGCCTGGAGCCCGTCGGCCACCCGCTGCTCAGCGCCGCAGTCCAACTGGCCGGTGACAACGGCCTGTTGCTGACCGGACGGCTGTCGGTGGCCACGCACCCGTGGCTGGCCGACCACGTCATCCTGGACCGGGTGGTGGTGCCCGGCGCCGCACTGGTCGAGATGGTCTGGGCGGCCGGCCGCCGGGCCGGCTCCCCGGCGATCCGGGAGCTGGTCCTGCGCACGCCCCTGGTGCTGCCCGAGCACGCCGGGGTGCAGATCCAGGTGAGCGTGAGCGCCGCCGGCGAGACCGGTGAGCGCACCGTCGAGGTCTACTCGCGGCCCGAGGGCACCGGCGACGCCGTCTGGATCAGCCACGCGGCCGGACTCCTGGCCGACGAGGCCGCCGCCGCCGACGCCGCACCGGACCTCACCGTCTGGCCGCCGGCCGGTGCCACGGCGCTGCCGCTGGAGGGCTTCTACGAGGCTCTGGCCGAGGTCGGGTACGGCTACGGTCCGGTGTTCCGGGGCCTGGGTGCGGCCTGGCGGGTGGGTGAGACCGTCTGTGCGGAGGTCGCGCTGCCCGAGGCGGTGGCGGGTGAGGCGGGCGGTTTCGGTCTGCACCCGGCGCTGCTGGACGCGGCACTGCACGCGGTCGGGCTCTCCCCGGCCACCCAGGCCGGGGGCACCCGGCTGCCGTTCGCCTGGACGAGTGCCCGACTGGACGCGGTGGGTGCTTCGGTGCTCCGGGTGCGGGTCGAGGGTACGGCGGACGGCGTCTCGCTGCTCCTCGCCGACGGCGTGGGCGAGCCCGTCGCGACCGTCGCATCGCTCGCCATGCGGGAGGTTTCGGCGGAGGCGCTTCGGCCGGTCGGTGAAGGCGGGCCGGAGGCGTTGTTCGCGGTGGACTGGGTTCCGGTTCCGGTGCCGGTTTCGGCGGGTCCGGAGGGTGCGGGTTCGTCGGAGTGGGTGGCGATCGGTGAGGTCGCCGGTGTGCGGGGGTTCGTCGATGTGGCGGGCCTGGTGGGGGAGTTGGAGGCCGGTGGGTCGGCGGTGCCGCCGGTGGTGGTGCTGCCGGTGCCGGTCGAGGGTGATGTGTATGCGCTGACGGCCCGGGTGCTGGGTGTGGTGCAGGAGTGGTTGGCGGAGGAGCGTTTCGGCTCTTCGCGTCTGGTGGTGCTGACGCGTGGGGCGGTTGCGGTTCCCGCCGGTGGTGGGGCTGATCCGGTGCAGGCGGCGGTGTGGGGTCTGCTGCGTTCGGCGCAGACGGAGAATCCGGACCGGATCGTGCTGGTGGACCTGGATCCGGATGCGCTGGATGGTTCGGAGGGGTTGTGGCCGGCGGTGGTCGTCGGTGGTGAGCCGCAGGCGGCGATCCGGGGTGGCGAGGTGTCGGTGCCGCGTCTGGTGCGGGCCTCTGCTCTGCAACTGGCGGAGACTCCGGTGGAGTTGGATGCCGACGGGACGGTGCTGATCACGGGTGGTACGGGGACGCTGGGCGGGCTGTTGGCCCGGCATCTGGCGGCCGTGCACGGTGTGCGGCACCTGACCCTGTTGAGCCGTCGTGGCGCGGACAGTCCGGCCGTGAGTGAACTGCTTGCCGATCTGGGCGAGTTGGGAGCCGAGGCCGAGGTCGTCGCGTGCGATGCGGCCGACCGGGCGGCCCTGTCCCGGGTGCTGGACGGTCTTTCCCGTCCGTTGGCGGGTGTGGTGCATGCGGCGGGTGTGCTGGACGACGGGGTGTTCGGTGCGTTGACGCCGGAGCGTGTGGCGGCGGTGCTGCGTCCGAAGGTGGAGGCGGCGCTGAATCTGGACGAGTTGACGGCGGATCTGGAGCTGCCGTTGTTCGTGCTGTACTCGTCGGTGGCGGCGACGTTCGGTTCGGGTGGTCAGGCCAACTACGCGGCCGCGAACGCTTTCCTGGACGCGCTGGCGGCCCGCCGGGTGGCTGCGGGCCGGGCGGGTCAGTCGTTGGCGTGGGGTCTGTGGGAGCAGGCCAGTGAGCTGACCGGCCATCTCTCCTCGGCGCGCAGCGGTTCCGGTCTGCCGACCGCGCAGGCGCTGGCCCTGTTCGACCGGGCGATCACCCTGCCCGTACCGCACCTCCTGCCGACGGTCCTGGACCTGGCCGCCGCGCAGGCCGTCTCCACCCATGGGGTGCCCCCGCTGCTGCGCGGCCTGATCCGGCCGTCCGCCCGGCGGGCCGCCGACCGGGGCGCGGGCGCGGAGTCCGGACTTCTGGCCCGGCTGCGGCCGCTGCCGGCCGAGGAACGGCGCGCGCAGCTGCTGGAGCTGGTCCGCGGCAGCGCGGCCACCGTGCTCGGCCACGGCGCCACCGACGCGGTCGGCCCCCGGCACGCGTTCCGGGAGCTCGGCTTCGACTCGCTGACCGCCGTGGAGCTGCGCAACGGGCTGAACGCCGTCACCGGGCTGCGGCTGCCGGTGACCCTGGTCTTCGACTACCCGACCCCGGCCGTACTGGCCGAGCACCTCGACGAGCTGCTCTTCGAGCGGGCAGCCCCCGTGGCGCCGCTCGTCGAGACAGCCGTGGACACCGGCGAGCCCATCGCGATCATCGGCATGAGCTGCCGCTTCCCCGGCGGCGCGGACAACCCCGAGCGGCTCTGGCGACTGCTGGCCGAGGGCTTCGACGGCGTGACCGCTTTCCCGGCCGACCGCGGCTGGGAGATCGAGGTCGCCGACGCCACCTACACGCCGCGCGGCGGCTTCCTGCACGACGCCGCCGACTTCGACGCCGGGCTGTTCGGGATCTCGCCGCGCGAGGCGCTGGCGATGGACCCGCAGCAGCGGCTGCTGCTGGAGGCCTCCTGGGAGGCCTTCGAGGCCGCCGGCCTGGACCCGATGTCCATGCACCGGTCCTCCACCGGCGTCCTGGTCGGCGCCTCGGCGTTCGGCTACGGCGCCGGGATGGACCTGCCGGAGTCGGAGGGGCACCTGATGACGGGTGCCGCCACCAGCATCCTCTCCGGCCGCGTCTCGTACGTGTTCGGTCTGGAGGGCCCGGCCGTCACCGTGGACACCGCCTGCTCCTCCTCCCTGGTGGCGATGCACTGGGCGATCCAGGCGCTGCAGCGCGGCGAGTGCGCGATGGCACTGACCGGCGGTGTGACCGTGATGTCCACCCCGGGGGTGTTCGCCGAGTTCGACCGGCAGGACGGCCTGGCCTCGGACGGACGCTGCAAGGCATTCTCCGCCGGGGCGGACGGCACCGTCTGGTCCGAGGGCGTCGGCGTGCTGGTGCTCCAGCGCCTCTCCGACGCCCGTCGGGACGGCCACCGGGTGCTCGCGGTGATCCGCGGCAGCGCGGTCAACCAGGACGGCGCCTCCAACGGGCTCACCGCGCCGAACGGCCCCTCCCAGGAGCGGGTGATCCGGCAGGCGCTGGCCTCCGCGCGGCTCGCCCCGTCCGAGGTGGACGTGGTGGAGGCGCACGGCACCGGCACTCCGCTCGGGGACCCGATCGAGGCCCAGGCGCTGTTGTCGACCTACGGCCAGGACCGGCCGGCCGACCGGCCGCTGTGGCTGGGCTCGATCAAGTCCAACATCGGCCACACCCAGTCGGCGGCCGGTGTCGCGGGCGTCATCAAGATGGTGCAGGCGATGCGCCACGGCGTCCTCCCGGCTACGTTGCACGTGGACGAACCGACCTTGCACGTGGACTGGTCGGCGGGTGCGGTGGAACTGCTGACGCAGGCCCGGCCGTGGCCGGAGGACGGTCGCCCGCGTCGCGCGGGCGTCTCCTCCTTCGGTATCAGCGGCACCAACGCCCACGTCATCCTGGAGCAGGGCGACCCGTCGCCCGCGCCGGAACCGGTGGAGAACAACGGCCCGGTGCTCTGGCCGGTCTCCGCGAAGACCCCGGAGGGGCTGCGCGGACAGGCGGCGAGGCTGGCCGAGTTCGCGGCGACCGGGCCCGACCCGGCGGCCGCGGGGCACGCGCTGGCCGTCACCCGGGCGGCGCTGGAACACCGCGCGGTGGCCGTCGGTGACACGGCTGCCGCGATCGGGGCAGGCCTGACCGCGCTGGCCGAGGGCCGGCCCGGCGAGGGCGTGGTCTCGGGTACGGCGGTCGAGGGCCGGACGGCGTTCCTGTTCACGGGGCAGGGTGCGCAGCGGGTCGGGATGGGGGCCGGGCTGTACGCGCGGTTCCCGGTGTTCGCGGCGGCCTTCGACGCGGTCTGCGCGGAGCTGGACGGGAGGCTCGGGCGGTCGGTTCGCGAGGTCGTCCTCGACGGCGTCGAGGATCTGGACCGGACGGTGTGGGCGCAGGCCGGGCTGTTCGCGGTCGAGGTGGCGTCGTTCCGGCTGCTCGAATCCTGGGGCGTGACGGCCGACTTCCTGCTCGGGCACTCGATCGGTGAGGTGGCGGCCGCCCATGTGGCGGGCGTGTTCTCGCTGGCCGACGCCTGTGCGCTGGTGGCGGCACGTGGCCGGCTGATGGACGCGCTGCCCGAGGGCGGGGCGATGCTGGCGGTGCAGGCCACCGAGGCCGAGATCCGCGAGACGATCGGCGACCGCCTGGACGTGGCGGCCGTCAACGGCCCGACCTCTGTGGTGGTTTCCGGTCCGACCGGGGTGGTCGACGAGTACGCGGCCCGCTGGAAGGCCGAGGGTCGCAAGACCCGCAGGCTGACGGTCTCGCACGCTTTCCACTCGGCGCTGATGGAGCCGATGCTGTCCGAATTCTCTTCGGTGCTGGCCGGGTTGACCTTCGCCGAGCCGCGCGTTCCGATCGTGTCGAATCTGACCGGCGGGATCGCCGAGCCCGGGCTGCTCACCACCCCCGACTACTGGGTGCGCCAGGTCCGCGAGGCCGTCCGCTTCGCCGACGGCGTCGCCCACCTCGACGGGCAGGGCGTCACCCGCTACGTCGAGCTGGGCCCGGACGCGGTGCTGACCGGCCTGGCCGGACAGGCGGTTGCCGAGGCCGTGTTCGCGCCGCTGCTGCGCCGTGAGCGGGAGGAGTCGGGCACCGCGCTGACCGCCCTGGCCCGGCTCTGGACGGCCGGCGTGGACGTGGACTGGCCGGCCGTGCTGCCGGCCGGTCGACGGCTCGAACTGCCGACGTACGCCTTCCAGCGCGAGCGCTACTGGCCGCGCCCGGCCGTTCGGTCCGGGGACGCCGGTTCGGTCGGCCAGTTGTCGGCCGGCCACCCGATGCTCGGCGCTGCGGTTCAACTGGCCGGAGACAACGGCCTGTTGCTGACCGGACGGCTGTCGCTCGCCATCCACCCGTGGCTCGCGGACCACGCGGTCCAGGGCCAGGCGCTGGTGCCGGGGACGGCCTTCGTGGACATGGCGCTGCGCGCGGGCGAGCAGATCGACCGCCCGGTCCTGGAGGAGCTGGTGCTCCAGGCGCCGCTGCCGCTGCCCGAGCAGGGCGGCGTGCACCTCCAGGTGCGGGTGGCGGCCCCGGGCGAGGAGGGCGACTGCCGGGTGGAGATCCACGCCCGGCCGGACGCCGGCGGGGCCGCGCCGTGGATCTGCCACGCGGTGGGAACCCTGACCGCGCAGGAGCGGGCGCCGGAGTTCGATCTGGCCGTCTGGCCGCCGGCCGGTGCCACGGTGCTGTCGCTGGAGGGTTTCTACGAGGCTCTGGCCGAGGTCGGGTACGGCTACGGTCCGGTGTTCCGGGGTCTGGGTGCGGCCTGGCGGGTGGGTGAGACCGTTTACGCGGAGGTCGCGCTGCCCGAGGCGGTGGCGGGTGAGGCGGGCGGTTTCGGTCTGCACCCGGCGCTGCTGGACGCGGCACTGCACGTCAGTGGTCTGGTCGAGGCCGAGGGCGGGGCGACACGACTGCCCTTCGCCTGGACCGGCGTCCAGCTGCATGCCGTCGGGGCATCCGCGCTGCGCGTCGCCGTGAGTCCGGCGGCCGACGGTGTGGCGATCCTGGCCGCCGACGAACTCGGTGTTCCTGTCGCGTCCGTGGGTTCCCTGGTACTGCGGGAGGTTTCGGCGGAGGCGCTTCGGCCGGTCGGTGAGGGTGGGCCGGAGGCGTTGTTCGCGGTGGACTGGGTGCCGGTTCCGGCAGGTCCGGAGGGTGCGGGTTCGTCGGGTTGGGTGGCGATCGGTGAGGTCGCCGGTGTGCGGGGGTTCGTCGATGTGGCGGGCCTGGTGGGGGAGTTGGAGGCCGGTGGGTCGGCGGTGCCGCCGGTGGTGGTGCTGCCGGTGCCGGTCGAGGGTGATGTGTATGCGCTGACGGCCCGGGTGCTGGGTGTGGTGCAGGAGTGGTTGGCGGAGGAGCGTTTCGGCTCTTCGCGCCTGGTGGTGCTGACGCGTGGGGCGGTTGCGGTTCCTGCCGCTGGTGGGGCTGATCCGGTGCAGGCGGCGGTGTGGGGTCTGCTGCGTTCGGCGCAGACGGAGAATCCGGACCGGATCGTGCTGGTGGACCTGGATCCGGATGCGCTGGATGGTTCGGAGGAGTTGTGGCCGGCGGTCGTCGGCGGTGGTGAGCCGCAGGCGGCGATCCGGGGTGGCGAGGTGTCGGTGCCGCGTCTGGTCCGGGCCTCCTCCCTGCAACTGGCGGAGACTCCGATGGAGTTGGATGCCGACGGCACGGTGCTGATCACGGGTGGTACGGGGACGCTGGGCGGGTTGCTGGCCCGGCATCTGGCGGCCGTGCACGGTGTGCGGCACCTGACCCTGTTGAGCCGTCGTGGTGCGGACAGTCCGGCCGTGAGCGAACTGCTCGCCGATCTGGGCGAGTTGGGTGCCGAGGCCGAGGTCGTCGCGTGCGATGCGGCCGACCGGACGGCCCTGTCCCGGGTGCTGGACGGTCTTTCCCGTCCGTTGGTGGGTGTGGTGCATGCGGCGGGTGTGCTGGACGACGGGGTGTTCGGCGCCCTGACGCCGGAGCGTGTGGCGGCGGTGCTGCGTCCGAAGGTGGAGGCGGCGCTGAATCTGGACGAGTTGACGGCGGATCTGGAGCTGCCGTTGTTCGTGCTGTACTCGTCGGTGGCGGCGACGTTCGGTTCGGGTGGTCAGGCCAACTATGCGGCCGCGAACGCCTTCCTGGACGCGCTGGCGGCCCGCCGGGTGGCTGAGGGCCGGGCGGGTCAGTCGTTGGCGTGGGGTCTGTGGGAGCAGGCCAGTGAGCTGACCGGCCATCTCTCCTCGGCGCGCAGCGGTTCCGGTCTGCCGACCGCGCAGGCGCTGGCCCTGTTCGACCGGGCGATCACCCTGCCCGTACCGCACCTCCTGCCGGTGACCCTCGACCTCCGGGCGCCCCGGACGGGCGGGATCCCCCCGCTGTTCCGCGCCCTGGTGCGGGCCCCGAGGAGCCGCGCCGCCGAGCGCGGTGCCGGCGGCCGGGCCGCGGTGCTGGAGCAACTGCGGGGCCTGGACGCCGAGCAGCGCCGTGCCCGACTGCTGGACCTGGTGCGGGCCCATGTGGCGACCGTGCTCGGCCACGCCGGGGTGGACGCGGTCGGTGCGAAGCAGGCCTTCAAGGACCTCGGGCTGGACTCGCTGACCGCCGTGGAGCTGCGCAACGGGCTGAACGCCGCGACCGGGCTGCGACTGCCCGCGACCCTGGTCTTCGACTACCCGACCCCGGACGCGCTGGCCGACCACCTCGCCGAGGCGCTGTCCGAGCGGGTGGCGCAGGCCCCCGCCCCGACCGCGCCCGTCCTCGCCGCGAACGCCGACGAGCCGATCGCGATCGTCGGCATGAGCTGCCGCTACCCCGGGGGCGCCAACGACCCCGAGCAGCTGTGGCGCCTGCTGGCCGAGGGCTTCGACGGGGTGACCCCGTTCCCGGCGGACCGCGGCTGGCGGGTCGGGGACGCGTCCTACGCCCCGCGCGGCGGCTTCCTGGACGACGTCGCGGGCTTCGACGCCGAGCTGTTCGGGATCTCGCCGCGCGAGGCCCTGGTGATGGACCCGCAGCAGCGCATCCTGCTGGAGGCCTCCTGGGAGGCCTTCGAGGCCGCCGGCCTGGTCGCCCCGGAGCTGCGCGGCTCCCCGACCGGTGTGTTCGTCGGGGCGTACGCCTCGACCTACGGTGTGGGCGCCCAGCTCCCGCCCGGGGCGGAGGGCTACCTGCTGACCGGGACCTCGATGAGCGTGGTCTCCGGCCGGGTGGCGTACACCTTCGGCCTGGAGGGCCCGGCCGTCACGGTGGACACCGCCTGCTCCTCCTCCCTGGTGGCGATGCACCTGGCCGCGCAGGCGCTGCGGCGCGGCGAGTGCGAGCTGGCGCTGGCCGGCGGCGTGGCCGTCCTGGCCGGTCCGAACATCTTCGCCGAGTTCGACCGGCAGGGCGGACTGGCCTCCGACGGCCGGTGCAAGCCCTTCGCCTCGGCGGCGGACGGCACCACGTGGTCCGAGGGCGTCGGGGTGCTGGTGCTGGAGCGGCTCTCCGACGCGCTGCGCAACGGCCGTGAGATCCATGCGGTGATCCGCGGCAGCGCGGTCAACCAGGACGGCGCCTCCAACGGGCTCACCGCCCCCAACGGGCCGTCCCAGCAGCGGGTGATCCGCCAGGCGCTGGCCGACTCCCGGCTGCTCGCCGCCGAGGTGGACGTGGTCGAGGCGCACGGCACCGGCACCAGTCTGGGCGACCCGATCGAGGCCCAGGCGCTGCTGGCGACCTACGGCCAGGACCGGCCGGCCGACCGGCCGCTGTGGCTGGGCTCGATCAAGTCCAACATCGGCCACACCCAGGCCGCGGCCGGTGTCGCGGGCGTCATCAAGATGGTGCAGGCGATGCGCCGCGGTGTCCTGCCCGCCACCCTGCACGTGGACGAGCCGACCCACCACGTGGACTGGTCGGCCGGGGCGGTCGAGCTGCTGACCGAGGCGCGCCCCTGGCCCGAGGCCGACCGGCCGCGCCGCGCGGGCGTGTCCTCCTTCGGCATCAGCGGCACCAACGCGCACATCATCCTGGAGTCCGCCCCGAGCCCGGCCGGGCCGACCACCACGGGCCACGGCCCGATGGAGCCGATCGGCGCGGGCCGCGGACCGGCGGGCCCGACGACCACGGGCGAGGGCCCGGTGGTGTGGCCGCTCTCCGGTGGGACCCAGGCCGCCCTGCGTGAGCAGGCGCGCTCCCTGCGCGCCCACCTGGCGGCGGCGTCCGCACCCGAACCGGCCGACGTGGCCTGGTCGTTGGCGACCACCCGGGCCGAACTGGAGCACCGGGCCGTCGCCGTCGGACGGGACGGCGCGGACCTGCTGCGCCAGCTCGACCGGCTCGCGGCCGAGGAGGAGGCACCGGCGGCCGCGGGCGGCCCCGGGCGACTCGCCTTCCTCTTCACCGGGCAGGGCGCGCAGCGGGCCGGGATGGGCCGGGGGCTGTACGAGGCCTCCCCGGTGTTCGCGGCGGCCTTCGACGCGGTCTGCGCGGAGCTGGACCGGTGGCTCGACCGGCCGGTCAAGGACGTGGTCTTCGAGGGCGTCGACCTGGACCGGACGATGTGGGCGCAGGCCGGCCTGTTCGCCGTCGAGGTCGCCCTGTACCGCTGGGCGGAGTCCTGCGGCCTGGTCCCGGACTTCCTGCTGGGCCACTCGATCGGCGAGGTGGCCGCCGCCCACGCGGCGGGCGTGTTCTCGCTGGCCGACGCCTGCGCCCTGGTGGCCGCGCGCGGCCGGCTGATGCAGGCGCTGCCCGAGGGCGGCGCGATGCTCGCCGTGCAGGCCGCCGAGGCCGAGGTGCGGGCGGAGATCGGCGACCGGCTGGATGTCGCCGCCGTCAACGGCCCGAGCTCGGTGGTGGTTTCGGGTCCGACGGAGGTGGTCGAGGAGTTCGCCGGGCGCTGGGCGGCCGAGGGCCGTCGGACGAGCCGGCTGACCGTCTCGCACGCCTTCCACTCGGCCCTGATGGAGCCGATGCTGCCCGAATTCACCGAGGTGCTGGCCGGGTTGACCTTCAACGAGCCGCGGATCCCGATCGTCTCCAACCTGACCGGCGCGGTGGTCGACCCCGAGGAGATCCGGACGCCCGGGTACTGGGCCCGCCATGTGCGCGGCACCGTCCGGTTCGCCGACGGCATCGCGTACCTCTTCGGCCGGGGCGTCACCCGCCACCTGGAGCTCGGCCCGGACGGCGTGCTCTGCGGCATGGCCCAGCAGTCCGTCACCGAGGGCGTGTTCGTCCCGGTGCTGCGCCGCGGCGAACCCGAGGAGGCCGGGACGGCGCTGCGCGCGCTCGGCCGGCTCTGGGCGGCCGGCGTCGAGGTCGACTGGCCGGCCGTGCTGCCGGCCGGACGCCGGGTGCCGCTGCCGACCTACGCCTTCCAGCGGACCAGGTTCTGGCTGGAGCCCGCCACCGGCGTGGGCGACGTGGGCGGCGTCGGCCAGAGCGCGGCGGACCACCCGCTGCTCGGCGCGACGGTCGCGCTGGCCGGCGGGGACGAGGTGCTGCTGACCGGACGGCTGTCGCTCGCCACCCAGCCCTGGCTGGCGGACCACGCCGTCCTCGGCCGGGTGCTGGTGCCCGGGACGGCGTTCGTGGAGATGGCGCTGCGGGCCGGGGAGCAGGTCGGCTCGACGATCCTGCGCGAACTGCTCGTGCAGTCCGCGCTGCCCCTGCCGGCCACCGGCGGGGTGCAGGTCCAGGTGCGGGTGGCCGCCCCGGAGGAGAACGGCGACCGCCGGGTGGAGATCCACGCCCGGCCGGACGAGGGCGAGGCGCCGTGGGTGCGTCACGCGACCGGCGTCCTGGGCGCCGGGGGCGCGGTGCGGGAACACGACCTCGCCGCGCAGGAGTACGACCTTGCGGCCTGGCCGCCGCCGGGCGCCGAACCACTGGCGCTGGACGGCTTCTACCCGGCCCTCGCCGAGGGCGGGTACGGCTACGGGCCGGCCTTCCAGGGGGTCCGGGCGGCCTGGCGCGACGGCGCGACGGTCTACGCCGAGGTGGCACTGCCCGAGGAGGCGGCCGCGGCCGCGCCCGGGTTCGGGCTGCACCCGGCGCTGCTGGACGCGGCGCTGCACGTGATCGGCTTCGTCGAGGCCGGCGGCCCGGTGCCCCGTGTGCCGTTCGCCTGGACCGGGGTCCGGCTGCACGCCACCGGCGCCACGGTGCTGCGCGTCGCGGTCACCCCGACCGAGGACGGCGTGCTGATCCGGACCGCCGACGGGATCGGCGCGCCGGTGGCCTCCGTCGACTCGCTGGTGCTCCGCGAGACCGCCGTCGAACAGCTGCCGGAGACCGGTCGACAGCCCGGCCGGGACTGGCTGTTCGCGGTCGAGTGGACGCCCGTGCCGGCCCTGGCGCCGGTGGACGCCTCCGCGTGGTGGGTGCTCGCCGGGGACGGGACGCCGGCCGTGGCCGGGGTGCCGGGCGAGCGGATCGACTCGCTGGCGGGACTGCCCGCCGGGGCGCTGGCACCCCCGGTGGTGGTGCTGCCCCTGGTGGCCGGTCCCGCCGCCGACACCGACACCGATGCCGCCGACACCGTCGGCGACGCGGGTGCCGCGCTCCGGGCAGCCTCCGAGACGCTGGCGACCGTCCAGCAGTGGCTCGCCGACGAGCGGTTCGATTCCTCCCGGCTGGTGGTGCTGACCTCCGGCGCCGTCGACCCGGCCGGCCGGGTGCGCGACCTGCCCGGCGCGGCGGTCTGGGGCCTGCTGCGCTCGGCCCAGTCCGAGCACCCGGACCGGTTCGTCCTGGTCGACGCGGACCCCGGGGACGACGCCTGGCACCCGTACGCGACCGGTGCCGAACCGCAGCTGGCGGTCCGGGACGGGAGGGTGCTGGTGCCCCGTCTGGCCCGGGCGCAGGCCGACACCGCGGCGCGCCCCGGCCCGGGAGCGCCGGCCGAGCCCGGGGGCACCGTCCTGGTCACCGGCGGCACCGGCGTGCTCGGCGGACTGGTGGCCCGCCACCTGGCCGCGGAGTACGGCGTGCGGCACCTGCTGCTGCTCAGCCGGCGCGGTGCGGACAGCCCCGGAGCCGCCGAACTGACGGCGGAACTGGCCGCCCTCGGCGCTCGCGCCGAGGTGGTGGCCTGCGACGCCGCCGACCGCGACGCGCTGGCCCGGGTGCTCGCCGCGATCCCGGCGGAGCGCCCGCTGCGCGGGGTGGTGCACACCGCCGGTGTGCTGGACGACGGCGTCGTCGAGTCGCTGACGCCCGACCGGGTCGCCACCGTGTTCCGTCCCAAGGCCGACGCGGCCGTGCACCTGCACGAGCTGACCGCGGGGACGGACCTGGAGCTGTTCGTGCTGTTCTCCTCGGCGGCCGGCACCTTCGGCTCGCCCGGCCAGGCGAACTACGCGGCGGCCAACTCCTTCCTGGACGCCCTCGCGGCGCGGCGCCGGTCGCTCGGGCTGCCGGGCCTCTCGCTCGCCTGGGGCGTCTGGGCGGAGGCCAGCGCGATGACCGGGCACCTCGGCGACCGGGCCGCCCGGCTCGGCGACGGGCTGACCGCGGAACAGGGCCTCGCGCTCCTGGACGCGGCGCTGGCCACCGACCGCGCCCACCTGGTGCCGGTCCGGCTCGACCTGCCGGCCCGGCCGGGCACCGCCGACAGCGCCGTCCCGGCCCTGCTGCGCGGACTGCTGCCCGGCGGCCCGCGCCGGGCGAGCGCGGCCGCCGACGGCCCCTCGCTGCCGCGGCAGCTGGCCGGCCGCACCCCCGCGGAGCAGGCCCGGATCGTCCTGGACGCCGTCCGGGCGGACGTCGCGCAGGTCCTCGGGCACGCCACGGCGGAGGCCGTCGCGCCCGACCGGGGCTTCGTCGACCTCGGCTTCGACTCGCTCACCGCGGTCGAACTGCGCAACCGGCTGTCCGCCCGCACCGGGCTGCGGCTGCCCGCGACGCTGGTGTTCGACCAGCCGTCGGCCGCCCGGGTCGCCGAGTACCTGACCGGGCGGATCGCCCCGCCGCGCACCTCGGCCGCCTCGCTCACCGACCGGGTGGAGCGGATCGAGGCCGAGCTGGCGGAGGCGGCCGAGGCGGAGCGGATCACGGTGGTCCGGCGCCTCCAGGCGCTGCTGGCCCGCTTCGAGGACGGCGCTCCCGCGGCCGGGTCGCCGGACGTGGTGGCCGGTCTGGACACCGCCACCGACGACGACCTCTTCGACTTCATCGACAAGGAACTGGGCGCCTCGTGACCCTGCTGCCGAACCCCTACCCGACACCCTGTGAGGCCTGACATGGCGGACGAGCAGAAACTGCGCGACTACCTCAAGCGCGTCACGGCCGAACTGCACCAGGCCCGGCAACGGCTGCAGTCCGCCGAGGCGGCCGACCGCCAGCCGATCGCGATCGTCGGCATGGCCTGTCGGCTGCCCGGCGGAGTGGACGGCCCGGACGCGCTCTGGCGGCTGGTGTCCGAGGGCGTGGACGCCGTCTCCGCCTTCCCCGAGGACCGCGGCTGGGACGTCGGCGAGGACGCCGGATTCGCCCGCAGCGGCGGCTTCCTGCACGACGCGGACGGCTTCGACCCGACGCTGTTCGGCATCTCGCCGCGCGAGGCGACCGCCATGGACCCGCAGCACCGGCTGCTGCTGGAGGCCTGCTGGGAGGCGTGCGAGCGCGGCGGCGTCGACCCGTACGCGCTGCGCGGCAGCCGCACCGGGGTGTTCGCCGGGCTGATGTACCGGGACTACGCGGCCCGCATGATCGACGTCCCCGAGGGGGTGGACGCCTACCTCGGCATCGGCAACATGAGCAGCGTCGCCACCGGCCGGATCTCCTACACCCTCGGCCTGGAGGGCCCGGCGGTCACCATCGACACCGCCTGCTCCTCCTCGCTGGTCGCCCTGCACCTGGCCTGCCAGTCGCTGCGCTCCGGCGAGACCACGATGGCCTTCGCGGGCGGCGCCACCGTGATGGCCTCCCCGGACACCTTCACCGGTTTCGCCCGGCAGGGCGGGCTCTCCTCGGACGGCCGCTGCAAGTCCTACGGCGCCGGCGCGGACGGCACCGGCTGGGCCGAGGGCGTCGGGATGCTGCTGCTGGAGCGGCTCTCGGACGCCCGGCGGCTCGGCCACCAGGTGCTCGCGGTGGTCCGGGGCAGCGCGGTCAACCAGGACGGCGCCTCCAGCGGCCTGACCGCGCCCAACGGCCCCGCCCAGCAGCGGGTCATCGAGGACGCGCTGGCCAGTGCGCGGCTCACCACGCTGGACGTGGACGTCGTCGAGGGCCACGGCACCGGCACCCGGCTGGGCGACCCGATCGAGATCCAGGCCCTGCTGGCGACCTACGGCCAGGACCGGCCCGAGGACCGGCCGCTGCGGCTGGGCTCGGTGAAGTCCAACCTCGGCCACACCCAGGCCGCCGCCGGCGTGGCGGGCGTGATCAAGATGGTGCAGGCGATGCGCCACGGCACCATGCCGCGCAGCCTGCACGCCGAGCAGCCGACCCCGCAGGTCGACTGGTCGGCCGGCGCGGTGCGGCTGCTGACCGAGGCCGAGCCCTGGCCCGAGCTGGACCGGCCGCGCCGCGCCGGCGTCTCCTCCTTCGGCATCAGCGGCACCAACGCCCACGTCGTCCTGGAGCAGGCCCCGGAGGCCGAGGCCCCGGCCGATCCCGGGCAGCCGGCCCCCGGCGTGGTGCCCTGGCTGCTGGCGGCCCGCACCACCGAGGCGCTGCGCGCCCAGGCCGGTCGGCTGCACGCCTTCGTCGCCGACACCGAGCCCGACCCGGTCGACGTCGGCCGCTCGCTGCTCTCCCGGGCGCCGCTGGAGCGGCGCGCCGTCGTGCTCGGCGCCGACCGGGACCGCCTGGCCGACGCGCTCGCCGCGCTGGCCGGGGACCTGCCCGACAAGGCCGTGGTCACCGGGGTGGCGGGGGAGGGCCGCAGCGCCTTCCTGTTCACCGGCCAGGGCGCCCAGCGGACCGGGATGGGCCGCGAGCTGTACGAGGCCTTCCCGGTGTTCCAGCGGGCCTTCGACGCGGTCTGCGCCGAGCTGGACCCGCGCCTGGAGCACTCCGTCAAGGACGTGGTGTTCGGCGGGAGCCGGGACCTCCACCAGACGGTGTGGGCCCAGGCCGGGCTGTTCGCGCTGGAGGTGGCCCTGTTCCGGCTGTTCGAGTCCTTCGGGGTGCTGCCGGACTTCCTGCTCGGCCACTCGATCGGCGAGGTGGCGGCGGCGCACTGCGCCGGGGTGCTGACCCTGGCGGACGCCTGCGCGCTGGTCGCCGCGCGCGGCCGGCTGATGCAGGCGCTCCCGGCCGGCGGGGCGATGCTCGCCGTGCAGGCCACCGAGCCCGAGGTGGCGGCGGCCCTCGCGGCCGTCACCGGCACCGCGGACGTGGCCGCGCTCAACAGCCGCGGCTCGGCGGTGGTCTCGGGCACGGCGGACACCATCGACGAACTCGCCGCCCACTGGACGGCCGAGGGCCGCAAGACCAGTCGGCTGACGGTCTCGCACGCCTTCCACTCGGCCCTGATGGAGCCGATGCTGGACGAGTTCCGGGCCGTCCTCGCGACGCTCTCCTTCGCCGAGCCCCGCATCCCGATCGTCTCCACCCTCACCGGCGCGGTGGAGGACGAGCTGCTGCGCACCCCCGACTACTGGGCGCGGCAGGTCCGCGAGACCGTTCGCTTCGCCGACGGCGTCGAATGCCTCAAGACCCAGGGGGTCGGCCGGTTCGTGGAACTCGGCCCCGACGGCGTGCTCACGGCGATGGCCCGCGAGAGCCTGCCCGAGTCGGCGCTCACCACGACGGCGCTGCGCGGCAGCTGGCACGACACCGGGGTGTTCGTCACCGCGCTCGCCGACCTGTGGACCCGCGGCACCGCGGTCGACTGGCAGGTGCTCTTCGACGGCCACGGCCGCCGGGTTGAGCTGCCGGTCTACCCCTTCCAGCACGAGAAGTACTGGCTCCACCCGGTGGCCGCGCCGGCCGGCGGGCCCGTCGACCCGGGCCTGTGGGCGGCGCTGGCCGGCGAGGACGCCGACGCGATCGCCGACCGGCTCGACGTGACCGACCCCGGGGTCCGGGCCTCGCTGCGCACCGCGCTGCCGCTGCTGTCCGACTGGCACCGGCGCGACCGCGAGGAGGCCGAGGTCGCGGGCTGGCGCTACCACGTCGGCTGGGAGCCCGTTCCGGACGCCCCGGCCCCCGCCCTCACCGGCGACTGGCTGCTGGTCGTGCCCGCCGCGCCGGCCGACGACGAGCGGGTGCGCGCCCACCGGGACGGCCTGACCCGGCACGGCGCCACGGTGGTGACGGTGCCGGTCGCGGCGGACGCCGCCGACCGGACCGACCTGGCCGTCCGGCTGCGGCAGGCCGTCGGCGACGGGCGGCGGCCCGCCGGAGTGCTCTCCCTGCTGGCGCTGGAGACCGGGCCGCACCCCGAGGTGCCGGCGCTCCCCGGGGGCACGGCCACCACGCTGCTGCTCGTCCAGGCGCTGCTGGACGCCGGGATCGACGGCCCGCTGTGGTGCGTGACCGAGGGCGCGGTGTCCACCGGCGACCACGAGCCGCCCGCCGAGCCGGGCCAGGCGCCGGTCTGGGGCCTGGGCCGGGTCGCCGCCCTGGAGCACCCGCAGCTGTGGGGCGGTCTGATCGACCTTCCCGCCGGGGCCGAGGAGGAGGACTTCGACGCGCTGGCCGGCCTGCTGACCGCCGCCGACGGCGAGGACCAGCTGGCGGTCCGCCCGGAGGGCGTCTTCGCCCGCCGGCTGCTGCCCGCCCCGACGGCCGACCCGGAGGCGCCCGCGTGGCAGCCGCGCGGCACCGTCCTGGTGACCGGCGGCACCGGCGCGCTCGGCGGGCAGGTGGCCCGGTGGCTGGCCGCCGGCGGCGCCGAGCACCTGGTGCTGGTCAGCCGGGGCGGCCGCGGCGCCCCCGGGCTGGCCGGGCTGGAGGCCGAGCTGACGGAGCTCGGCGCCCGGGTCACGGTGGTCGCCTGCGATCTGTCGGACCGCGCGGACGCTGCCCGGCTGGTCGCCGAACTCGACGCGATGGAACCGAAGTTGAGGGCCGTCGTGCACGCCTCGGGGGTCAGCGCCTCGGCGCCGCTCGCCGACACCACCTTCGCGGAACTCGACCGGACCGCGGCCGGCAAGGTCGCGGGCGCCCGGCACCTGGACGAACTGCTCGACCAGCGCCGGCTGGACGCGGTCGTGCACTTCTCCTCCATCGCGGGCGTCTGGGGCGTCGGCGAACAGGCCTGCTACGCGGCCGCCAACGCCTACCTCGACGCCCTGGCGCAGCGGCGCGACGCCGAGGGCGTGCGCGCGCTGGCCGTCGCCTGGGGGCCGTGGGACGGCGGCGGCATGGTCGACCAGGCGATCAAGGAGCCGATGCGCCGGCGCGGCATCTCGCTGCTGGCGCCGGACCGGGCGATGCACGCCCTGCAGCGGGCGCTGGACCTGGACACCGGAGCGGTCACCGTCGCCGACATCGCCTGGGAGCAGTTCGTCCCCGCGTTCACCGCGCTGCGGCCCAACCGGTTCTTCGCCGAACTGCCCGAGGTCCGGGCGCTCGCCGCGGTCACCGTCACCGAGGGCGAGGACCGGAACCGGCTCGCCGCCCTGCGCGAGCGGCTGGCCGCCCTGCCGGGCGCCGACCGCGAGCCCGTCCTGCTGGACCTGGTCCGCACCCACGCGGCCGTGGTGCTCGGGCACGACGGCCCGGCCGCGATCGACGTCGACCGGCCGTTCCGGGACTTCGGCTTCGACTCGCTGGCCGCCGTCGAACTGCGCAACCGGCTCGGCGAGGCCACCGGCCTGCCGCTGCCCGCCACCGTGGTGTTCGACCACCCGACGCCCGCGATGCTGGCCGCCCACCTGCTGGGCGAGGCGCTGCCCGACGACGCGGCGGCGGCCCTGCCCTCCACGGCGGAGCTGGACCTGCTCGAAGAGGTGCTGCTGGCCCGGGCGGAGGACGACGTGGACCGGGTCCGGGTGGTCCTGCGGCTGGAGGCGCTGCTCACCCGCCACCGGGGCGCGGGCGGCGACGACCCGGTCGCCTTCGACGACCTGCGGGACCAGCTCAGCAGGGCCAGCAACGAAGAGCTCTTCGACGTGATCGACCGGGATCTCGGCCTCTCGTGAGCAGGGGTGCGTGGTGGCCGGGGACAATCTTGGAAGGCGGCAGTTTCGATGGCAGATGATGCGCGGCCGATGGCGGACGACGCCCAGCGGCTCCGCGACTACCTCACCCGGGTGGTCGCCGAGCTGCAACACACCCGCCGGCGGGTCCGGGACCTGGAGTCCGCGGCGGGCGAACCGATCGCCATCGTCGGGATGAGTTGCCGCTACCCGGGCGACGTGCGCTCCCCGGACGACCTGTGGCGGCTGGTCAGCACCGGCCAGGACCCGATTGGTCCGCTGCCCGCGAACCGCGGCTGGGACCTCTCGCCGGCCGACGAGCCGTCCTGGGCGGGCGGATTCGTCGAGGACGCCGGGGAGTTCGACGCGGACCTGTTCGGCATCTCGCCGCGCGAGGCGCTGGCGATGGACCCCCAGCAGCGGCTGCTGCTGGAGACCTCCTGGAAGGCCTTCGAGGACGCCGGGCTCGACCCGCTGTCGCTGCGGGGCTCCAGCACCGGTGTCTTCGTCGGCGTCACCTCGGTCAGCTACGGCCCCGGGATGGACCTGCCGGAGGACGTGGCCGGCCACCTGATGACCGGCACCGCCTCCAGCATCGCCTCCGGCCGGGTGTCGTACACCTTCGGCCTGGAGGGCCCGGCGGTCACCGTGGACACCGCCTGTTCCTCCTCCCTGGTCGCGCTGCACCTGGCTGTCCAGTCGCTGCGCGAGGGCGGTTGCGACCTGGCGCTGGTCGGCGGCGTCACGGTGATGACCACCCCGATGCAGATCGTCGAGTTCGGCCGCCAGGGCGGTCTGGCCTCGGACGGCCGCTGCAAGGCGTTCTCCGACGAGGCCGACGGCGCGGGCTGGTCCGAGGGCATCGGCCTGCTGCTGGTCGAACGGCTCAGCGACGCGCGGCGCCGCGGCCACCAGGTGCTCGCGGTGGTCCGCGGCAGCGCGATCAACCAGGACGGCGCCTCCAACGGCCTCACCGCCCCGAACGGCCCGGCGCAGGAACGGGTGATCCGACGGGCGCTGGCCAACGCCCGGCTGAGCGTCGAGGACGTGGACGCCGTGGAGGGCCACGGCACCGGCACCCGGCTCGGCGACCCGATCGAGGCCCGGGCGCTGCTGGCGACCTACGGGCGCGGCCGATCCGCCGAACGCCCGCTCTGGCTCGGCTCGATCAAGTCCAACATCGGCCACACCCAGTCCGCCGCCGGGGTGGCGGGCGTGATCAAGATGGTCATGGCGATGCGCGACGGCACCCTGCCGCCCACGCTGCACGCGCAACGGCCGTCCGCCCAGGTCGACTGGTCGCCCGGCACGGTCCGGCTGCTGACCGAGCCGCGGCCGTGGCCGGCCGCCGACCGGCCCCGCCGCTCGGCGGTCTCCTCGTTCGGGATGAGCGGAACCAACGCCCACGTCATCCTGGAGCAGGCCCCGGAGCCCGAGCCCGTCGAGCCCGCCGCCGCACCCGCCGAGGGAACCGCCCCCGCCGAGGGCACCGGGCCCGCGCTCACCGCCGGCCCGCTGCCGTGGCCGCTGGCCGCGAAGACGGCGGACGGGCTGCGCGGCCAGGCCGTCCGGCTGCGCGACGCCATGACCGCGGACGACGCCCCGCGGCCGGTGGACGTCGCCCGCTCCCTGCTGACCCGGGCCGCGCTGCCCAGCCGCGCCGTGGTGCTCGGCGCCGAGCGCGCGGAACTGCTGGCCGGCCTGCAGGCGCTGGCCGACGGGGAGTCGGCGGCCAACCTGGTGCGCGGCGAGGCCGCCGGCGGCACCGGGGTGGTCTTCGTCTTCCCCGGCCAGGGCAGCCAGTGGGCCGCGATGGCCCGTGAACTCCTGGACGCCTCACCGGCGTTCCGGCAACGGCTGGAGCAGTGCGGGGCGGCGCTCGCGCCGTACGTCCCCTGGTCGCTGTCCGAGGTGCTGGGCGGCGCGCCGGACGCCCCCGACCTGAGCCGGGTGGACGTCGTCCAGCCGGTGCTCTGGGCGGTCATGGTGTCGCTGGCCGAGGCCTGGCGCTCGGTCGGCGTCCGCCCGGCCGCGGTCGTCGGCCACTCCCAGGGCGAGATCGCGGCGGCCTGCGTCGCCGGTGGCCTGACGCTGGAGGACGGCGCCCGGGTCGTGGCGCTGCGCAGCCGGGCGCTCGCCGCCCTCGCCGGCCGCGGCGGCATGGTCTCGCTGCCCGTCGGCCGGGAGCGGGCCACCGAGCTGATCGCCCCCTGGGGCGAGGGCCTCTGCGTCGCGGCGGAGAACGGCCCCGCCTCCACCGTGGTCTCCGGCGAGGCCGGCCCCGTCGAGGAGCTGCTGGCGCTCTGCGAGGCCCGGGAGGTGCGCGCCCGTCGCATCCCGGTGGACTACGCCTCGCACTCCCCGCAGGTCGAGGAGCTGCGCGAGCGCATCCTCGCCGACCTCGCGCCGATCACCCCCGGCTCCAGCGGCATCGCCTTCTACTCGACCGTCACCGGCGCGCCCATCGACACCGCGCGGATGGACGCCGGCTACTGGTACGACAACCTGCGCTCCACCGTCCGCTTCGAGCAGGCCACCCGCGCCCTGCTGGCCGACGGCCGCTCGGTGTTCGTGGAGAGCAGCCCGCACCCGGTGCTCACCATCGGCATCCAGGACACCGCGGACCAGGTGGGCACCCCGGTGACGGTCACCGGCACGCTGCGCCGCGAGGACGGCGGCCCGGACCGCCTCCTGGCGGGCGCCGCCGAGCTGTGGACCGCCGGGGTCGCCGTCGACTGGTCGGCGGCCTTCGCCGGCGGCACGCGCACCGCGCTGCCCACGTACGCCTTCCAGCGCCGCCGCTACTGGCCCGACCCGCTGCCCGCCCCGGCGCGGGCGGCCGGGGGCGGCGACCCCGCCGAGAGCGGGTTCTGGGACGCCGTCGAGCGCGGCGACGCCGAGGAACTGGCCGCCACCCTGCGGCTGGACGAGGCGCCCGGGGTCCTGGACGCGGTGCTGCCCGCGCTGGCCGGCTGGCACCGCGGCCGCCGCCGGGGCGCGACCGTCGACTCCTGGCGCTACCGGGTCACCTGGACCCCCGTCCCCGACCTGCCCGCGCACCCCCGGCTGGGCGGCCGCTGGCTGCTCGCCCTCCCGGCGGGCGGGAACGGCGGGGAGGTCGCCGAGCTGCTGCGCTCGGCCGGGGCCGAGGTGGTCGAGCTGACCGTCGCCGCCGACGCCGACCGTACGGAGCTCGCCGAACGGCTGGGCGCCGCCGGCTCCGCCACGGGTGTGGTCTCGCTGCTGGCGAGCGCCGGGGACGCACCGCAGGCCCCGGCCGGGCCGGCCGCGACCGTCACCCTGCTCCAGGCCCTCGGCGACGCCGACCTCGACGCGCCGCTCTGGTCGCTCACCGGCGGCGCGGTGTCGATCGGCCGGGCGGACCCGCTGCGCAGCCCCGTCCAGGCGCTGGCCTGGGGCCTCGGCCGGGTCGCCGCGCTGGAGTACCCGCGCCGCTGGGGCGGTCTGATCGACCTTCCGGCCGTCCTGGACGCCCGGGCCGGAGCCCGGCTGGTGGCGCTGCTCGGCGGCGCCGCCGGGGGCGAGGACCAACTCGCCGTACGCGGCTCCGGGGTGTTCGCCCGCCGCCTGGCCCGCGCCCCGCGCGCGGCCGGGACGACGCTCGAACTGCCCGGCTCGGTGCTGGTCACCGGCGGTACCGGCGCGCTCGGCGCGGTCGTCGCCCGCTGGCTGGCCGGCCGCGGCGTGCCGCACCTGACCCTGCTCGGCCGGCGCGGCACGGCGGCGCCGGGCGTGGCGGACCTGGTCGCGGAGCTGACCGCACTGGGCACCCGGGTGACCGTGGCCGCCTGCGACCTGACCGACCGGGAGTCGCTGGCCGGCGTGCTGGCGCGGATCCCGGCGGAGTTCCCGCTGGTCGGCGTGGTGCACGCGGCCGGCGTCGGCCAGGCCATGATGCTGGACCGCACCGGCCCGGCGGAGCTGGCCGAGGTGCTCGGCGGCAAGGTCGCCGGCGCGCTGCACCTGGACGAGCTGACCCGGGGCCTGGACCTGCGGATGTTCGTCACCTTCGGTTCGGGCGCCGGCATCTGGGGCAGCGGCGGCCAGGCGGCCTACGCGGCCGCGAACGCCTACCTGGACGCGCTGGTCCTCCGGCGCCGGGCCGAAGGCCTGCCCGGCACCTCGGTCTCCTGGGGCGCCTGGGGCGAGGTGGGCATGGTGTCGACCGACGCCGTCCGCGACCACCTGCGCGAGCGCGGCATGGTGCCGATGGACCCGGACCTGGCGATCGAGGCGCTGGCCGGGGCCGTCGACGCGGGCGAGGACTGCCTGACCGTCGCCGACATCGACTGGCCCCGCTTCGTCGACACCTTCACCGCCACCCGGGTCAGCCCGCTGCTGGCCGACCTCCCCGAGGCGCGGACGGCGGACGAGGAGCCGGCCGGGGAGGACCGGCGCCCGGACCTCGGCCGCCGGCTCGCCCCGCTGCCCGAGGCGCAGCGCCGGCAGATCCTGCTGGACCTGGTCCGCACCGAGGTCGCCGCGGTGCTCAAGCACCCGGACGTCCGGGCCGTCGAGGCCGCGCGGACGTTCAAGGACCTGGGCTTCGAGTCGCTCACGGCGGTCGAGCTGCGCAACCGGCTGAACCGGGAGACCGGCCTGCGGCTGCCCGCGACCATGGTGTTCGACCACCCGACGCCGACCGCCCTGGTGGCCTACCTGGAACGGGAGTTGGACCTCGGTGCCGAGGCGGTCCCGGCCGGCGCCGAGCCGGCGGCGGTCCCGGCCGGCCTGGACGAGCCGATCGCGATCGTCGGCATCGGCTGCCGCTTCCCCGGCGGCGTCCGCTCGCCCGAGGACCTGTGGACCCTGGTGGCCGACGGCGCCGACGCGCTGTCCTCCTTCCCCGTCGACCGCGGCTGGCCGGACCGGGTGCCGGGCGTGGACAGCGCCGTCGGCGGCTTCGTGGACGACGCCACCGAGTTCGACGCCGGGCTGTTCGGCATCTCGCCGCGCGAGGCGCTGGCGATGGACCCGCAGCAGCGGCTGCTGCTGGAGGCCTCCTGGGAGGCCTTCGAGGACGCCGGCATCGATCCGCACGAGGTGCGCGGCAGCCGGACGGGCGTCTTCGCGGGCGCCTCGTCCTCGGGCTACGGCCACGGCCAGCTGCTCGACGGGGTCGAGGGGCACGTGCTGTCCGGCACCGCCAACAGCGTGATCTCGGGCCGCGTCTCGTACGTGTTCGGCCTGGAGGGTCCGGCGGTCACGGTGGACACGGCCTGTTCCTCCTCGCTGGTGGCGCTGCACCTCGCGGTGCAGGCGCTGCGGGTGGGCGAGTGCGGCATGGCGCTGGCCGGCGGCGTCGCCGTGATGGTGAACGCCGGCGCGTTCGGCGAGTTCAACCGGCAGGGCGGCCTGGCCTCGGACGGCCGCTGCAAGGCCTTCGCGGCCGGTGCGGACGGTACGGGCTGGGGCGAGGGCGTCGGTGTGCTGGTGCTGGAGCGGCTCTCCGACGCGCAGCGCAACGGGCACCAGGTGCTCGCGGTGGTGCGGGGCAGCGCGGTCAACCAGGACGGCGCGTCGAACGGCCTCACCGCGCCGAACGGCCCCTCGCAGGAGCGGGTGATCCGGCAGGCCCTCGCCAACGCGGGGCTGGCGGTATCGGACGTGGACGCGGTGGAGGCGCACGGCACCGGCACCCGGCTGGGTGACCCGATCGAGGCGCAGGCACTGCTGGCGACCTACGGCCGGGACCGGGCCGGTGAGCCGCTCTGGCTGGGCTCGGTGAAGTCCAACCTGGGGCATACCCAGGCGGCGGCCGGTGTGGCGGGTGTGATCAAGATGGTGCAGGCGCTGCGGCACGGCGTGCTGCCGGCCACCCTGCACGTGGACGAGCCGACGCCGCAGGTGGACTGGTCGGCGGGCGCGGTGGAACTGCTCACCGAGGCCCGGCCGTGGTCGCCGGGCGAACGCCCGCGCCGGGCGGGCGTGTCCGCCTTCGGGATCAGCGGGACCAACGCCCACGTCCTGCTGGAGCAGGCGCCGCCCGTCGAGGAGACGGCGCCGGTCGAGGAGGCCGCCGGGCCGACGCCGTGGGTGGTGTCGGCGCAGAGCGCCGGGGCGTTGAAGGCCCAGGCGGCGCGGCTGGCCGGGGCGTTGGACACCGACGCCCGTCCGCAGGACGTGGCGTGGTCGCTGGCGACCGGGCGGGCCGGGCTGGCCCACCGCGCGGTGGTGCTCGGCGACGGCCGGGCGGCGCTGCTGGAGGGTCTGGCGGCGCTGGCGGCGGGCGAGCCGTCGGCGCGGGTGGTCGCGGGCGTCACGGCCGAGGGCCGGACGGCGTTCCTGTTCACCGGTCAGGGCGCGCAGCGGGTCGGCATGGGTGCCGGGTTGTACGAGGTGTTCCCGGTGTTCGCCGAGGCCTTCGACGCGGTCTGCGCGGAGTTCGACCTGCTGCTGGACCGTCCGGTGAAGGACGTCGTCTTCGTGGGTGCGGAGGACCTGGACCGTACGGTGTGGGCGCAGGCCGGGCTGTTCGCGGTCGAGGTGGCGCTGTTCCGGCTGCTGGAGTCCTGGGGCGTGGTCCCGGACGTGCTGCTCGGGCACTCGATCGGTGAGGTGGCGGCGGCCCAGGTGGCGGGCGTCCTCTCGCTGCCGGACGCGTGCGCCCTGGTGGCGGCGCGCGGCCGTTTGATGGACGCGCTGCCGAGCGGCGGGGCGATGCTGGCGGTGCAGGCCGGCGAGGCCGAGGTCCGCGAGGCGATCGGCGACCGGCTGGACGTTGCGGCCGTCAACGGGCCTGCCTCGGTGGTGGTTTCGGGGCCGGCGGAGGTGGTCGAGGAGTTCGCGGCGCGCTGGTCGGCCGAGGGCCGCAAGACCCGTCGCTTGGCCGTCTCGCACGCCTTCCACTCGGCCCTGATGGAGCCGATGCTCGCCGAATTCGCCTCCGTTCTGGCCGACTTGACCTTCGCCGAGCCGAAGGTCCCGATCGTGTCGACGCTGACCGGCTCGCCCGCCGAGCCGGGTCTGCTGACCACGCCGGAGTACTGGGTGCGCCAGGTCCGCGAGGCCGTCCGCTTCGCCGATGGCGTCGAGGCCCTGCACGGCCGGGGCGTGACCCGCTTCCTGGAGGTCGGCCCGGACGGCGTACTGACCGCTCTCGCCGCCCCGTTGGTACCCGACGCCGTGGGCGCGCCGCTGCTGCGCAGGGACCGGGACGAGCACGAGAGCGCTCTGGCCGCCCTGGCCGCGCTCTGGACGGCGGGCGCCGCGATCGACTGGTCCGCGGTGCTGCCCGCCGGCCGGCGTGTCGCCCTGCCGACGTACGCCTTCCAGCGCGAGCGCTACTGGCCCCGGTCCATCGACCTGGGGAGCCTCGTGGCCGACCCGGCCGAGGCCCGGTTCTGGCGGGCGGTCGAGAACCAGGACCTGGCCGGGCTGGCCGAGGCGCTGGAGATCGGCCGGGCACCCGAGGAGCTGGAGTCCGTCCTGCCGGTGCTGTCCTCGTGGCGGCAGCGCCGCCAGGTCGACTCGGTGGTGGACTCCTGGCGCTACGAGGTGGTCTGGAAGCCGCTGACCGGCCTCACGGAGACCCTCCTGTCGGGGCGCTGGCTGCTGGTGACGGCCGAGGGGGCACCCGTGGAGGCCGTCGAAGCGGCACTGCGGGCCGCCGGCGCGGACGTGGTGACGCTGGCCGGCGAGGGCCTCGGCCGGAAGGAACTGGCCGACCGTGTCCGCGAGTCGGCCGCCGAGGGCGAGCCGGTGAACGTGCTCTCCCTGCTCGCCGTGGCCGAGCAGCCGCAGGGCCCGGGCTCGCAGGTGTCCTCCGGCGTGGCCGGGACGCTGACGCTGGTCCAGGCACTGGGCGACGCGGGCGTCCGGGCCAGGCTCTGGTCGGCGACCGTCGGTGCGGTGTCGGTGGGCCGGGCGGACCGGTCGGTGAGCCCGGCGCAGGCGCAGATCTGGGGTCTGGGCCGGGTGGCCGCACTGGAACTGCCGGACCTGTGGGGCGGGTTGGTCGACCTTCCGCCGGTGCTGGACGAGCGGGCCGGCCGCCGGCTGGTGGCGGTGCTCGGCGGTGCCGAGGACCAGGTCGCCGTGCGCTCCTCGGGCGTCTACGGGCGCCGGGTGGTGCGGGCCGCGCAGCGGAGCGGCCGCGGCGGCGTTTGGACCCCGTCCGGGACGGTGCTGGTGACCGGCGGTCTGGGTGCGCTGGGTGCGGAGGTGGCGCGTTGGCTGGCCGGGCGCGGGGTGCCGCACCTGGTGCTGACCGGCCGTCGTGGCGAGCGGACGCCGGGCGCCGCCGAGCTGGTGGCCGAACTGACCGGTCTGGGTGCCCGGGTGACGGTCGCCGCCTGTGACGTGGCGGACCGTGACGCGGTCGCCGCCGTCCTGGCCGCGGTGCCCGCCGAGCTGCCGCTCACGGGCGTGGTGCACACCGCGGGCGTGGTGGACGACGGCGTGCTGGACGGCGAGACGGTCGAGCGGTTCGAGCCGGTCTTCGCCGGCAAGGTCGGCGGCGCCGATCTGCTGGACGAGCTGACGGCCGGTCCGGAGCTCGATCTGTTCGTGGTCTTCTCCTCGGTCGCGGCGACCTGGGGCAGTGGTGGTCAGGGCGCCTACGCGGCGGCCAACGCCCACTTGGACGCCCTGGTGCAGCGGCGCCGGGCGCGGGGTCTGCGGGGCACGTCGGTGGCCTGGGGGCCGTGGGCGGGTGAGGGCATGGCCGCCCAGGGAGACGCCGCCGACCAGCTGCGCCGTCGTGGCCTGGCCGTGATGGACCCGGAGTTGGCGGTGTCGGCCCTGGCACGGGCGGTGGACGCGGACGAGGTCTGTGTGACCGTCGCGGACGTGGACTGGCACCTGTTCGCGCCGGCCTTCACGGCCGTGCGCACCAGCCGGCTGCTGGCGGAGCTGCCGGAGGCCGTCGGCGCGCAGGCGCCGGTGGTCGAGGCCGTGGGGCGGTCCTCGGAGTTCCGGGAGCGGCTGGCGGAGACCGCGGCCGGGCACCGGGAGCGGATGCTGGTGGACCTGGTCCGGACCGGTGCGGCCGCCGTCCTCGGGCACGTTTCGATGGAGGCCGTGGACGCCGGTCAGGCGTTCCGCGACCTCGGCTTCGACTCGCTGACGGCGGTGGCCCTGCGCAACCTGCTGGTGAAGGAGACCGGGCTCCCGCTGTCGGCCACGCTGGTGTTCGACTATCCGACGCCGGTGGTGCTGGCGCGGCATCTGGCCGAGGAACTGCTGGAGTCGGTGCCCGAGGCGGCGGTGGCCGCGGAGCTGCCGCGCGCGGCGGTGTCCGCCGCTGAGGACCCGGTGGTGATCGTGGGCATGAGCGCCCGCTATCCGGGCGGGGTGCGGTCGGCGGCCGGGCTGTGGGACCTGGTCGCGGCCGGAGCCGACGGGGTCACCGGCTTCCCGACCGACCGCGGCTGGCCGCTCGACGCGGTCGGCGCCGCGGCGGCGCGCGGCGGCTTCGTGGAGAGCGTCACGGAGTTCGACGCCGGGCTGTTCGCGATCTCGCCGCGCGAGGCGCTGGCGATGGACCCGCAGCAGCGGATCCTGCTGGAGGCCTCCTGGGAGGCCTTCGAGGACGCCGGGATCGACCCGCGCTCGGTGCGCGGCGAGCAGATCGGCGTCTTCGTCGGAGCCTCCAGCTCCGGCTACGGTGCCGCCGGCGGCCTGGAGGAGGTCCAGGGCCATGTGCTGGCCGGGACGGCGAACAGTGTGATCTCCGGCCGGGTGGCGTACGCCTTCGGTCTGGAGGGTCCGGCCGTCACCGTGGACACGGCCTGTTCCTCCTCGCTGGTGGCCCTGCACTGGGCGGCGCAGGCGCTGCGCGAGGGCGACTGCGGGCTCGCGCTGGCCGGTGGTGTCACCGTGCTGGCCACCCCCGGGGTGTTCGGCGAGTTCGACCGCCAGGGCGGCCTGGCCGCCGACGGCCGCTGCAAGGCCTTCGCGGCCGGCGCGGACGGTACGGGCTGGGGCGAGGGCGTCGGTCTTCTGGTGCTGGAGCGGCTCTCGGACGCGCGCCGCAACGGGCACGAGGTGCTGGCGGTGGTGCGGGGCAGTGCGGTCAACCAGGACGGCGCGTCCAACGGCCTGACCGCGCCGAACGGTCCGGCTCAGCAGCGGGTGATCCGGCAGGCGCTGGCGAGTGCCGGGCTGTCGGCCGCCGAGGTGGACGCGGTCGAGGCGCACGGCACGGGCACCGTGCTGGGCGACCCGATCGAGGCCCAGGCGCTGCTGGCGACCTACGGCCGGGACCGCGACGGCGAGCCGCTCTGGCTCGGCTCGGTGAAGTCCAACATCGGCCACACCCAGGCCGCCGCGGGTGTCGCGGGCGTGATCAAGATGGTGCAGGCGATGCGCCACGGGGTGCTCCCGGCGACCCTGCACGTGGACGAGCCCAGCGCCGAGGTGGACTGGTCGGCGGGCGCGGTGGAACTGCTCACCGAGGCGCGCTCCTGGCCCGAGCTGGACCGGCCGCGCCGCGCGGGCGTGTCCTCCTTCGGCATCAGCGGCACCAACGCCCATGTGATCATCGAGCGCCCCGAGCCCGGGCCGGTGCCCGCGCCCGCGCCGGTGGCGGGGGCCGGCTCCGGCCCCGTCCCGTGGGCGCTGTCCGCCCGCACCGCCGAGGGGCTGCGCGGCCAGGCCGAACGGCTGCGCGAGCACGTGCGGGAGCACGGGACGACGGACCTCCGGGACGTCGGCCGCGCCCTGGCCACCACCCGCGCCGCGCTGGAGCACCGGGCGGTCGTCGTCGGCTCCGACCGTGAGGAACTGCTGCGCGGGCTGGCCGCCGTCGTCGACGGCGCGCCGAGCGCGGCCGTGGTCTCCGAGCGCGCGGGCGACGGCCGGGTGGCGTTCCTGTTCACCGGCCAGGGTGCGCAGCGGGCCGGGATGGGACGTGACCTCCACGCCCGCCACCCGGTGTTCGCGGAGGCCTTCGACGCGGTCTGCGCGGAGTTCGACCTGCTGCTGGACCGCTCGGTCAAGGACGTGGTGTTCGAGGGCACCGAGGACCTGGACCGTACGGTGTGGGCGCAGGCCGGGCTGTTCGCGGTCGAGGTGGCGCTGTTCCGGCTGCTCGAATCCTGGGGCGTGGTGCCGGAGTCGATGCTCGGCCACTCGATCGGCGAGATCGCCGCGGCGCACTGCGCCGGGGTCTTCCCGCTGCCGGACGCCTGCGCCCTGGTGGCCGCGCGCGGCCGGCTGATGGAGGCACTGCCCGAGGGCGGCGCGATGCTGGCGGTCCAGGCCACCGAGGCCGAGGTCCGCGAGGCGATCGGCGGCCGCCTGGACGTCGCGGCCGTCAACGGCCCGGCCGCCGTGGTGGTCTCCGGACCCGTCGAGGTGGTCGAGGAGTTCGCCGCGCGCTGGTCGGCGGCCGGGGTGAGGACGCGCCGGCTGGCCGTCTCGCACGCCTTCCACTCGGCCCTGATGGAGCCGATGCTGGACGACTTCGCGGCCGTCCTGAAGGGCCTGGCCTTCAGCGAGCCGGGCATCCCGGTGGTCTCCGCCCTGACCGGCGGGATCGCCGGGCCCGGCCTGCTCACCACCCCCGACTACTGGGTGCGCCAGGTCCGCGAGGCCGTCCGCTTCGCCGACGGCGTCGAGACCCTGCACGGCCAGGGCCTGACCCGGTTCGCCGAACTGGGCCCCGACGGCGTGCTGTCCGCGCTGGTGGCCCGGATCGTCCCGGACGCCGTCGGCGTGCCGCTGCTGCGCGAGGGACGGGACCACGTGCCGTCCGCCGTCGGGCGGCTCTGGACGGCCGGCGTGCCGGTGGACTGGGCGGCCGTGCTGCCCGGTGGCCGGCGGGTGGACCTGCCGACCTACGCCTTCCAGCGGGACCGCTACTGGCCGGAGCCGACGGCGGCGGCGCAGCCCGTCGACCCGGCGGAGGAACGGTTCTGGGAGGCGGTCGAGCGCGAGGACCTCGGCGAGCTGGCCGAGACTCTGGACGCCCGGCCGGAGGCCGTCGGGACGGCGCTGGCCGCGCTGTCCTCCTGGCGTCGCCGCCGTCGCCAGGACGCCCGCACCGACGCCTGGCGCCACCGGGTGCTGTGGCAGCCGGCCGCCGCGCCGTCCGGCCGGGCCGTGCTGGACGGGACCTGGCTGGTCGTCGCCCCGGAGGGCGAGGAGCTGGCGGCCGAGGCGCAGAGCAGCCTGGTCGCCGCCGGGGCCCGGACGCTGCGGCTGGCCGTCGACGGCGACGCGGGCGACGCGGGCGACGGAGCCCACGGAACCCACGGAACCCACGGAACCCACGGAACCCACGGAACCCACGGGACGGACCGCGCGGCGCTGGCCGCGCGGCTGCGGACCGTGCTCGACGGGGCCGGTGCGCTCGCCGGCGTGCTCGCGGTGCCCGGCGACCGGGTCGCCGAGCTGGCGACGCTCGCCCAGGCCCTGGACGACACCGGTCTGACCGCCCCGCTGTGGGCGATCACCGCCGGTGCGGTGTCGACCGGCCCGGCGGACCCGCCGGCCGACCCGGGCCAGGCCACCGTCTGGGGCCTCAGCCGCGGCCTCGACCTGGCCGGTCCGGACTGCTGGGGCGGAATCGTCGACCTCCCGGTGCGCCGGGACGCCGCCGCCTGGGACCGCCTCGCGCAGACGCTCACCGGACCGGAGCAGGAGGCCGCGATCCGCGACGGGCGGGTCCTCGCCCGCCGGCTGGTCCCGGCCCCGGCCGGGGCGGCGGCCGGGCAGGTGCGGTGGCCGGACACCGGCACCGTCCTGATCACCGGTGGCACCGGGGCGCTCGGCCGGCGGGTCGCCCGCCGGCTGGCCGACCTGGGCGTGCCGCGCCTGCTGCTGGTCGGCCGGCGCGGTGAGCGGGCGCCCGGCGTCGCCGACCTGCTCGCCGAGCTGCGGGCGGCCGGAACCGAGGCGACGGTGGCGGCCTGCGACGTCGCCGACCGGGCGGCGCTCGCCGGGCTGCTCGCCGCGGTCCCCGCCGAGCACCCGCTCACCGCGGTGGTGCACGCGGCCGGGGTCGGCGACGACACCACGGCCGACGCGCTCACCCCGGAGCGGATCGCCGAGGTGCTGCGGCCCACCGTGGACGGCGCCCGCCACCTGCACGAGCTGACCTCGGGTCTGGACCTGAGCGCCTTCGTGCTGTTCTCCTCGGTGGCCGGGGTCTGGGGTGCCGCCCAGCCCGCCCGGGCGGCGGCCAACGCCTACCTGGACGCGCTGGCCGAGGCCCGCCGGGCCGCCGGCCTGGCGGCCACCTCGATCGCCTGGGGGCCGTGGGCCGCCGCCGACGGGCTGACCGCCGACGCCGCCGGCCTGCTGGCCCGCACCGGGCTGCGGGCGCTGGACCCGGACGCGGCGCTCGACCTGCTCGCCCGTCTGCCCCGGGAGGCCTGCCTCACCGTCGCGGACGTCGACTGGGAGCGCTTCGCCGCCTCGTACACGCTCAGCCGGCCGCGCCGGCTGCTGGACGGGGTCCCGGCCGCACGGCGCACCGCCGGTACGGCCGACGAGCCCGTGCCGGCGGACGCGGCGGCGCTGCGCGAGCGGCTCGCCGGGCTGCCGGACGAGGAGCGGCACCGGGCCGTGCTCGACCTGGTCCGCGCCCACGCCGCCGGCGTGCTCGGGCACGACGGCGCCGAGGCGGTCGCACCGGAGCGGCCGTTCCTGGAACTGGGCGTCAACTCGCTCAGTGCGATCGAGCTGCGCGACCGGCTCCGGACGGCCGTCGGGGTGCCGCTGGAGAGCACCGTGGTGTTCGACAGCGGGACCGCGGCCGAGCTGGCCCGGCGGGTCCTGGCGGCCCTCGGCGGGTCCGCCGCCGCCGAGCCGCAGGAGCGGACCGGGATCCTGCGGACCCTGTACGCCGAGTCGATGCGGCAGAACAAGCTCCACAAGTACATGGAGTTCCTGTCCGACGCGGCCTCCTACCGGCCGATGTTCGACTCGCCCGAGGAGGTCACCGAGCCGCCCGCGCCGGTCTTCCTGGCGCGCGGGCCGAAGCGGCCGCGGGTGGTCTGCCACACCGGCATGTCGGCGCTGGGCGGCGTGCACGAGTTCGCCCGCTTCGCCGCCTCCTTCAACGGCAGCCACGACGTGATCGCGCTGCCGCTGCCCGGCTACCGGGACGGGGAGCAGCTGCCGGCCGGCCTGGAGGCCTCGCTGGACTGGCAGGCCAGGGCACTGGTCGAGGTCGCCGGGGACGCTCCGTTCGTGCTCCTCGGGCACTCCGGCGGCGGGCTGCTCGCCCACGCGCTGACCCGCCGGCTGGAGGCGATGGGCGTGCCGGTGGCCGGCGTGGTCCTGGTGGACACCTATCCGATGGACCGTCCGATGCACCAGGAGTGGCTGTCGGAGCTGACCGAGGGCACCTTCGGGCGTGAGGAGCTGGCCGTGCCGATGACCGACACCCGGCTCACCGCGCAGGCCTGGTACGGCCGGATGTACCTCGGCTTCCGGGCCGAGGAGGTCGCCGCCGCCACCCTGGTGGTCCGGGCCTCGGACCCGATCGGCGAGTGGACCCGGGAGGACGACTGGCGCGCCACCTGGGACCGGCCGCACCGTACGGTGGACGTCCCCGGCAACCACTTCACGGTGATGATGGAGCACGGCGCCACGACCGCCGCGGCCGTCCGGGAGTGGCTGGACACCCTGGTCGAGCCCGGTGGTGCGCGGGCCGCCGAAGGGTGACCGGACGCGGAACCGCCCGGGAGCGTCTCGTACGCTCCCGGGCGGTTCCGTCCGCGGGCCGCCGGCTCAGGCGCGGTACGCGACCCGCAGCGGCAGGCGCTTGAGGCCCAGCACGAAGTTGAACCGGGTGTGCCACTCCAGCTCCGTGGAGGCCAGCTCGATCCTCCCGTAGCGCCGCAGCAGTTCGGTGATGGTCAGGCAGACCTCGGTCCGGCCGAGCATCGCGGCGATGCAGTAGTGCGGCCCGGAGCCGAAGGCGAGCGACTTCACGCCCTCGCGGCGCAGGTCCAGGCGGTCCGGGTCGGGGAACCTCGCCGGGTCGCGGTGGGCGGCGCCGAGGATCGCCAGGACGACGTCGCCGGCCGGGATGCGCTGCCCGGAGAGGACGAGGTCGTCGGTCAGGTGCCGCAGGATGACCTGCACCGTGGAGTTGTAGCGGGCCAGCTCCTCGAAGCAGTCGCCCATCATCCCCGGGTTCGCCCGCAGCAGCTCCAGCTGGTCGGGGTTGGTCAGCAGGGCGTGCAGGCTGTTGCCGATGACGTTGATCGTGGTCTCGTGCCCGGCGTTGAACAGCAGCAGCACCTGGGCGATCACGTCCTCGTCGCTGAGCCCCTCGCCGTCCTCGTCCTTCGCCATCAGCATGGTCAGGACGTCGTCCCGGGGCTCGGCCCGGCGCAGCTCCATCTGGTGCCGGATGTAGGCGCTGAACTCCGGCTCGGCCTGGTTCATCGCGTCCCGCATCCGCGGGGTGATCAGCGGGTCGATGATGTTGGCGATCGCGTTCGTCCACTTGAGGCACTTGTCCGCGTCCTCGATCGGAATGCCCAGCAGACCGCAGATCACCGCGACCGGGACGGGGGCGGCGAGCTGCTCGATCAGGTCGACCTCGCCCTCGCCCATGTCGTCGATCAGCCGGTTGACGATGCGCAGGATCTCCGGCTCCAGGCGCTGTACGGCGCGCGGCGTCACCGCCCGGGCGATGATGCGGCGCAGCTTGCGGTGCTCCTCGCCGTGCTTCACCAGCATCCAGCGGCTCAGGCTGCGCATCGCCGGGCTGTCGGGACCGCCGCGCTGCTCCGCGAACGCCGGATCCGTGGTGACGCTGGAGGACGCCTGCGGGGAGCGCAGGAACGCGTCCACGTCGTCGTACCGGCTGAGCGTCCAGAATCCGTACGGCGAATGGTGAATGGGTTCCGTCTCGCGCAGCCGCCGATAGTAGGCGTATCTGTTCCTATGGAGCTGCGGATCGTTGAGGTCGAAGAGAACCCTGGTCCTTTGCCGCTCCACCATGACCCGGCCAATCATCGCGAGGAAATTTTTCCCCCAGGCTCCGGCGGACGGTGATGAGGGGTCAACCCCTATCCTTCCCGGCGGCGTGCTGGTTAAGGGGGAATCCTTGAGGCTAGGGGTGGTTGACGGTGCCGGGCCGCGATTAGCCTGCGTCGGGCGGGACCGGTGAATTGGGCGGCTGGTGCACGCGGCGGCGGCGAAAGTCCAGGAATTCCCGTAACGGGCCGGCCGGTCGTCTCCGTCTATTCGTCGCGCCATCCGTGGAAGAGGGTTTCACCAGATGGTTGATAAGGATACGCTTCGCGATTATCTGAAGCGGGTCACCGCCGATCTCCACCGGACCAGGCAGCGTCTGGCCGATTTCGAGGCGGCGGACGCCGAACCGCTGGCGATCATCGGGATGAGTTGCCGGTTCCCCGGCGGCGTCCGTTCACCGGAGGACCTCTGGCGGCTGGTGGCCGACGGCGCCGACGCCATCGGCCCCTTCCCGGAGGACCGCGGCTGGGCCCTCGACCACCTCTTCGACGACGACCCGGACCGGGCCGCGACCAGCTACGTGCGCGAGGGCGGCTTCGTCACCGGGGCCACCGAGTTCGACCCCGGGTTCTTCGACATCTCGCCGCGCGAGGCGCTGGCGATGGACCCGCAGCAGCGGCTGCTGCTCCAGGCGTGCTGGGAGGCCGTCGAGCGCGCCCGCCTCGACCCCACCTCGCTGCGCGGCAGCGACACCGGCGTCTTCATCGGCGCCGGCGACCAGAAGTACACCGCGCTGGTCGCCGGGGCGCCGCACGAGGGCGGCGAGGGCTACCTGCTCACCGGCGGCGCCAGCGCCGTCATCTCGGGCCGGGTCTCCTACGCGATGGGCCTGGAGGGCCCCGCGATCACCGTGGACACCGCCTGCTCCTCCTCCCTGGTCGCGCTCCACCTGGCCGCCCGTTCGGTGCGCCAGGGCGAGTGCTCGCTGGCACTGGTCGGCGGCGTCACCGTGATGGCCACCCCGGGCGTGTTCACCGAGTTCAGCAAGCAGCGCGGGCTGGCCGGGGACGGCCGCTGCAAGTCCTTCGCCGCCGCGGCCGACGGCACCGGCTGGTCCGAGGGCGTCGGCGTGCTCCTGGTGGAGCGGCTCTCCGACGCGCGCCGGCTCGGGCACCCGGTGCTCGCCGTGGTGCGCGGCTCGGCGGCCAACCAGGACGGCGCCTCCAACGGGCTCACCGCCCCCAACGGGCCGTCCCAGCAGCGGGTCATCATGCAGGCCCTGGCCGGCGCCAAGCTGTCCACCGGGGACGTCGACCTGGTCGAGGCGCACGGCACCGGCACCGAGCTGGGCGACCCGATCGAGGCCCAGGCCCTGCTGGCCACCTACGGCCAGGGCCGGGCGCAGGACCGCCCGCTGTGGCTCGGCTCGGTCAAGTCCAACATCGGGCACGCCCAGGCCGCGGCCGGCGTGGCCGGCGTGATCAAGGCCGTGATGGCCCTGCGGCACGGCGTGCTGCCGGCCACCCTGCACGTCGACGGACCGACCCCGCACGTGGACTGGTCGGCCGGCGCGGTGGAACTGCTCACCGAGTCCCGGCCCTGGCCGCGCGGCGCCGAGCCGCGCCGCGCGGGCGTCTCCTCGTTCGGCATCAGCGGCACCAACGCCCACATCATCCTGGAGGAGGCCGACGAGCCCGCGGCCGACGAGCCGGCGGCCGCGGAGCCCGGGTCGGCGGAGGCCGTGGCAGGCCCGGCCGGCGGGGAACTCCCCTTCGTCCTCGGTGCCAAGAGCGAGGCCGCGCTGCGCGGCCTGGCCGCGCGGCTGCGCGCCCTGCTGACGGCCGACCCGGAGGTGCGCCCGGCGGACCTCGGCCGCTCGCTGGCCGTCACCCGCGCCGCGCTGAGCCACCGCGCGGTGGTCGTCGCGGCCGACCGCGCCGGCCTGCTGGCCGGCCTGGCCGCGCTGGAGGACGGCACCGAGAGCGGCCGGGTGGTGCGCGGCGCCGCCGCCCGCAGGAGCGGCAAGCTGGCCTTCCTGTTTACCGGCCAGGGCGCCCAGCGTGCCCGGATGGGCGCCGAACTGGCCGCCGCCCAGCCCGTGTTCGCCGAGGCCCTGGCCGAGGTGTGCGAACGGCTGGACCCGCACTTCGACCCGCCGCTGCGCGCCGTGCTCGACGCCGAGCCCGGCAGCGACACCGCCGCGCTGCTCGACCGGACCGCCTACACCCAGGCCGCGCTGTTCGCCGTCGAGGTGGCGCTGTACCGCCTGGCGACCGCCTTCGGCCCGGCCCCCGACTTCCTGCTCGGCCACTCGGTCGGCGAGGTCGCCGCCGCCCACGTCGCGGGCGCGCTCCCGCTGGACGACGCCTGCACCCTGGTCGCCGCGCGCGGCCGGCTGATGCAGGCGATGCCCGAGGGCGGCGCGATGCTCGCCGTCGGCGCGGACGAGGCGCGGGTCCGCGAGGACCTGGCCGCGGTGGCCGACCGGGTCGCCGTCGCCGCCGTCAACGGGCCGGCCTCGACGGTCGTCTCCGGCGACCGCGAAGCGGTCCTGGCGCTCGCCGCCACCTGGCGCGAACGCGGCCTGCGCACCCGCGAGCTGCGGGTCTCGCACGCCTTCCACTCGCCGCACATGGACGGCATGCTGGCGGAGTTCCGCGAGGTCGTCGCGGGGCTCGCGTTCCGGCCGCCGGTGATCCCGGTGGTCTCCAACCTCACCGGCGCCCCCGTCGGCGCCGAGCAGCTGGCCGACCCGGACCACTGGGTCCGGCAGGTCCGCGAGACCGTCCGGTTCGCCGACGGGGTCCGGCACCTCGACGGGCAGGGCGTCACCCGCTACCTCGAACTCGGGCCCGACGGCGTGCTCACCGCCATGGCCCGGGAGAGCCTCGCCCACCGCGAGGACACCGTCTTCCTGGCCCCGCTGCTGCGCCGCGACCGGCCCGAGCCGCTGAGCGTCGCCACCGCGCTGGCCGGCCTGCACGTGCACGGCGGCGCCGTCGACTGGGCCGCCGTCTTCGGTGACGGACGCCTGCTGGACCTGCCGACCTACGCCTTCGAGACCGCGCCGTACTGGCCCAACACCGCCTCCTGGCGCGGCGACGTCACCGCGGCGGGCCTGAGCGCCATCGGCCACCCGATGATCGGCGCCGGGATCTCGCTCGCCGGCGGGGACGAACTGCTGTTCACCGCACGGCTGTCCGCCGACGCCCACCCGTGGCTGGCCGACCACCGGGTGCACGGCCGGGTCGTCGTTCCGGGCACCGCCTTCGTCGAACTCGCCGTCCACGCGGGCGACCAGGCCGGCTGCGGGGACCTCGACGAACTGGTCCTGGAGGCCCCGCTGGCGCTGCCCGACCGCGGCGCGGTCCAGGTCCAGGTGGCGGTCGGCGCCGCCGGCCCGGACGGCCGCCGCACCGTCACGGTGCATGCCCGGCCCGAGGAGCGGGCCGACGACAACTGGCCGGACCGGCCCTGGACCCGGCACGCGACCGGCGTGCTGGCCCCCACCGCCGACGGCGCGGCGGCCGAACCGGCGCCGCAGCAGTGGCCCCCCGCCGACGCCGCCCCGGCCGACGTGGACGCCGTGTACGAGCTGCTGGACACGGCCGGACTGGCGTACGGCCCGGCCTTCCGCGGCCTGGCCGCCGCCTGGCGCCACGGTGACGCGATCCTGCTGGAGGCCCGGGCCAAAGACCCCGAGGAGGCCCGCCGCTACGGCCTGCACCCGGCGCTGCTGGACGCCGTCCTGCACGCCCTCGCGGTCCGTTCGACGGCCGACGGGGGAGCCGACGGCACCCCGCTCACCGCCGGACTGCCGTTCTCCTGGACCGGGGTCGCCCTGCGCGCCTCCGGCGCCCCCGGCCTCCGCGCCCGGATCACCCCGCTGGGTGAGGACGCGCTCTCCCTGGTGGCCTGGGACGGCGACGGCCGGCCGGTCGTCACCGTCGAGCGCCTCGTGCTGCGCGCGGCCGCCCCCGCCGGTCCGTCCGTCGACCCGGCCGGGCTGTACCGGGTCGACTGGCGGCGCCCGGCGGACGGCGGCACCGAGGTCGCCGTGCCCGCGGACCTCGCGCTGCTGGACGCCGAGGACGCCCTGGCCGCGGCCGTCGACGAGGACGGCCACGTGCCCGGAATCGTGGTGCTGCCCTGCCCGGCCGGCTCGGCCCAGGAGGCCGTCGCCTGGGTGCTGACGGTGCTCCAGGACTGGCTGGCCGACGACCGCTTCACACCCGCCCGCCTGGTGGTGCTCACCCGCGACGCGGTCGCCGCCGCCCCCGGCGACCCGGTCGCCGACCCGGCCGGCGCCGCCGCCTGGGGCCTGGTGCGCACCGCGCAGACCGAGCACCCCGACCGCTTCGTCCTGCTGGACGCCCCCGCCGGGGTGCCGGTGCCGACCGAGGTGCTGACCGCCGCCGTCGCCTGCGGCGAACCCCAACTGGCGCTGCGCGACGGCGAACTCGCCGCCGCCCGACTGGTCCGCGCGGCCGTGCCCGCCGGCCTGCAGGCCCCGGCCGGAGCCGCGGCCTGGCGGCTGGACACCCGCGACCCGGGCACCCTGGAGGCCCTCGAACTGCTGCCGGTCGACCCGGCCGCCCCGCTGGCCTCCGGCGCGGTGCGGCTCGGCGTGCGCGCGGCGGGCCTGAACTTCCGCGACGTGCTGGGAGCGCTCGGCATGTACCCGGGCGAGGTCGTGCTCGGCGGCGAGGCCGCCGGCGTGGTGCTGGAGGTCGGACCGGACGTCGAGGGCCTGCGCCCGGGCGACCGGGTGTTCGGCCTCTGCCCGGCCGCGTTCGGCCCCGTCGCCGTCACCGACCACCGGCTGCTCGCGCCGATGCCCGCGCACTGGTCCTTCGCCGAGGCCGCGGCCGTCCCGATCGCCTACGCCACCGCCTACTACGGCCTGGTGGACCTGGCCGGCCTGCGGGCCGGCGAGTCGGTGCTGATCCACGCCGCCGCGGGCGGCGTCGGCACCGCCGCCGTCCAGGTCGCCCGGCACCTGGGCGCCGAGGTCTACGGCACCGCCAGCCCGGCCAAGTGGGAGGCGGTGCGCGCCCTGGGCGTCGCCGCCGACCGGATCGCCTCCTCCCGGGACACCGGCTTCGCCCGGCGCTTCGCCGAGGCCACCGACGGCCGCGGCATGGACGTGGTGCTGGACGCCCTGGCCGGCGAGTTCGTCGACGCCTCGCTCGACCTGCTGCCGCGCGGCGGCCGCTTCATCGAGATGGGCAAGACCGACGTCCGCGACCCCGGCGAGGTCGCCGCCCGCCACCCCGGCGTGCGCTACCAGGCCTTCGACCTGATCGAGGCCGGCCCCGAGCGGATCGGCGAGATCCTCGCCACCCTGCTGGAGCTGTTCCGCGCCGGCGAGCTGCGGCTGCCGCCGCTGCGCGCCTGGGACGTGCGCACCGCCCCCGAGGCGTTCCGCCACGTCGGCCAGGCCCGCCAGATCGGCAAGGTCGTCCTCACCCTGCCGCGCGCCTTCGACCCGGACGGCACCGTCCTGGTCACCGGCGGCACCGGCGGCCTCGGCCGGGTCCTCGCCGAGCACCTGGCGACCGCCCACGGCGTCCGCCACCTCACCCTGCTCAGCCGTACCGGGCCCGCCGCCGAGGGCGCCGCCGCGCTCACCGAGGCGCTGGCCGAACGGGGCGCGCAGGTCGAACTGCTCGCCTGCGACGCCGCCGACCGGGACGCGCTCGCCGCGGTGCTGGCCGGGCTCGCCCGCCCGCTGACCGGGGTGTTCCACCTGGCCGGCGTGGTGGACGACGCCGTGGTCACCGGCCTGACCCCGCAGCGCGCCGCCGCCGTCCTGCGCGCCAAGGCGGACGCCGCCGCGCACCTGGACGAGCTGACCCGGCACGCCGACCTGGCGGCCTTCGTGCTCTACTCCTCCGCCGCCGGCACCCTGGGCAGCGCCGGGCAGGCCGGCTACGCCGCCGCCAACGCCTACCTCGACGCCCTCGCCCACCGCCGGCGCGCCGCCGGGCTGCCCGCGCTGTCGCTGGCCTGGGGCGCGTGGCAGGACACCGCCGGCATGACCAGCCGGCTCACCGGGGCCGAGCGCGAGCGCATCGCCCGCTCCGCCTTCCCGCCGCTCTCCGTCGAGCGCGGCCTCGCGGCCCTGGACGCGGCGCTCGCCCTGCCCCACCCGGCGCTGGTCGCCACCGGGCTGGACCAGGCCGCCCTGGCCGCCGGCGCGGGGTCGCTGCCGCCGCTGCTGCGCGAACTCGTCCGCGGCGGCACCCGGCGCGTCTCCGGCGCCGACCCGGCCGCCGCCGGTTCGACCCTCGGCCGCCGGCTGGCCGGACTCGGCGCGGAGGACCGGCTCCGGCTGCTGCTGGAGCAGGTGCGCGGCCAGGCCGCCGCCGTGCTCGGCTTCGCCGGGCCCGAACCGGTCGACCCGAACCGGGCGTTCAAGGAGCTCGGGGTCGACTCGCTGACCGCGGTCGAGCTGCGCAACCGGCTCTCCGCCGTCACCGGGCTGCGGCTGCCGGCCACCCTGGTCTTCGACCACCCGACCCCGGCGCTGCTCGCCGAGGAACTCGGTCGCGAACTGCTCGGAGAGACCGAGGCCGAGCCCGCGTCCGGGACCGCCACCGCCGGCCCGGCCCCGGTGGCCGCCACCGGCCCGGCCGACGACCCGCTGGCGATCATCGGCATGAGCTGCCGACTGCCCGGCGGCGCCGACACCCCCGAGGGGCTGTGGCGGATCGTCAGCCAGGGCGTGGACGCCATGACCCCGGTGCCCACCGACCGCGGCTGGGACCTCGGAGCCTTCCCGGAGGGCTTCGCGGACGGCCTCGACGGCGGCTTCGTCGACGGCCTGGCCGACTTCGACCCCGCCTTCTTCGGCATCAGCCCGCGCGAGGCCCTGGCGATGGACCCGCAGCAGCGGCTGCTGCTGGAGACGGCCTGGGAGGCGATCGAGAGCGCCGGGATCGACCCGACCACGCTGCACGGCAGCCCGACCGGCGTCTTCGTCGGCAACGCCACCACCGGCTACAGCGTCGGCGCCACCGAGGTGCCCGAGGGCATCGGCCCGCACCTGATGCTCGGCACCGCCGCCTCCGTCACCTCCGGCCGGGTCGCGTACAGCCTCGGCCTGGAGGGCCCGGCGCTGTCCATCGACACCGCCTGCTCCTCCTCGCTGGTGGCGCTGCACACGGCGGGCGAGGCGCTCGGGCGCGGCGACTGCTCGCTCGCCCTGGTCGGCGGCGTGACCCTGATGGTCGTGCCGACCATGTTCGTCGAGGGCACCCAGGGCGGCGCGGTCTCCACCGACGGCCGCTGCAAGGCCTTCGCCGCCGCCGCCGACGGCACCGGCTGGGGCGAGGGCGCCGGCATGCTGCTGGTCGAGCGGCTCTCCGACGCCCGCCGCAACGGCCACCGGGTGCTGGCCCTGGTCCGCGGCACCGCCGTCAACCACGACGGCGCCAGCAACGGGCTGACCGCCCCCAGCGGCCGGGCCCAGCAGAAGGTCATCCGGCAGGCGCTGAGCGCCGCCCGGCTCGCCCCCGGCGACGTCGACGCCATCGAGGCGCACGGCACCGGCACCGAGCTGGGCGACCCGATCGAGGCACGGGCGCTCCAGGCCGTCTACGGCCGGGACCGGGAGGCCGACCGCCCGGTGTGGCTCGGCTCGGTCAAGTCCAACATCGGGCACACCCAGTCCGCGGGCGGCGTCGCCGCCGTGATCAAGATGGTCCAGGCGATGCGGCACGACCTGCTGCCCGCCACCCTGCACGTGGACGAGCCGACCCCGCACGTGGACTGGTCGGCGGGCGCGCTGCGCCTGCTCACCGAACCGGTGCCGTGGCCGCGGGGCGGTCGCACCCGCCGGGCGGGCGTCTCCTCGTTCGGCATGAGCGGCACCAACGTCCACGTGATCCTGGAGGAGGCGCCGGAGCGGGCCGAGGCCCCGGCGCGGCCGGCCGCCCCGTCCCTGGACGGCGCCCCCACCCCCTGGCTGCTGTCCGCCCGCGGCGAGGCCGCGCTGCGCGCGCAGGCCGCACGGCTGCGCGAACACCTCTCCACCCGGCCGGAACTGACGGACGGTCAGATCGCCGGAGCGCTGTCGTCCGGCCGCTCCGCCTTCGACCACCGCGCGGTGCTCCTCGCCGACGACCGGGAGTCCTTCACCGAGCTGCTGACGGCGCTCGCCGAGGACCGGACGGCCGAGGGCCTGGTGCGCGGCGTCGCCGCCGCCGGGGGCCGCACCGTGTTCGTCTTCCCCGGCCAGGGCACCCAGTGGGCCGGCATGGCCGCCGGTCTACTGGAGGCCTCCGAGGTCTTCCGCGACTCCGTCCGGGCCTGTGACACCGCCCTGGCCCAGTACGCCGACTGGTCGGTGGAGGACGTGCTGCGCGGCGCCGAGGACGCCCCGCCGATCGAGCGGATGGACGTCGTCCAGCCCGTGCTGTTCACCATGATGGTGTCGCTGGCCGCGCTCTGGCGCTCGCACGGCATCACCCCCGCCGCCGTGGTGGGGCACTCCCAGGGGGAGATCGCGGCGGCCCACGTCGCGGGCGCGCTCACACTGTCCGACGCGATGCGGATCGTCGCGCTGCGCAGCCGGATGCTCCTGGCGCTCGCCGGACAGGGCGCCATGGCATCGGTCTCGCTGCCCGAGGACGAGGTGGCCGCCCGGATCGAGGCCTGGCCGGGCGAGCTGCACATCGCCGCCGTCAACGGCCCGCGCTCGATCGTGGTCGCCGGAGACCCGGGGACGGTCGACGGGTTCGTCGAGGCGCTGGCCGCCGAGGACGTGCGGGTGCGCAAGGTCCGGGTCAACGGCGCCGGCCACTCGCCGCAGGTCGAGCCGCTGCGCGAGGCCGTGCTGGAGGCGCTGGCCGGCATCGAGCCGCAGCCCGCCCGGACGGCCTTCTACTCCACCGTGACCGGCGGCGCGCTCGACACCACCGAGCTGGACACCGCCTACTGGTACCGCAACATGCGCGAGCCGGTCCGGTTCGCCCACGCCGTCCGCTCCCTGCTGGAGGACGGCTACCGCACCTTCGTCGAGTCCAGCCCGCACCCGGTGCTGGGCCCCGGCGTGCAGGAGGCCGCCGAGGAACTCCCCGGCACCGGCGAGGTGACCGTGGTCGGCACCCTGCGCCGCGACGAGGGCGGCCCGGCCCGGTTCCTGCGCTCGCTCGCCGAGGCACACGTCCACGGCGCCCGCCCGGACTGGTCCACAGTCCTCGGCGGCGCCCCGGCCACCCCCGTCGAGCTGCCCACCTACGCGTTCCAGCGGCAGCGCTACTGGCTCGACCTGCCGGCGGCGCACGGCGCCGCGGCCGGCGACGCCCTGCGCGACCCGGCCGAGGAGCGGTTCTGGGCGGCGGTCTCCGAGGCAGACCCGGCCGGGCTGGCCGAGGCGCTCGGCGTGGACGACCCGGACGCCCGCGCCGCGCTGGCCGCCGCCGCGCCCGCGCTGCCGGTGCTCTCCTCCTGGCGGGCACGCCGCCGGGACGGCTCCACCATCGACAACTGGCGCTACCGGGTGCGCTGGCGGCGCATCGCCCGCACCGAGGGCGCCGAACTCTCCGGCACCTGGCTGCTGGTCGTCCCGGGCGGCGAGGACGACGGGACCGCCGCGTTCTGCGCCCGGGCGCTCGGCGAGCACGGGGCCCGCGTGGTGACCGTCTCGCCCGCCGCCGACGACCCGTCCGGCGACGGCCTCGGCGAGCGGATCGCCGAGGCGGTGGCCGAGGGGCCGGCCGGCGTGCTCTCGCTGCTGGCCCTGGACGAGGAGACCCACCCGGACCACCCGGTGCTCTCCCGCGGGCTGGCCCGCACCCTCGCCCTGGTCCGGGCCGTGGAGGCGGCCGGCGGCACGGCACCGCTCTGGATCGCCACCCGGGCCGCGGTCTCGGTCGGGGCCGCCGACCCGCTGACCCGCCCGGAGCAGGCCGGCGCCTGGGGCCTCGGCCTGACCGCCGGACTGGAGCTCACCGGCCGTCGGATCGGCCTGCTCGACCTGCCCGCCGACCCGGACGACCGCACCCTCGCCCGGGTGGCCGCCGTGCTCCACGGCGCCACCGGCGAGGACCAGGTGGCCCTGCGGGCCGCCGGTGTCTTCGGCCGCCGGATGGTCCGGGCCCCGCGCGAGGACGCCGCGGGCCCGGACGGCTGGCAGCCCCGCGGCACCGTCCTGGTCACCGGCGGGACGGGCGCCGTCGGCGGCCACGTGGCCCGCTGGCTGGCCCGGGCCGGCGCCGAACGGCTGGTGCTGGCCGGCCGGCGCGGACCGGCCGCCCCCGGCGCCGCGGAACTGGCCGCGGAGCTGACCGCGCTCGGCGCCGAGGTCCGGATCGAGGCCGTGGACGTCACCGACCGCTCCGCCGTCGCCGCCCTGCTGGCGCGGCTGCCGGAGCTCACCGCCGTCGTGCACGCGGCCGGCGTCGCCCAGAGCACGCCCGTGCTGCACACCGACGTCGCGGAACTGGCCGCCACCCTGGAGGCCAAGGTCGCCGGCGCCGTCCACCTGCACGAACTCGCCGGGGACGGCCTGGAGGCCTTCGTCCTGTTCTCCTCCGGCGCGGCCGTCTGGGGCGGCAGCGGCCAGGCCGCCTACGCGGCCGCCAACGCCCGCCTGGACGCGCTCGCCCAGTACCGGCGCTCGCTCGGGCTGCGCGCCACCTCGGTCGCCTGGGGCGGCTGGGCCGGCGGCGGCATGGCCACCGACGAGGCGATGGCCGTCCTCGGCCGGCGGGGCCTGGCCCTGATGGACCCGCAGCTCGCGGTCACCGCGCTCGGCCAGGCGCTCGCCGACGACGAGACCCTGCTGACCGTCGCCGACATCGACTGGGCCGCCTTCGCCCCGGCCTACAGCGCCGCCCGCGAGCGGCCGCTGGTCGACGAGATCCCCGAGGCCCGGGAGGCGCTCGCCGACTCCGGGCCGCCGACCGCGGCGCCCGCGGGCGAGGGCGAGTTCGCCCAGCGGCTGGCCGCCCTCCCCGCGGGCGAGCGCGGCCGGGTCGTCCTCGACCTGGTCCGCACCCACACCGCCGCCGTGCTCGGCTACCCCGGGCCCGGGGACGTCGAGCCCGCCCGGGCGTTCCGCGAGGTCGGCCTGGACTCGATCATGGCGGTCGAGGTCCGCAACCGGCTGCGCACCGCCACCGGGCTGCGGCTGCCGGCCACCATGGTCTTCGACCACCCGACGCCGGCCGCCGTCGCCGACCACCTGGCCACCCTGCTGCTCGGCGCCCCGGCCACCGCGGCCCCCGCGCCGGAGCACGGCGCGGCGCCCGCGGACGACGACCCGATCGCCATCGTCGGCATCGGCTGCCGCTTCCCCGGCGGCGTCCGCTCCCCGGAGGACCTGTGGGAGCTGGTGCTGGCCCGCCAGGACGCCGTCACCCCGTTCCCCACCGACCGCGGCTGGGACCTGGACGCGCTCTACCACCCCGACCCGGACCGGCCCGGCACCACCTACGTCCGCGAGGGCGGCTTCCTGGAGGGCGCCGGCCACTTCGACGCCGAGTTCTTCGGCATCAGCCCGCGCGAGGCGATCACCCTGGACCCCCAGCAGCGGGTGCTGCTGGAGGCGGCCTGGGAGGCCCTGGAGCGGGCCCGGATCAACCCGGCGACGATGGCCGGCGCCAAGGCCGGCGTCTACGTCGGCACCTCCTTCCAGGGCTACGGCGTGGACGCGCAGGACGGCATCGCCGCCTCCGAGGGCTTCTTCCTGGCCGGGACGGGCACCGCCGCGGTGTCCGGGCGGCTCGCGTACACGCTCGGCCTGGAGGGCCCGGCGGTCACCGTGGACACCGCCTGCTCCTCCTCGCTGGTGGCGCTGCACCTCGCCTGGCAGGCGGTGCGCAACGGCGAGTGCACGCTCGCCCTGGCCGGCGGCGTCACCGTGCTGCCCACCCCGGTCTCCTTCACCGAGTTCAGCCGCCAGCGCGGCCTGGCGCCGGACGGCCGCTGCAAGGCGTTCGCCGCCGACGCCGACGGCACCAACTGGGGCGAGGGCGTCGGCGTGGTGGTCCTGGAGCGCCTCTCGGAGGCGCGCCGCAACGGCCACCCCGTGCTCGCCCTGTACACCGGATCGGCGACCAACCAGGACGGCGCCTCCAACGGCCTGACCGCACCCAACGGGCCGTCCCAGCAGCGGGTCATCCGCCAGGCGCTGGCCAGCGCCGGGGTGCGGCCGAGCGACATCGACCTGGTCGAGGCGCACGGCACCGGCACCTCGCTCGGCGACCCGATCGAGGCCCAGGCCGTCATCGCGACGTACGGTCAGGACCGCCCCGAGGACCGGCCGGTCGGGCTCGGCTCGCTGAAGTCCAACATCGGGCACACCCAGTCCGTCTCCGGCGTCGCCGGCGTGATCAAGACCGTGATGGCGCTGCGCGCCGGCGTCCTGCCGCCGACCCTGTTCGCCGAGGAGCCGACCCCGCACGTCGACTGGAGCGCGGGCCGGGTCGAGCTGCTGACCGAGGCCCGCCCCTGGCCGAGCACCGAGGGCCCGCGCCGGGCCGGCGTCTCCTCCTTCGGCGGGACCGGCACGAACGCCCACGCCGTCCTGGAGCAGGCCCCGGAGCCCGAGGAGGAGCCGCGCGCGGAGCGCGAGGCCGGCGCGCTGCCCTTCGTGCTCTCCGCCCGCGGCCCGCAGGCCCTGCGCGAGCAGGCCGAACGGCTGCTGGCGCACCTGGACGCCGAGCCCGCGGCGGACCTCGGCGACCTCGCCTACTCGCTGGCGACCACCCGCACCCCGTTCGCCGAGCGCGCCGTGGTGCTCGCCGCCGACCGGGCCGAGCTGCGCGGCGGCCTCGCCGGGCTGGCCGCGGGGCAGACCCCCGAAGGCACCCCGACCGGCTCGGCCGTGAACGGCCGCACCGTGTTCGTGTTCGCCGGCCAGGGCGCCCAGTGGGCCGGCATGGCCGCCGGGCTGATGGACTCCTCGGAGGTCTTCGCCGAGCACATCGCCGCCTGCGACGAGGCGCTCGCCCCGTACACCGACTGGTCGTTGGTGGACGTGGTGCGCGGCGTCGAGGGCGCGGCCGCGCTGGACCGGGTCGACGTGGTCCAGCCGGCCCTGTGGGCGATGATGGTCTCGCTCGCCGCGGTCTGGCGCTCCTGGGGCGTCGAACCGGACGCGGTGATCGGCCACTCGCAGGGCGAGATCGCGGCCGCCTGCGTGATCGGCGCGCTGTCGCTGGAGGACGCCGCCCGGGTGGTGGCCGTGCGCAGCCGGGCGATCACCGCGCTGTCCGGCAAGGGCGGCATGGTCTCGGTCGCGCTCCCCGCCGCGAAGGCCGGGGAACGGATCGCCCCGTGGACGGGGCGGCTCTCCGTCGCCGCCGTCAACGGGCCCTCCTCCGTGGTGGTCTCGGGCGAGACCGGGGCCCTGGAGGAGTTCTTCGCCGGCTGCGAGGCGGACGGGGTCCGGGTCCGCCGGATCGCGGTCGACTACGCCTCGCACTCGGCCCAGGTCGAGGCCGTCGAGGAGCGGCTGGCCGCGGAACTCGCCGGGATCACCCCGCGCTCCTCCGCGGTCTCCTTCTACTCCACCGCGCTCGGCCGCTGGACGGACTCCGCCGAGCTGGACGCCGGGTACTGGTACCGCAACCTGCGCAACACGGTCGGCTTCGAGCAGGCCGTGCGCGCCGTCGCGGCCGAGGGCTACCGGCACTTCGTCGAGGCCAGCCCGCACCCGATGCACACCGTCGGCATCCAGGAGACCCTGGACGACCTGGACGAGGCCGTCACCGGCGGCGGCGCCGTGGTCGGCTCGCTGCGGCGCGACCAGGGCGGCCTGGACCGGCTGTGGACCTCCGCCGCCGAGGCGCACGTGCGCGGCCTCGCCGTGGACTGGGCGCGGCTGCTCGGCGGCCTCGGCGCCCGCACCGTCGACCTGCCCACCTACGCCTTCCAGAGCAGGCGCTACTGGCTCGGCGGCTCCGGGGCCGGCTCCGGCGCGGCCGAGGCCGCCACGGCCGGGCTCGGCGTCACCGGGCACCCGCTGCTCGGCGCCGCCGCCGACCTCGCCGGGCTGGACGCCGTCCTGATGACCGGCCGGCTCTCCCGCCGCTCCCAGCCCTGGCTGGCCGACCACGCCGTGCTCGGCACCGTCCTGCTGCCCGGTACCGCCTTCGTCGAGATCGCGGTGCAGGCCGGCGCGCAGGTCGGCTGCGACCACGTCGAGGAGCTCACCCTGGAGACCCCGCTGCTCCTTCCGGAGCACGGCGCGGTACGCCTGCAGGCCGTCGTCCAGGCCCCGGACGCCGCGGGACGCCGGATGCTGAGCGTCTACTCCCGGCCGGACGACGGCACGGCCGCCGCCGGCACCGACGGCTGGACCCGGCACGCCACCGCGACCCTGGCCCCGGAGCCGCCCGCCCCGGCGTTCGACCTCGCCCAGTGGCCGCCGCGGGACGCCGAGCCGATCGGCCTCGGCGGCTTCTACCAGGAGCTGGAGGCGCGCGGCTACGCGTACGGCCCGACCTTCCAGGGCCTGCGCGCCGCCTGGCGCCGGGACGAGCAGATCTTCGCCGAGGTGTCCCTGCCGGAGCCGGGCCCGGACGCCGAGCGCTTCGGCGTCCACCCGGCGCTGCTGGACGCGGCGCTGCACGGCATCGGCATGCTGCGGGCGCTGCACGAGTCCGAGCGCGGCGAACGGGCCCGGGCCGAGCTGCCGTTCGCCTGGCGCGGGGTCGGCTGCCACCAGCGGGGCGTCACCTCGCTGCGGGTCCGGCTGGCCTTCGCCGAGGCGGACGGGATCACCCTCCAGGCCGCGGACGACACCGGGCTCGCCGTCGCCTCGGTCGAGGCGCTGGTCTCCCGGCCGGTGCCGGACGGCCTCGGCACCGCCCCGGCCCCCGGACAGTCGCTGTTCCAGGTCGAGTGGACCGGGGCCGCCCCGGCCGGGGACACCCGGCCCGGCCGCCTGCTGCTGGCCGGTGACGACCCGTCCGGGCTCGCCGAGCGGCTCACCGCCGCCGGCGCCCCGCCCGAGCGCCACCGGGACCTCGCCGCGGTGGCGGCGGCGCTCACCGGCACCGACGAGCCCGCGACCGTCCTGGTCCCGCTCGCCGGCGCCACCGGCGGCGACCCGGCCGAGGCGGTCCGCACCGCCACCCACACGGCGCTGGCGCTGGCCCAGCAGTGGCTCGCCGACGACCGCTTCGGCTCCTCCCGCCTGGTGCTGGTCACCCGGGGCGCCGTCGCGGCCGACCCGGCCGAGGCCCCCGCCGACCTGCCCGCGGCGGCGGCCTGGGGCCTGCTGAAGTCCGCCCAGTCCGAGCACCCCGGCCGGTTCGTGCTGCTCGACGAGGACGGCCACGAGGACACCGCCGCGGCCCTGCTCGCCGCGCTGGGCACCGACGAGCCCCAGGCCGCGCTGCGGTCCGGCGCCGTGCGGGTGCCGAGGCTGGCCCGACTGGCCGTACCGGCCCGGCCGGACACCCCGGTGTTCGACCCGGACGGCACCGTGCTGATCACCGGCGGCACCGGCACCTTGGGCCAGGCGCTGGCCCGGCACCTGGTGATCGAGCACGGCGTCCGGCACCTGGTGCTGGCCGGCCGGCGCGGGCCGCAGGCCCCCGGCGCCGCCGAACTGGTCGCCGAACTGGCCGACCTGGGCGCCGAGGCCGAGATCGCGGCCTGCGACGTGGGCGACCGCACGGCGGCGGCCGCGCTGCTGGCCGGCATCCCGGCCGACGCCCCGCTGCGCACTGTCGTGCACGCGGTCGGCGAACTGGACGACGGCGTGCTCGTCGGGCTCGACCCGGCGCGCGTCGACCGGGTCCTGCACGCCAAGGTCGGCGGTGCGCTGCACCTGGCCGAGCTGACCCGCGGCACCGGACTGTCCGGCTTCCACCTCTTCTCCTCGGCGGCCGGCACCTTCGGCGGCGCGGGCCAGGCCAACTACGCCGCGGCCAACGCCTTCCTGGACGCCTTCGCCCAGGCCCGCCGGGCGGAGGGGCTCGACACGGTCTCCTTCGCGTGGGGCCCGTGGGCGCAGCCGACCGGGATGACCGGGAACCTGACCGAACTGGACGTCAACCGGGTGCGCCGGCTCGGCATGACGCCGGTGTCCACCGCGGAGGGCCTGGCGCTGTTCGACGCGGGCCTGGCCGCCGGTACCGCCGTGGTCGTGCCGATCAACCTGGACACCGCCGCGCTGCGGACCCAGGGGCTGCTGCCCCCGCTGCTGCGCGGTCTGATCCCCGCGGCGCCGACGGCGTCCGGGGCGGGCGGTCGGACCGGGGCCGCGGCCCGCGACGCGCACCTGCCCGAGCGGCTGGCCGGCCTCTCCGACCGGGAGCGGCTGGAGGCGCTGCTCGACCTGGTGCGCACCCAGGCCGCCACGGTGCTGGGCCACGACTCGGCGGGCTCGGTCGGTGCCGAGCGGGGCTTCCTGAAGGTCGGCATGGACTCGCTCACCGGCGTCGAGCTGCGCAACCGGCTGGCCCTGGCCACCGGGCTGCGGCTGCCGGCGACGCTGATCTTCGACTACCCCACGCCGCTGGACCTGGCGCGTCACCTCCGGGACGAGCTCGCCCCGGCGCCGGCCGCCCCGGCCGCGAGCGCCCTGGACGAGCTGGCCAGGTTCGAGGAAGTCCTGAAGAACGTCGGAACCGACGGCTCCGAGCGGGCCGAGGTCGGCCGACGGCTACGCGAACTGGCCGCCCGATTCGGCGAGTTCGGCACCACCGACAGTGCGGCGAGCCTGGAGACGGCGACCGCGGAGGAGCTGTTCCAGATCCTCGACCAGTCGCAGTGAGATCCGGGGGAGACGACATGAGCGTGACCAGGGAAGAAGAGCTGCTCCGGTACCTGCGCCAGGCCACGGCCGCGTTGCAGGAGGCCCGCCAGGAGCTGCGCGAGGTGCACGAGAAGGCCCGGGAGCCGATCGCGATCGTCGGGATGGCCTGCCGGCTGCCCGGCGGGATCGCCACCCCGGAGGAGCTGTGGCGGCTGGTCGCCACCGGCGGCGAGGGCCAGTCGGGACTGCCCACCGACCGCGGCTGGAACCTCGCGGCCCTGGGCGGCGACGGCACGCGGCAGGCCGGCTTCGTGCACGAGGCGGGCTGGTTCGACCCGGCGTTCTTCGGGATCTCGCCGCGCGAGGCGCTGGCGATGGACCCGCAGCAGCGGCTGTTCCTCGAAGCCTCCTGGGAGGCCTTCGAGTACGCCGGACTGGACCCGGAGCGGCTGCGCGGCAGCCGGACCGGGGTGTTCGCCGGGATGATGTACCACGACTACCTCCCCGGCGGGGGCGAGGGCGCCGAGGCCTACCTCGGCACCGCCACCGCGGGCAGCGTGGTCTCCGGCCGGGTGGCCTACGCCTTCGGCCTGGAGGGCCCCGCCGTCACCGTGGACACCGCCTGCTCCTCCTCGCTGGTCGCCCTGCACCTGGCCGTGCAGGCCCTCCGGGGCGGGGAGTGCGACCTGGCGCTGGCCGGCGGGGTGACCGTGATGGCCGCGCCCGAGGTGTTCGGCTCGCTGGGCGGCGGGCAGGGCGTGGCCGCGGACGGCCGCTGCAAGTCCTTCGCCGCCGCCGCCGACGGAATGGGCTGGGCCGAAGGCGCCGGCGTGCTGCTGGTGGAACGGCTCTCCGACGCCCGGCGGCTCGGGCACGAGGTGCTCGCGGTGGTGCGGGGCAGCGCGGTCAACCAGGACGGCGCCTCCAGCGGGCTGACGGCCCCCAACGGGCCGTCCCAGCAGCGGGTGATCCGGGAGGCCCTGGCCGCCGCCGGACTCTCGCCCGCCGAGGTGGACGCGGTGGAGGCGCACGGCACCGGCACCCGCCTCGGCGACCCGATCGAGGCCCAGGCGCTGCTCGCCACGTACGGCCAGGGCCGGCCCGAAGGCCGTCCGCTGCTGCTCGGCTCGGTGAAGTCCAACCTCGGCCACACCCAGGCCGCGGCCGGGGTGGCGGGCGTGATCAAGATGGTGCTGGCGATGCGGCACGGCGTGCTGCCGGCCACCCTGCACGTGGACGAGCCGACACCGCTGGTGGACTGGTCGGCGGGCGCGGTGGAACTGCTGACCGAGGCCCGGCCGTGGCCGGAGGCGGACCGGGCGCGCCGGGCGGCGATCTCCTCCTTCGGGGTGAGCGGCACCAACGCCCACGTGGTCATCGAGCAGGGCGAGGCCCTCGTGGCCCCCGAACCGGCGAGCGCCCCGGCCCTCGTGCCCTGGCCGCTCTCGGCCCGGACGGCCGACGGCCTGCGGGCCCAGGCACGCCGGCTGCGGGCCTTCGTGGCCGCCACGCCGGAGGCCGGACCGGTGGACGTCGGGCGCGGGCTGCTCGCCCGTACCGTCATGGAGCACCGCGCGGTCCTGCTCGGCGGCGACCGGGAGGCGTTCACCGCCGCGCTCGACGCGCTGGCCGCGGGCGACCCGGCCGGCGAGGGGCGGACGGCGTTCCTGTTCACGGGTCAGGGTGCGCAGCGGGTCGGGATGGGCCGGGGGCTGTACGAGGCGTTCCCGGTGTTCGCCGGGGCTTTCGACGCGGTCTGTGCGGAGTTGGACGGGAGGCTCGGGCGGTCGGTGCGGGAGGTCGTCCTCGACGGCGTCGAGGATCTGGACCGTACGGTGTGGGCGCAGGCCGGGCTGTTCGCGGTCGAGGTGGCCTCCTTCCGGCTGCTGGAAGCCTGGGGTGTGATGCCCGACTTCCTGCTCGGGCATTCGATCGGTGAGGTGGCGGCGGCGCACTGCGCCGGGGTGTTCTCGCTGGCGGACGCGTGTGCCCTGGTGGCGGCGCGGGGCCGGCTGATGGACGCGCTGCCCGAGGGCGGGGCGATGCTGGCGGTGCAGGCCGCCGAGGCCGAGGTGCGGGCGGAGATCGGCGACCGGCTGGACGTGGCGGCCGTCAACGGGCCGCATTCGGTGGTGGTTTCCGGACCGGTCGAGGTGGTGGAGGAGTTCGCGGCCCGCTGGTCGGCCGAGGACCGCAAGACCCGTCGACTGACCGTCTCGCACGCCTTTCACTCGGCCCTGATGGAGCCGATGCTCGAAGAATTCGCCGCGGTGCTTGCAGAGTTGACCTTCGCCGAGCCGCAGGTCCCGATCGTGTCGAACCTGACCGGCGGGATCGCCGAGCCCGGCCTGCTCACCACCCCCGACTACTGGCTGCGCCAGGTCCGCGAGGCCGTCCGCTTCGCCGACGGCGTCGCCACCCTGGGCGGCGAGGACGTGACCCGCTTCGCCGAACTCGGCCCCGACGGCGTGCTGTCCGCCCTGGCCCGACAGGCCGACGCCAAGGGCACCTTCGCGCCGCTGCTGCGCCGCGGGCGGGACGAGACGGAGAGCGCCCTGGCCGCGCTCGGCGCGCTCTGGACCGCCGGGACGGCCGTGGACTGGCCGGCCGTCTACGCCGACTGGGGCGGGCACCGGGCGCTGCTGCCCCGGTACGCCTTCGACCGGCAGCACTACTGGGCGCAGCCGCCCGTCGCGCGTCACCCCGCCCGGCCGGAGGAGCGATCCGACGCCTGGCGCTACCGGATCACCTGGAAGCCGGTGCCCACCGCGGCCGTTCCGCCGCTGCTGACCGGCAGCTGGCTGGCGGTGCTGCCCGCCGGGGCGGCGGAGTCCGGCGAACCGGGGTTCGGCCTGGCCGAGGCCTGCCTGTCCGCCGTCGAGCGGGCGGGCGCCCGGGTGGTGCGGACCACGACCGAGCGGCTGGCGGACGACCTCGCCCGGATCGCCGACCCGGCCGGGGTGCTGGCCTTCCCCGGCACGGCCCCGGACGCCGACCCCGTCGCCGACGCCCTGGACCTGATCGACGCGCTCACCGCCCTGGACCTGAGGGTGCCGCTCTGGTGGGTCACCTCCGGCGCGGTGACCGTGCGCGAGGAGGAGACCGTCCGGCCCGGACACGCCCGGATCTGGGGCCTGGGCCGGGTGGTCGGCCTGGAGCTGCCCGGCCTGTGGGGCGGGCTGGTGGACGTCTGCGGTCCGGCGGGGCCGGTGCTCGGTGACCGGATGGCCGAGGTGCTGTCCGGAACCGAGGACCAGGTCGCCGTCCGGGCCACCGGGACCTTCGCCCGCCGGCTGGTCCCGGCGGGAACCGGGCCGGTGACGGCCGATCCCGCCCCCGCCACCGGAACCGTCCTGGTCACCGGCGGTACCGGAGCGCTGGGCGCCGCCGTGGCGCGCCGGCTGGCCGGTCAGGGCGTTCCCCACCTGGTGCTGGTCTCCCGCCGGGGCCGGACGGCGCCGGGGGCGGCGGAGCTGGTCGCGGAACTGGAGGCGCTGGGCGCCCGGGTGACCGTCGCCGCCTGCGACACGGCGGACCGGGAAGGGATGGCCGGGGTACTGGCCGCCGTCCCGGCGGAGTTCCCGCTGAGCGGCGTGGTGCACGCGGCCGGCGTCGGCGACCCGACGCCGTTCGGCAGCACCGCGCGCGCCGGGTTCGCGGCGATCGTGGACGGCAAGGCCGAAGGCGCGGTCTGCCTGGACGAGCTGCTGGGGGACACCCCCCTCGACTACTTCGTGCTCTTCTCCTCCGTCGCCAGCGTCTGGGGCAGCGGCGGGCAGTCCGCGTACGCGGTGGCGAACGCCGCGCTGGACGCCCTCGCCGTCGACCGCCGGGCCCGCGGGCTGGCGGCCACCTCCGTGGCCTGGGGCCCGTGGGCGGGCGAGGGCATGGCCGGCGGCGCCGACGCCGAGGAGTTCCTGCGCCGCCGCGGCCTGCGGGCGATGGCCCCGGACCTCGCCCTGGAGGCGATGGACACGGCGATCCGGACCGGCGACGTCTGCGTGACCGTCGCGGACGTGGACTGGCAGGCCTTCGTGCCCGGCTTCACCGCGTACCACCCGCAGCCGCTGATCGAGGACGTCCCCGAGGTGCGGCAGGTCCTCGCCGGGGGCGCCGCCGGCGGTCCGCAGGACGGCAGCGCGCTGCGCGAGCGCCTCGCCGGGCTGTCCGGTGAGGACGGCCTCGCCCTGCTGCTGGAGACCGTGCAGCAGCAGGCCGCGCTGGTCCTCGGCCACAGCGCGGCCGGGTCGGTCGTCGCCGACAAGGCCTTCCGCGACCTGGGGTTCGACTCGCTGACCGCGGTCGAACTGCGCGACCGGCTGACCGCGGCCACCGGGCTGGCCCTGCCCGCCACCCTGATCTTCGACCACCCCACCCCGAGGGCGCTGGCCGAGCAGATCACGGCCGAACTGCTCGGCGACGACGCCCTCGACGCCGACGAGGCGGAGCAGGCGCGCCGCGCCCTGCTCACCGTCCCGGTGTCCCGGCTGCGCGAGTCCGGACTGCTGGAGCCGCTGCTGCGGCTCGCCTCGCAGGAGTCCGCGCCCGCCGCCGAGGACGCCGCACCCGTGACCGCCATCGAGTCGATCGACGAGATGGACGGCGAAAGCCTGCTGAGGCTGGCCCTCGGCGAACGTGATTCCTGACCGCAGTACGGAGCTTGCGATGGCCTCTACCCAGGACTATGTCGAAGCGTTGCGAGCTTCCCTCAAGGAGACGGAGAAGCTTCGCGCCCGAAACCGTGAACTGACCGCCGCGGTCAGCGAACCCGTGGCGATCGTGTCGATGGCGTGCCGCTACCCCGGCGACGTCTCCTCGCCGGACGACCTCTGGCGGCTGGTCGAACGGGCCGGCGACGCGATCGCGCCCTTCCCCGAGCAGCGCGGCTGGAGGGCGGACGGGCTCGGCGCGGACGCCGCGGCGAGCGACCTCGCCGCCCAGGGCGGGTTCCTGGACGGCGCCGAGCGCTTCGACGCCGCGTTCTTCGGGATCTCCCCGCGCGAGGCCCTCGCCATGGACCCCCAGCAGCGGTTGCTGCTGGAGAGCGGCTGGGAGGCCTTCGAACGGGCCGGGATCGCGCCGGACACCGTGCGCGGCACCCGGACCGGGGTGTTCGTCGGCGCGACCTCCTCCGGCTACGGGGTCGGTGCGGCCGACGCCGACCAGGGGTACGTCCTGGCCGGCGGAGCGACCAGCGTGCTCTCCGGCCGGGTGGCGTACGTGTTCGGGCTGGAGGGCCCGGCGGTCACCGTGGACACCGCCTGCTCCTCCTCGCTGGTGGCGCTGCACCTGGCCGTCCAGGCGCTGCGCACCGGCGAGTGCACGCTGGCGCTGGCCGGCGGGGTGACCGTGCTGACCAACGCGGAGGTCTTCCACGCCTTCAGCGCCCAGCAGGGCCTGGCCTCGGACGGGCGGTGCCGCTCCTTCGGCGCCGGCGCGGACGGCACCGGCTGGGGCGAGGGTGTCGGACTGCTGCTGCTGGAGCGGCTGTCGGACGCGCGCCGCAACGGGCACGAGGTGCTGGCGGTGGTGCGCGGCAGCGCGGTCAACCAGGACGGCGCCTCCAACGGGATGACCGCGCCGAACGGCCCCTCGCAGCGCCGGGTGATCCGGCAGGCGCTGGCCTCCGCGCGGCTCGCCCCGTCCGAGGTGGACGTGGTGGAGGCGCACGGCACCGGCACCCGGCTCGGCGACCCGATCGAGGCGCAGGCGCTGCTGGCGACCTACGGCCGGGACCGCGGCGACGAGCCGCTCTGGCTGGGTTCGATCAAGTCCAACATCGGCCACACCCAGTCGGCGGCCGGTGTCGCGGGCATCATCAAGATGGTGCAGGCGATGCGGCACGGCCTGCTGCCCGCCACCCTGCACGCCGAGCAGCCGACGCCGCATGTGGACTGGTCGGCGGGCGCGGTGGAACTGCTGACCGAGGCCCGGCCGTGGCCGGAGGCGGACCGTCCGCGCCGGGCGGGCGTCTCCTCCTTCGGCATCAGCGGCACCAACGCCCACGTCATCCTGGAGCAGGGCGACCCGCTGCCCGCAGCGGAACCGGTGGAGAACGGCGGCCCGGTGCTCTGGCCGGTGTCCGCCAAGAGCCCGGAGGGGCTGCGCGGACAGGCGGCGAGGCTGGCCGAGTTCGCGGCGACCGGGCCCGACCCGGCGGCCGCTGGGCACGCGCTGGCCGTCACCCGGGCGGCGCTGGAGCACCGCGCGGTGGTCCTCGGGGACTCGGCCGCAGGCCTCGGCGAGGGGCTGGCGGCGCTGGCCGAGGGGCGTTCCGCCCAGGACGTGCTGACCGGGGCGGCGACCGAGGGCCGCACGGCGTTCCTGTTCACCGGGCAGGGCTCGCAGCGGGTCGGGATGGGCCGGGGGCTGTACGAGGCGTTCCCGGTGTTCGCCGGGGCGTTCGACGCGGTCTGTGCGGAGTTGGACGGGAGGCTCGGGCGGTCGGTGCGGGAGGTCGTCCTCGACGGCGTCGAGGAGCTGGACCGGACGGTGTGGGCGCAGGCCGGGCTGTTCGCGGTCGAGGTGGCGTCGTTCCGGCTGCTGGAGTCCTGGGGTGTGACGGCCGACTTCCTGCTCGGGCACTCGATCGGTGAGGTGGCGGCGGCGCACTGCGCCGGGGTGTTCTCGCTGGCGGACGCCTGTGCGCTGGTGGCGGCGCGGGGCCGGCTGATGGACGCGCTGCCCGAGGGCGGGGCGATGCTCGCCGTCCAGGCCACCGAGGCGGAGGTGCGTTCGGAGATCGGTGACCGCCTGGACGTGGCGGCCGTCAACGGCCCTACCTCCGTGGTGGTTTCCGGACCGGCGGACGCGGTCGAGGAGTACGCCGCGCGCTGGTCGGCCGAGGGCCGCAAGACCCGTCGGCTGACGGTCTCGCACGCCTTCCACTCGGCCCTGATGGAGCCGATGCTCGACGAATTCGCTTCCGTACTCGGCGGGTTGACCTTCAACGAACCGAGGATCCCGGTCGTCTCCAACCTGACCGGCGAGATCGCCGAGCCCGGCCTGCTCACCAGCCCCGACTACTGGCTGCGGCAGGTCCGCGAGGCGGTCCGCTTCGCCGACGGCGTCGACGCCCTGGGCCGACGGGGCGTCACCCGCTTCGCCGAGCTCGGCCCCGACGGCGTGCTGTGCGGGATGGCCCAGCACGCCGGCGTCGAGGGCGCCTTCGCGCCGCTGCTGCGCGGCTCCGGCCACGACGGCGTGCGCACCTTCCACGCCGCCGTCGGCGCGCTCTGGACGGCGGGTGCCGCCGTGGACTGGCCGGCGGCCTTCGCGGGCCGTGGCGAGGGGCGGGTCGCGCTGCCCACCTACGCCTTCCAGCACCAGTCCTACTGGGCCCGTCCCGCCCCTTCTCCCGCCGCCGTGGCCGAGGGAGCGGAGGGCACCGCCGAGGGCCGGTTCTGGGCCGCCGTCGAGCGCGAGGACGTGTCCGAACTGACCGGCGCCCTCGGCGTGGACGCGGACCAGGGGGAGCTGCGGGCCGTGCTGCCCGCGCTGTCCTCCTTCCGGCGCCGCCGCCGGGACGAGGCCGTCATCGACTCCTGGCGCTACCGGGTCCGCTGGAAGCCGCTCGCCGACGCGCCCGCCGCGGGCACGCTCACCGGCACCTGGCTGGTCGTCGCGGCCCAGGGGGACACCGACGCCCAGCGGCTGCTGGCCACCGCCGGCGCCGACGTGGTCCTGCTGGAGTTCGGCCCCGGGGCCACCCGGGCCTCCCTGGCCGCCCGGTTGCGCGAGCTGGCGGCCACCCCGGCCGGCGTGGTCGCCTGCCCGGCCCGGCACCCCGAGCCGGTCCCGGCGGCCGTCGCGCTGATCCAGGCGCTCGGCGACGCGGGCATCGACGCCCCGCTCTGGCTGGCCACCCGGGGCGGGGTGTCGGTGGGCCGCTCCGACGGTCCGTCCGACCCGGTGGCGGCGCAGCTCTGGGGCCTCGGCCGGGCCGCCGCCCTGGAGCTGCCGGAACGCTGGGGCGGGCTGGTCGACCTGCCGCCCGCCGAGGACGCCAGGACGGCCGCCCGGCTGGCCGCCGTCCTGACCGGCACCGAGGACCAGGTCGCCGTCCGGGGCGCCGGCACGTACGTCCGCCGTCTGGTGCGGGCCGCCCGACCGGACGGTGCCGAACCGCTCGGGCCGCCCTCGGGCACGGTGCTGGTGACCGGTGGAACGGGGGCGCTGGGCGCGGAGGTGGCGCGCTGGCTGGCCGGTCGGGGCGTTCCCCGTCTCGTGCTGACCAGTCGGCGCGGTTCGGCGGCCGAGGGCGTGGACGCGCTGGTGGCCGAGCTGACCGGGCTCGGTGCCCGGGTGACGGTCGCCGCCTGCGACGCCGCCGACCGGGCGGCGCTGGCGGCGGTGCTCGACGCGATCCCGGCCGAGTTCCCGCTGACCGGCGTGGTGCACGCGGCCGGCGTCGGCCAGGCGACCTTGCTGATGGACACCGCCGCCGAGGAGATCACCGCCGTGCTCGGCGGGAAGGCCGACGGTGCCGCGCACCTGGACGAGCTGACCGCCGGGCTGGACCTGGAGCTGTTCGTCGTCTTCTCCTCGATCTCGGCCACCTGGGGCTCCGGCGCCCAGGCCGTCTACGGCGCCGCCAACGCCTACCTGGAGGCGCTGGTCGAACAGCGCCGGGCGGCCGGCCTGGCCGCGCTGGCCGTCGCCTGGGGCCCGTGGGCGGAGGCCGGCATGGCCGTGCAGGGGGAGTCGGAGGACTTCCTGCGCCGCCGCGGGCTCGCCCTGCTGGACCCGGCCCTCGCCGTGCGGGCGCTCGACCTGGCCGTCGCCGGGGACGAGGCCTGCGTGGCGGTGGCGGACGTCCGCTGGGAGCGCTTCGCCCCCGCGTTCACGGCCAGCCGCCGCCGTCCGCTGATCGAGGACCTGCCGGAGGTGCTCCGGGCCCTGGAGGCCCCGGCCGCCGAGCCGGCCGAGGGCGCGTCCCCGCTGGCCGGGAAGCTCGCCGCGCTGCCGCCCGCCGAGCAGGAACGGACCCTGCTCGACCTGGTCCGGCGGCTGGCGGCGGCCGTGCTCGGCCACCGCGAGGCGGGCGACGTCCCGCCGGAGGTCCCGTTCAAGGGCCTCGGCTTCGACTCGCTGACCGCGCTCGAACTGCGCAACGCCCTGGCGGCCGAGACCGGGCTGCGGCTCTCCGCCACCCTGGTCTTCGACCACCCCACGCCGCGCGAACTGGCCGCCCAGCTGCGCGGCGAGCTGCTCGGCACCGCGGCGGCGGCCGAGACCGTGCGGGCCGAGGCCACCGCCGTGGAGGAGCCGATCGCGATCGTCGCGATGAGCTGCCGCTACCCCGGCGGGGTCGAGAACCCCGAACAGCTCTGGCGGCTGGTCGCCGACCGGGTGGACGCGGTCTCCGGGCTGCCCGGCGACCGCGGCTGGCCGCCGCTCGGCGCGCCCTCCGGCGAGGCGGGCGCGGACGCCACCTGGGCCGGCGGATTCCTGTCCGGCGTCGCCGACTTCGACCCGGCGCTGTTCGCCATCTCCCCGCGCGAGGCGCTGGCCATGGACCCCCAGCAGCGGCTGCTGCTGGAGACCGTCTGGGAGGCGTTCGAACGGGCCGGGGTGGACGCGCGCTCGCTGCGCGGCAGCCGCACCGGCGTGTTCATCGGCACCAACGGCCAGGACTACGCGGCGCTGCTCTCCGGCCCCTCCGACAGCGAGGGGCACCGGGGCACCGGCACCGCGGCCGCCGTGCTCTCCGGCCGGATCTCGTACGTGTTCGGGCTGGAGGGCCCGGCCATGACGGTGGACACCGCCTGCTCCTCCTCCCTGGTCGCCCTGCACTCGGCGGCCGAGGCGCTGCGCCGCGGCGAGTGCACCATGGCCCTCGCGGGCGGCGCCACGGTGATGGCGACCCCGTCGGCCTTCGTGGAGTTCAGCCGCCAGCTGGGCCTGGCCGCCGACGGCCGGTGCAAGGCCTTCGCCGCCGCGGCCGACGGCACCGGCTGGGGCGAGGGCGTCGGCATCCTGCTGCTGGAGCGGCTGTCCGACGCCCGGCGCAACGGGCACCGGGTGCTCGGCATCGTGCGCGGCAGCGCGGTCAACCAGGACGGCGCCTCCAACGGTCTGACGGCCCCGAACGGTCCCTCGCAGGAGCGGGTGATCCGGCAGGCGCTGGCCAACGCCGGGCTGTCGGCCGCCGAGGTGGACGCCGTGGAGGCGCACGGCACCGGCACCCGCCTCGGCGACCCGATCGAGGCGAAGGCCCTGCTGGCCACCTACGGGCAGGGCCGGGACGGGGAGCCGCTCTGGCTGGGCTCGATCAAGTCCAACATCGGGCACACCCAGGCCGCCGCCGGCATCGCCGGGATCATCAAGATGGTCATGGCGATGCGGTACGGCACGCTTCCGGCGACCCTGCACGTGGACGGGCCCACCCCGCACGTCGACTGGTCCACCGGGTCGGTCGAGCTGCTGACCGAGGCCCGGCCGTGGCCGCGGGCCGGACGGCCGCGCCGCACCGGCGTCTCCTCGTTCGGCATGAGCGGCACCAACGTCCACGTCATCATCGAGCAGGGCGAGCCCGCCCCGGCCGAGCCCGCCGGGCGTCGGCCGCACGGTCCGCTGCCGTGGCCGCTGTCCGGGCAGACCCCGGCGGCGCTGCGGGCCCAGGCCGCCCGGCTGGCCGAGCACCTGACGGACTACCCGGAGGACGGACCGGCCGAGGTGGCCCGGGCCCTGTCCGGCCGGACGGCGCTGGCGCACCGCGCGGTGGTGGTCGGCGCGGACCGGGCCGAGCAGGACCGGGAGCTGGCGGCGCTGGCCGCCGGCGAGCCCGGCGCGGGCGCGGTCACCGGTACGGCCGCCGAGGGGCGGACGGCGTTCCTGTTCACCGGGCAGGGTGCGCAGCGGGTCGGCATGGGCCGGGAGCTGTACGAGGCCTTCCCCGCCTTCGCGGACGCCTTCGACGCGGTCTGCGCGGAGCTGGACCTGCTGCTGGACCAGCCGGTGAAGGACGTGGTGTTCGAGGGCGTCGAGGACCTGGACCGGACGGTGTGGGCGCAGGCCGGGCTGTTCGCGGTCGAGGTGGCCTCGTTCCGGCTGCTCGAATCCTGGGGCGTGACGCCCGACTTCCTGCTCGGGCACTCGATCGGCGAGGTGGCGGCCGCTCACGTCGCCGGGGTGTTCCCGCTGCCGGACGCGTGCGCCCTGGTGGCGGCGCGCGGCCGACTGATGCAGGCGCTGCCCGAGGGCGGCGCGATGCTGGCGGTCGAGGCCACCGAGGCCGAGGTCCGGGACGCGATCGGCGACCGCCTGGACGTCGCGGCCGTCAACGGTCCGACCTCCGTGGTGGTCTCCGGGCCGGTCGAGGCAGTGGAGGAGCTGGCCGGGCGGTGGAAGGCCGAGGGCCGCCGGATCCGCCGGCTGACCGTCTCGCACGCCTTCCACTCGGCGCTGATGGAGCCGATGCTCGCCGAATTCTCGGCCGTCCTGGCGGAGTTGACCTTCGCCGAGCCGCGCATTCCGCTGCTGTCCAACGTCAGCGGGACGCTCGCCGAACCAGGGCTGCTCACCACCCCCGACTACTGGCTGCGCCAGGTCCGCGAGGCGGTCCGCTTCGCCGACGGCGTCACCCACCTCGGCGAGCACGGCGTGACCCGCCTCCTTGAGCTGGGCCCCGACGGCGTGCTCTGCGGGCTGGCCCAGCAGACCCTCCCCGACGCCGTGCTCGCCCCGCTCCAGCGGGCCGGACGGGACCAGGTGGACACGCTCTGGCACGGCCTCGGCCGGCTCTGGACGGCCGGTGCCCAGGTCGACTGGGCGGAGGCCCTGCCGGCCGGTCCGCACGCGGAACTGCCCACCTACGCCTTCCAGCGCGAGCGCTACTGGCCCCGGCCGGTCGCCGGCGCCGGCGACGTCGCGGCGCTCGGGCAACTGCCCGCCGGGCACCCGCTGCTGGGCGCCGTCCTGGCCCTGGCCGGGGACGGCGGCGCGGTGCTGACCGGACGGCTGTCCACGGCGAGCCACCCGTGGCTGGCCGACCACGCGGTGCTGGGCCGGACCGTGGTGCCCGGCACCGCGCTGGTCGAACTCGCGCTGCGGGCCGGCGAGCAGGTCGGCCGTACGGTGCTGGACGAACTGGTGGTGCGGTCCCCGCTCGCCCTCCCCGAACGGGGCGAGGCCCAGGTCCAGGTCCGGGTGACCGCGCCCGACGACGGCGGCGACTGCCGGCTGGAGATCCACGCCCGGCCCGACACCGGTGACCGGACGCCCTGGACCTGCCACGCCACCGGCCTGCTGACCGAGGCCGCACCGGCCGAGCCCTTCGAACTGGCGGCCTGGCCGCCGCCGGCCGCCGAGCCGGTGCCGCTGGACGGCTTCTACGACACCCTGGCCGACAGCGGCTACGGCTACGGGCCGGCCTTCCGCGGCCTGCGCGCCGTCTGGCGGGCCGAGGACGCGGTCTACGCCGAGGTCGCGCTGCCCGAGGAGGCGGCGGACGAAGCGGCCGGCTTCGCCCTGCACCCGGCGCTGCTGGACGCGGCGCTGCACGCCGTCGGCTTCGCCGGCGGGAGCGAGGTCGAGGGCACCGCCCTGCCGTTCGCCTGGACCGGCGTGCGGGTGGACGCGGTGGGCGCCTCGGTGCTGCGGGCGCGGATCACCCGGACCGCCGAGGGCGTCGCGCTGCAACTGGCCGACGGCGCCGGAAGCCCGGTGGCCACCGTGCGTTCGCTGGTGATGCGCGAGGTGTCCCCGGAGGCGCTCGGCGCCACCGCCGACGCCGGACCGGACGCGCTGTTCGCGGTGGACTGGCGGCCGGTGCCCCCGGCGGCCGGTGCGGCCGAGCCGGACCTGACCGCGTGGGCCGCGGTCGGCGAGACGGCGCCCGAGGGCGGACCGGCCCGCCGCCACACCGACCTGGCGGCCCTGGTCGCCTCCCTGGAACAGGGCGCGGCCGTACCGTCGGTGACCGTCCTGGCCGTCTCTGCCGTCTCCGCCGGTGCCGCCGGTGCCGCCGGTGTCGACGCCGCCGCCGGTGCGCTCGGGGCCGAGGCCGTGCACGGGGCGACCGCCCGGGTGCTCGGCGAGGTACGGGCCTGGCTGGCCGAGGAGCGGTTCGCCGACTCCCGGCTGGTGGTGCTCACCCGCGGGGCGACCCCGGCCGGATCCGGCACCGGTGGCGAGGCCGACCCGGCCGGCGCCGCCGTGTGGGGACTGGTCCGCTCCGCGCAGACCGAGAACCCGGACCGGATCGTGCTGGTGGACGTCGAACCGCAGGGCGGCGCGGCCGACCCGTGGGCCGGCTGGCCCGCGCTGGTGGGCGGCGAGGAGCCCCAACTCGCGGTCCGCGGCGGCGACATCAGGGTGCCGCGACTGGTCCGGGAGGCCACCGTCGCCCGGCTGACCCCGCCGGAGCCCGCGGGCGCCTGGCGGCTCGGCCTCGCGGGGCGGGGCGCCGGACTGGAGGACGTGGCGCTGGTCCCCGCGCCCGACGCCGACGCGCCGCTGGGCGCGGACGAGGTCCGGGTCGCGGTGCGCTCGGCGGGCGTCAACTTCCGGGACGTGCTGATCGGTCTGGGCATGTACCCGGACCGGACGGCCGCGATGGGCTCCGAGGCCTCCGGCGTCGTGCTGGAGGTCGGCGCCGGAGTGACCGACCTCGCCCCGGGCGAGCGGGTCTTCGGCTTCGTCGCCGGTGGCGCGGCCGTCCGGGCCGTCACCGACCGGCGGCTGCTGGCCCGCGTCCCGCAGGGCTGGTCCTTCGCCCAGGCCGCCTCCGTACCGCTGGTGTTCGCCACCGCCTACTACGGGCTGCGCGACCTGGCCGACGCGCAGCGGGGCGAATCGGTGCTGGTGCACGCCGCGGCCGGCGGCGTCGGCATGGCGGCCGTCCAACTCGCCCGCCACTTCGGCCTGGAGGTGTTCGGCACCGCCAGTCCGGGCAAGTGGCGCACGCTGCGGGAACTGGGGCTGGACGAGGCGCACATCGCCTCCTCCCGCGACCTCGCCTTCGAGGAGCGGTTCCGCACCGCGACCGGCGGGCGCGGGGTCGACCTGGTGCTGAACTCGCTGGCCGGGGAGTTCACCGACGCCTCGCTGCGGCTGCTCGCCGAGGGCGGGCGCTTCCTGGAGATGGGCAAGACCGACGTCCGGCAGCCGGCCGGCCTCCGGTACCGGGCCTTCGACCTCGGCGACGCCGGACCGGCCCGGATGGGCGGCATCCTGCACGAGGTGATCGAGCTGTTCGAGGCCGGTGCGCTGCGGATGCTGCCGATCACCGCCTGGGACGTCCGGGACGCGGTCGGCGCCTTCCGGCACGTCAGCCAGGCCCGGCACGTCGGCAAGAACGTGCTGACGCTGCCGGTGGAGCCGGACCCCGAGGGCACGGTGCTGATCACTGGCGGCACCGGGACGCTGGGCGGACTGCTGGCCCGGCACCTGGCGGCCGTGCACGGCGTGCGCCACCTGACCCTGCTGAGCCGCCGGGGCGCGGACGGCCCGGACGTGCGGGAACTCCTCGTCGAGCTGGGCGAGGCGGGCGCCCGGGCGGAGGTCGTCGCCTGCGACGCGGCCGACCGCACCGCCCTGGCCCGGGTGCTCGACGGCCTCGCCCGCCCGCTGACGGGCGTGGTGCACGCCGCCGGCGTGCTGGACGACGGGGTGTTCGGCACCCTGACGCCGGAGCGCCTCTCCCGGGTACTGCGCCCGAAGGTGGACGCGGCGCTCAACCTGCACGAGCTGACGGCGCACCTCGACCTGTCGATGTTCGTGCTGTACTCCTCGGTGTCGGGCACCTTCGGCTCCGGCGGGCAGGCCAACTACGCGGCCGCGAACGCCTTCCTGGACGCCCTGGCCGCCCGGCGGACGGCCTCCGGCCAGGCCGGCCAGTCGCTGGCCTGGGGCCTGTGGGAGCAGGCCAGCGGGCTCACCGGCCACCTCGGGAAGGTCGACCAGGCCCGGGCCGGCAGCCTCAGCGCGCCGCTGTCCACCGCCCGGGCGCTCGCCCTGTTCGACCGGGCGCGCACCACGGGCCGCTCCCACCTGGTGCCGGTGGACATCGACCTGGGCGTGCTGCGCGCCGCCGCCCACCCGGTGCCCGCGCTGCTGCGGGCGCTGGTCGGCCAGCCGGTCCGCCGGGCCGCCGACAACCGGCGCCCGGACGGCCCGGCGCTGGCCGAGCGGCTGGCCGTGATGGCCGACGCCCAGCGCGAAGCGGCCCTGCTGGACCTGGTCACCGGGAACGCCGCGGTGGTCCTCGGACACGGCTCGACGGACGCCGTCGCGGCCGACCGGCCGTTCAAGGACCTCGGGTTCGACTCGCTGACCTCGGTCGAGCTGCGCAACCGGCTGAACACCGCCACCGGCCTGCGGCTGCCCCCCACCCTGGTCTTCGACCACCCGACCCCGGCCGCGCTCGCCCGCCACCTGCGGGAGAGCCTGCTGCCGCAGGCCGACCCGGTGGAGGACCTGCTCGGCCGGCTGGCCGGAATGGAGGCCGACCTGGTCGCGCTGGCCGGGGCGGAACGGGCCGGGGCCCGCGCCAGGCTGGAGCAGCTGCTCGACCGGCTGCGGGACGCCGACGGGCCGCAGCCGGAGCACGACGACAGCGACCTGGAGTCCGCGACGGCCGAGGACATCTTCGCCCTGATCGACGACGAGCTGGGGAGCTGACGGCGGGCCGGCGGGGCGTTCCGGGTCAGGTCACCAGACCGCGCCGGAACGCCTCGCCGACCGCGCCCGCCCGGTCGCGGACCCCGAGCTTGTCGTAGATCCGCAGCAGGTGCGTCTTGACACTGGCCTCGGTGATGAACAGCTTGCCGGCGACCTCCTTGTTGGAGGAGCCGTGGGCGACCAGCCGCATCACCTCCAGCTCACGGGCGCTCAGCACACCGAGGCTGGGCCGGCGCACCCGGTCCATCAGCCGTTTGGTGATGGCGGGGGAGAGCATCGCGTCGCCCCGGGCCGCGACGCGGGCCGCGCGCAGCAGCTCCTCGGTGGGCGCGTCCTTCAGCAGGTAGCCGGTGGCGCCGGCCTCGATCGCGGGCAGCACGTCGTTGTCGGTGTCGAAGGTGGTCAGCACCAGCACCCGCACCCCGGGCGCGCTCTCGCCGAGCCGGTGGATCGCGGTGACACCGTCCATCACCGGCATGCGCAGGTCCATCAGCACCAGGTCGGGCTTCAGCTCGGCGACCCGGTCGAGCGCCTCGGCGCCGTTGCCGGCCTCGCCGACGACCTCGAACTCCGGGCTGTTGGCGAACGCGCCGCGCAGGCCGTCCCGGACGATCGGGTGGTCGTCGACGATCAGCAGCCGTACGGGGGCGGACTGTTCGCTCATGCGGTGCCGCCCCGGCGGATCGCCGGCACGCTCGCGTTCACCGCGGTGCCCGAGCCCGGGGCGCTCTCCACGGTCAGTGTCCCGAGCACCCGGTCGAGCCGTCGGCGCAGGCCGTCCAGCCCGTAACCGCTGTCGCCGTCGGCGGGCGGCGGCCCGTCGAGGTCGGTCACGGTGAAGCCGACCCCGTCGTCGTGAACGTCCAGCATGACCGTGTCCTCCAGGTAGGAAATGGTCAGTCTGACCTTACTGGCAGCGGCGTGCTTCGCGATGTTCGCCAGGGTCTCCTGGGCGGCACGGAACAGGGCGACCTCGATCTCCGTCAGCAGCGGGACGGGATCACCGGTGACCTCCACCGAGGCCGGCACGTCCGCACGCGCCGACCAGCGCTGGGCCAGCTCCCGGATCGCGTTCGGCAGATGCGCCTCCTCCAGCTCCGCCGGCCGCAGCGCGGCCACCGAACGCCGGGCCGCCGTGAGGCTCTCCCGGGCCAGCCCCCGGGCCTGTTCGAGGTGCCACTCGCGCTGCTCGGACTGCGGCCGGGCCCGGTCGGCGGCCTGGAGCTGGGTGATGATGCCGGCCAGCCCCTGGGCGATGGTGTCGTGTATCTCCCGGGCCATCCGCTGGCGTTCGTCCTGGATGCCCGCCTCCCGGGCCTGGATCAGCAACTGGGCGTGCAGGCCGTTGTTCTCGCCGATCACCGTCTTCAACTCCGTGACCAGCCGGCAGCGTTCCTCGCTGCGCTCGTTGAAGCGGTGCGACAGGTTGCCGAACAGGCCGATCAGGCAGGTCTGGAGGCAGACCGAGGCGGCCGCGATGGCGATCCGCCGGGAGCTGTCCGGCACCCCGCCGGGGATCAGGTTGATGATCAGCGAGGTGGCGCCGACACTGACGAAGGCCCACTGCGGCGGGAGCAGGTCGTAGGCCTGGACGAACCCGACCACGGCGAAGACGAAGAAGATCGGGTGCTGGGTCATCAGCAGTGCGGCCAGCACCTGCTGGCCCGCCACGTAGGTCAGCATCGGGCCGGTGCGGCCCGTCCACTGCGGCGACCGCAGGGTGTACATCGCCAGCGTCCACGCGGCGGTCACCACGACCAGCGGGAAGACCGTGACCCGCGCGGTGGCCGCGCCCTCCTCCGGCTGCACCACGCACAGCACGGTGGCCACGCCCAGCAGCACGACGGGCAGCGGGGTGAGGAAGCGGCGCAGGTTGATCGGTTCGTCGCTCTTCATGGTGCTGCTCCTCGGCCCCCGCTGCTTCCCCGGCTCCCGCCCCGCCGCGACCGCCCGTGACCGCGGACCTCCAGCCTAGGCCTACTCCCGGCGCGATCCTCCGTCCCGGGCCTACTCCCAGCGGAAGAGCCGTGCGGCCGCGACACCGAAGACCACCGTGTAGCCGACGAGGACCAACAGCGCCGTGGCGCCCGGCAGGTGACCCTTGGCCACGTCGCCGAAGGCCTGGACGGAGGCGCCGAGCGGGGTGAAGTCACCGATCCGGTTGACCGCGGCGGGCATCTGGTCACGGGGCACGTACAGGCCCGCGAAGAACATCAGCGGGAAGAACAGCATGCTGCCCGCTCCGGTGGCGGCCTTGGTGGTCTTGAGCACCGAGGCGACGAACAGTCCGATGGACAGCACCGCGGTGGCCGAGAGCAGGAAGGTCAGCGCGAAGCCGAGCGGGTTGCTCGGCAGCTTGACGTCCCACAGCAGGCGCGCGGTCGCGAGCACCAGGAGGGTGGTGGCGATCGCCACGGTGATCTGGACCACCAACTGGGCGATCAGCACCCGGGCCGGGCCCACCGGCGTGGTCGACAGCCGGCGCAGGATGCCCTTCTCCCGGTAGCCCACCAGGTAGCCCGGGGTGATGAACAGGCCGGTCATCGCGAAGGCCAGCACCACGGTGACGGGCGTGTAGGAGTCGATGGCGCGCTGGCCGATCTCGGCCTTGAACTCGCGGGAGGACGGGATGCTGCCGATGATCACCACCAGGGCGACCGGGAAGAGCAGCGTCCAGAAGTACGCGGCCGGGTCTCGCAGGAAGAGCTTGAACTCCACGGCCGTGAGCCGGTTCATCGCCCGCACGGGGGTTCTCCTTCTAGGGGTCGGGGGTCGGCTACGGGCCGGGGATCAGTGGGAGGGGTGGTCGAACCGGCGGCCGGTCAGGGCGAGGAACGCGTCCTCCAGGCTGGCCAGTTCCGCGCGCAGGTCGGCCGCGACGATCTGGTTGCGGGCGAGCGCCGAGGTGACGGCGTACACCAGGTTTCCGGTGCCGGTGACCTCCACCTGGGAGCCGTGCCGCTGGACCGAGGTCACCTCGGGCAGCGAGGTCAGGATGTGGTCGTCGAGCGGGGAGGTCGGGCGGAAGCGCACCTTCTGCTCGGCGCCCACCCCGGCCACCAGGCCGGCAGGGGTGTCCAGCGCGACGATCCGGCCGCCGTCGATCAGGGCCAGCCGGTCGCAGAGCCGCTCGGCCTCCTCCATGAAGTGGGTGACCAGGACGACGGTGATGCCCCGGGCGCGGACCTGCTCGATCAGCTCCCAGGTGTCCCGCCGGGCCGCCGGGTCCAGACCGGTGGTCAGCTCGTCCAGCACGGCCACCTTCGGGTTGCCGACCAGTGCCAGCGCGATGGACAGCCGCTGCTTCTGGCCGCCGGACAGGCTGGCGAACGGGCTGTTCATCTTGTCCAGCAGGTTCAGCTCGGCGAGCAGCTCCCGCCAGTCGGCGTGGTCGTCGTAGAAGGAGGCGTACAGCTCCATCGCCTCGGCGACCCGCAGCTTGTCCGGCATCTCGCTCTTCTGCAGCTGCATGCCCAGGATGCGGTGCAGCTTGGCGGCGTCGCGCTGGGGGTCCAGGCCGTGCACCGAGATGCTCCCGCCGCCGGGCTTGCGCAGCCCGGCGATGCACTCGACCGTCGTCGTCTTCCCGGCGCCGTTGGGGCCGAGGATGCCGAAGATCTCCCCCTCCTGCACCTCGAACGAGATGTCGTCGACGACGACCTTCTGGCCGTACTGCATCCGCAGGTTCGAAACGACGATCGCTGGCACGGTCTTGGTCTCCGATCTCCGAGGTCCCACCAGTGTCCGGCCGGCACCGCCGTGCCCGGATCGACCTGGTGATATCCATCCGGTGGAACTTCCCGCGATCGAACGGTTGACACCCGGATCCGCCCCGCGCGTCCCCGGACGTCGCGACCGGGTCCCGGGCCCGGCCCCTAATCACCTGCCCGGGCCCCGGATAGGGGTGTCGGCCCTGTTACGGCCGTGTCTACGCTCGGCCCCATTCGCGGAGGCTGAAGGGGCACGGGACGATGGAGTCGAGTGAGCGGCAACTCCGGGCGCAGATGCGCTTCTTCCACGACCTGGTGCGCAAGCTCGCCGCCCAGGGCGATCCCTACGCGAAGGTGCTGAGCGCGCCGGACAACCCCTACCCCGCGTACGAGGAGATCCGGGCGCGGGGCCGGGTCTACCGCAGCCCGCTGGGCACCTGGGTCACCACCGACCACGAACTCGCCAACCAGGTGCTGCGGGACAAGCGCTTCGGCGTGCGCAAGGCCGACGGCGAGAAGGTGCCGGAGTTCATGAACTTCGACAACTCCATGCTCGGCCTCGACCCGCCGGAGCACACCCGGCTGCGCCGGATGACCATGCCCACCCTCAACCCGCGCGTCGTCGAGCGCTGGCGCGGCCGGGCCGAGGAGATCTGCCACCGGCTGATCGACGACATCCTGGCCCAGGGCGACCGGTTCGACCTGATGACCGCCTTCGCCCACCACCTGCCGACCGCGGTGATCGGCGACCTGGTCGGCATCCCCGAGGAGGACCGGGAGCACTTCCACCACCTCAGCCGGGAGATCGTCCCGCTGCTGGACGGTGTGGTCACCTACGAGAAGGCGCGCAGCGTGGACGCCGCCATCGCCGGGATGACCGAGCTGTTCACCCGGATCGTCGAGCAGCGCCGGGTCGAGCCGCGCGAGGACATGATCAGCCGGATGCTGCCGCTGGTCGACGAGGGCAGCCTGAGCATGGACGAACTGCTGCCGCTGTGCATGTTCCTGCCGCTGGCCGGCACCGAGACCACCGTCAACCTGATCGGCAACGGCATCCTGGCGCTGCTGCGCCACCCCGAGCAGTGGCGGATGGTGGCCGAGGACCCGGAACTGGCCCAGAACGTGGTCAACGAGACGCTGCGCCACGACCCGCCGGTGCAGACCTACCGGCGGATCGCCCACGAGCCGGTCGAGCTGGGCGGCGTCGTGCTGCCCGTGGACAGCGAGCTGGCGATCGTGGCCGCCGGGGCCAACCGGGACCCGCAGGTCTTCCCCGACCCCGCCCGCTTCGACATCACCCGGGTCAGCCGCAACGACACCCTGGCGTTCTCGGCCGGCATCCACTACTGCCTGGGCGCGCCGCTGGCCAGGTTCGAGGCCGAGGTGGCCTACCGGACCCTCATCTCCCGGATGCCCGGGCTGCGGCAGGCCGGGCCGGTGCGCCGGCGGGGCTCCTTCATCATTCGCGGCCTGCGGGAGTTCCCGCTGTCGGCGAGCTGACCCGTCGTCGGCGCACGGCTCCCCGGCGCGGGTCGGCCGCGACCGCACCACGACCGCGTACGGCGCGACCCGCGCACACGGCACTTCCCAGTGGAGGGATCATGGCGGACCCGATCATCCTCGCCGAAGGACTGCACAAGCACTTCGGCGAGGTCCACGCCCTACGAGGGCTCGACCTCGCCGTCCCGGCCGGGACGGTCTGCGGGGTGCTCGGCCCCAACGGCGCCGGCAAGACCACCGCGGTGAACATCCTCGCGACCCTGATGGACCCGGACGCCGGGCACGCCCGGATCGCCGGGCTGGACGTGGTCCGCGAGGCCGACCGGGTGCGCTCGGTGATCGGCCTGGCCGGGCAGTTCGCCGCGGTGGACGAGAAGCTGACCGGCCGCGGCAACCTGCGGATGTTCGGCCGGCTCTACCACCTGCCCCGTCGGCAGGTGCACCAGCGGGCCGACGAACTCCTGGAGCGCTTCGGCCTGATGGAGGCGGCCGACCGGCAGGTGCGCGGCTACTCCGGCGGCATGCGCCGCCGGCTCGACCTCGTCGCCAGCCTGATCCTGCGCCCCCAGGTGCTCTTCCTGGACGAGCCGACCACCGGCCTCGACCCGCGCAGCCGCGGCGAGATCTGGGACTGCGTGCGGGAGCTCGTCGCCGAGGGCACCACCGTGCTGCTCACCACCCAGTACCTGGACGAGGCCGACCAACTGGCCGACGACATCGCGGTGGTCGACTACGGCCGGGTGATCGCCGACGGCACCCCCGACCAACTCAAGTCGACGATCGGCAACCGCTTCGACGTGGTCGTCGAGGACCCGGCGCTGCTGCCGCAGGCCTCCGCCGTGCTGCACCGGCTGACCGGGGCCGAGCCGACCGGGACCGGCGAGAACAGCCTGAGCGTGCCGTCCGCGGACGGCACCGTGCGGGTCTCCGCACTCGTCCGGGAGCTGGACCGGGCGGGGATCGAGGTCGCCGACGTCAGCCTGCGCCGCCCCACCCTCGACGAGGTGTTCCTGCGCCTGACCGACCGCTCGGCCCCGGCCGACACCGAAACCGACGGCGACGCCCCGGCCGGCGCCCGAGCCGACGACAGAGTCAAGGACCACGCCTGATGACCGTCCAGAGCACCCCCGTTGCCCGCCGGACCCCGGTGACCCGCCTGCGCTGGGCGCTGTCGGACGGCTTCGTCCTCGTCGGGCGCGAGTTCAGCCGGCTGCGCCAGGAGCCCGGCTCACTGATCGCCGCCCTGATCTTCCCCGCCGTGATGGTGCTGCTGTTCGGCTACGTCTTCGGCAGCGCCATCCGGATTCCGGGCGGCGGTGACTACCGCGCCTACCTGATGCCCGGGCTGTTCGCCATGGTGACGGCCAGTTCGGTGGTGGCGGTGATCGAGCGGGTCGCCGCCGACGTCTCGCGCGGACTGATGAGCCGGTTCCGCTCGATGCCGATGTCGCGGGTCGCGGTCGCCTTCGGGCACACCGCCTCCGACATGGTCGGCGGCCTGCTCAGCGTGGCCATCATGGCGGTGGCCGGCCTGCTGGTCGGCTGGCGCGCGTCCGACGGGCTGCTGAACGCCCTGGCCGGCTTCGGGCTGCTGGTGCTGATGCGCTACGCGCTCAGCTGGGTCGGCTGCTTCTTCGGCCTGAAGGTCCCCAACGAGCAGATGGCGCAGCAGCTCACGCTGCTCGTGATGCCGGTGACCATGCTGTCGAACGCCTTCGTGCCGACCGACGGAATGCCCGCCTGGCTGCGGTTCATCGCCGAGTGGAACCCGCTCAGCGCCCTGACCGCCGGCTGCCGCGAGCTGTTCGGCAACCCGGGGACGGTGACCGGCTCGCACGCCTGGCCGGTGGACCACCCGGTGGCCGCGACGCTGCTGTGGTCGGTGGGCCTCCTGGTGGTCTTCGTGCCGCTGTCGGTGCGCTCGTTCCAGCGCAAGAACCGCTGACCCGGCGAACCCCGCACCGCCCGGTGGGAATCCCCGGGACCGGGGTCCCCGGCCGGAAGTCCCCGGACCGGCACCCCTAACTGTGGGGCCGGCACCGGGGGCCGGCATCCGCCCTGCTTAGGGGTTGGTGCCGGTCGGTTCGCTCCCTAAGCTCGCGGATGACGCGCCATCGGGTACGCCGGGGAATTCCACCCGGCGGACCGCGGTGGCCCTTGCGAAACGCCAATCCGCCCAGGTCGACGGGTGGGCAATTCCACCCGTGAATTCCGTTCGGCTATTTCCGGCGCATTACGTGTTGAGGTGTCCCATGCCTGAGGTCCATGCCGATGACGCTGCCATCGCCGTCGTAGGACTCGCCTGCCGACTGCCGGGCGCCGCGAACCCGCGCGCCTTCTGGGAGCTGCTGTGCGACGGCGTGGAAGCGATCGGTGACGTCCCCCTCGACCGGGGCGACCTCGCCGAGCGGGACGTCCCGCGCCGCGGCGGCTTCCTCGACCGGATCGACGGGTTCGACCCGGGCTTCTTCGGCATCTCGCCGCGCGAGGCCACCGCCATGGACCCGCAGCAGCGGCTCATGCTGGAGCTGAGCTGGGAGGCGCTGGAGGACGCCCGGATCGTGCCGGACGCCCTGCGCGGCAGCCGGACCGGCGTCTTCGTCGGCGTGATGGCCTCCGACTACGCCACCCTCGCCCAGCGCGGCGGCACCGCGCAGATCGGCCCGCACTCGCTGGCCGGCCTGCAGCGCGGCCTGATCGCCAACCGGGTCTCCTACGCCGTCGGCCTGCGCGGCCCCAGCATGACCGTCGACGCCGGACAGTCCTCCTCCCTGGTCGCGGTGCACGTCGCCGCCGACAGCCTGCGGCGCGGCGAGGCCACCCTCGCCCTGGCCGGCGGCGTGCACCTGATCGCGGCCCCGGAGAGCACCGTCGGCGCGGCCCGCTTCGGCGCGCTCTCCCCGGACGGCCGCTGCTACACCTTCGACGAGCGCGCCAACGGCTACGTCCGCGGCGAGGGCGGCGTGGTCGTCGCCCTCAAGACCGTCGCCCGGGCCGTCGCCGACGGCGACCGGATCTACGCCGTCATCCGCGGCAGCGCCGTCAACAACGACGGCGGCGGCGACAGCCTGACCACCCCCAGCCGCGACGCCCAGGCCGACGTGCTCGGCGCCGCCTACCGGCGCGCCGGGATCGCCCCCGACGCGGTGCGCTACGTCGAACTGCACGGCACCGGAACGGCCGTCGGCGACCCGGTCGAGGCGGCGGCCCTCGGCGCCGTCCTCGGCGCCGGCCGCACCCCCGACGCCGCGCTGCGGGTCGGCTCCGCCAAGACCAACATCGGCCACCTCGAAGGCGCCGCCGGCGCGGCCGGCCTGCTCAAGGCCGTCCTGTCGGTGGCCAACCGGCAGCTCCCGCCGAGCCTCAACTTCGAACGGCCCAACCCGCGCATCCCCCTGGACGACCTCGGCCTGCGGGTGCAGACCGCCCTCGAACCCTGGCCCGAGGGCCCGCGGATCGCGGGTGTCAGCTCCTTCGGCATGGGCGGCACCAACTGCCACGTCGTGCTCACGGAGTGGCCCGGCCGGGCCGAGGACCCGCGCGAGCGGACCGCCGACGCCGACGCGCCGGTGCTCTGGCCGCTGTCGGGCCGCACCGAGGACGCGCTGCGCGAGCAGGCCGCCCGGCTGCGCGCCCACCTGGAGGCCGCTCCCGCCGCCGACCCGGCCGACATCGGCCACTCGCTGGCCACCACTCGCGCGGCCTTCGGCCACCGGGCCGCCGTGCTCGGCCGCGGCCGGGACGAACTGCTGCGCCGCCTCGGCTCGCTGGCCGCCGGCGAGCCGGTGCGCGGGGTGCTCTCGGGGGAGACGGACGAGGGCCGCACGGCCTTCCTGTTCACCGGGCAGGGCTCGCAGCGGGTCGCCATGGGCCGGGGCCTGTACGAGGCGTTCCCCGCCTTCGCGGCGGCGTTCGACGCGGTCTGCGCGGAGCTGGACGCGAGGCTCGGGCGGTCGGTGCGCGAGGTCGTCTTCGCGGGTGCGGAGGATCTGGACCGTACGGTGTGGGCGCAGGCCGGGCTGTTCGCGGTCGAGGTGGCGTCCTTCCGGCTGCTCGAATCCTGGGGCGTGGCACCGGAGTTCCTGCTCGGGCACTCGATCGGCGAGGTGGCGGCCGCCCATGTGGCGGGCGTGTTCTCGCTGGCGGACGCGTGCGCCCTGGTGGCGGCGCGCGGGCGGTTGATGGACGCGCTGCCCGAGGGCGGGGCGATGCTGGCGGTGCAGGCCACCGAGGCGGAGGTCCGTGACGCGATCGGCGACCGGCTGGACGTGGCGGCCGTCAACGGCCCGACCTCGCTGGTGGTTTCCGGCCCGACCGAGGCGGTCGAGGAGTTCGCGGCGCGCTGGAAGGCCGAGGGCCGCAAGACCAGCCGGCTGACGGTCTCGCACGCCTTCCACTCGGCCCTGATGGAGCCGATGCTCGCCGAATTCGCCGCCGTCCTCGCGGAGTTGACCTTCGCCGAGCCGCGCATCCCGGTCGTCTCCAACCTGACCGGCGGGATCGCCCAGCCGGGCCTGCTCGCCACCCCCGAGTACTGGGTTCGGCAGGTCCGCGACGCCGTCCGCTTCGCCGACGGCGTCGAAACCCTGCACCGCGAGGGCGTCACCCGCTTCCTCGAAGTCGGCCCGGACGGCGTGCTCTGCGCGATGGCCCGGCAGGCCGGCGCCGAGGGCCTGCTGGCCCCGGCCCTGCGCAAGGACCGCGACGACGCGGAGACCCTGCTCGGCGCCGTCGCCCGGCTGTACACCGCCGGCGCGCCGCTGGACTGGGACGCCGTCTTCGCGGGCCACGCCCCCCGACCGGTCGACCTGCCCACCTACGCCTTCCAGCGCCGCCGCTTCTGGCTGGACACGGCCGCCCGTCCGGCCGTCGAACCCGTTCCTGCCGCGCCGGCCCCGGCCGAGGCCCCGACCGGACCCGCCGCCGAGCGGCGGGACGAGCGGGCGCTGCTGCACCAGATCCGCGCCCAGGTCGCCGCCGTCCTCGACTACGAGACCCCCGGCGACGTGGACGCCCGGCTCACCTTCCGCGACCTGGGCTTCGACTCGCTCACCGCCGTGGAACTGCGCGACCGCCTCGCCGCGGCCACCCGGCTGCGGCTGCCGGACTCCCTGGTCTTCGACCACCCGACCCCGCTGCGCCTGGCCGAGCACCTGTCCGGCCTGCTCTACGGCGAGCCCGCCGCCGTCGCGCCCGCGACGCCCGCCCCCGGCGCCGTGAGCGACGAGCCGATCGCGATCGTCGCGATGAGCTGCCGCTACGCGGGCGGCATCGACACCCCCGAGGCGCTGTGGCAGGCGGTCCTCGACGGCCGCGACCTGGTCACCGGCTTCCCCGAGGACCGCGGCTGGGACATCGCGGGCGTCTACGCGGACGAGGGCCGCAACCCGACCGGCACGCTCACCCCCGCCGGGGCGTTCCTGACCGACGCGACCCGCTTCGACGCGGCGTTCTTCGGCATCTCCCCGCGCGAGGCCCTCGCCATGGACCCGCAGCAGCGGCTCCTGCTGGAGACCGCCTGGGAGGCCGTCGAGCGCCTCGGCGCCGACCCGGCCGTGCTGCGCGGCAGCCGCACCGGCGTGTTCGTCGGCGCCACCGCCCAGGACTACGGCCCCCGGCTGCACCAGGCCCCGGCCGACCTCGAAGGCCACCTGCTGACCGGCAACACCGCGAGCGTCGCCTCCGGCCGGATCGCCTACGTGCTCGGTCTGGAGGGCCCGGCGGTCACCGTCGACACGGCCTGCTCCTCCTCGCTGGTCGCCCTGCACCTGGCCGCCCAGTCGCTGCGCCTCGGCGAGTGCGACATGGCCCTGGCCGGCGGCGCCACCGTGCTGGCGACGCCCGGCATGTTCATCGAGTTCAGCAAGCAGCAGGGCCTGTCGGCCGACGGCCGCTGCAAGGCCTTCGCCGAGGGCGCCGACGGCACCGGCTGGGGCGAGGGCGTGGGCCTACTGGCCCTGGAGCGGCTCTCCGACGCCGAGCGGCTGGGCCACCCGGTGCTCGCGGTGATCCGCGGCAGCGCCATCAACCAGGACGGCGCCTCCAACGGCCTCGCCGCACCCAACGGCCCCTCCCAGGAGCGGGTGATCCGCCAGGCGCTGGCCGGCGCCGGACTCGCCGCCGCCGACGTGGACGCCGTCGAGGCGCACGGCACCGGCACCGCCCTCGGCGACCCGATCGAGGCCCAGGCGCTGCTGGCCACCTACGGCCGGGACCGCGCCGCCGAGGACCCGCTCTGGCTCGGCTCGGTGAAGACCAACATCGGGCACACCCAGGCCGCCGCCGGCGTCGCCGGGATCATCAAGATGGTGCAGGCGATGCGGCACGGGACGCTCCCGGCCACCCTGCACGCGGACACCCCCTCCAGCCGGGTGGACTGGAGCGCCGGCGGCGTCCGGCTGCTGACCGAGGCCCGGGACTGGCCCGAGCGCGGACGTCCGCGCCGCGCCGCGGTCTCCTCCTTCGGCATCAGCGGCACCAACGCCCACATGATCGTCGAGAGCGTGCCGCAGGACGCCCCGGCGGCCCCCGCCGCCACCGGCCCGCTGCCCTTCCCGCTCTCCGCCCACGGCGAGGCCGCGCTGCGCGCCCAGGCCGCCCGGCTGGCCGAGGCCGTCCGCACCGGCGCCGGGCCGGCCGCCGCCGCCTCCCTCGCCGACCTCGGCCTGTCGCTGACCGCCCGGGCCGCCTTCGACCGGCGCGCCGTGGTGGTCGCCGCCGACCGCGAGCAACTGCTGACCGGCCTGGACGCGCTGACCCGGGAACTGCCCGCCGCCAACCTGACTACCGGCACGGCCGGCGCCCCCGACGGCCCCGTGTTCGTCTTCCCCGGCCAGGGCTCCCAGTGGGAGGGCATGGCCGCCGAGCTGTACGCCTCCTCCGAGGTCTTCCGCGCCGAGCTCACCGCGTGCGCCGAGGCCCTCGCCCCCCACACCGACTGGTCGCTGATCGACGTGCTGCACGGCGCCCCCGGCGCCCCCTCGCTGGAGCGCGTCGACGTGGTGCAGCCCGCGCTGTTCGCCGTGATGGTGTCGCTGGCGAAGCTCTGGCGGCACTCCGGCGTCGTCCCCGCCGCCGTGATCGGCCACTCCCAGGGCGAGATCGCCGCCGCGCACGTCGCCGGCGGCCTCACCCTGGCCGACGCCGCCCGGATCGTCGCCCTGCGCAGCCGCTACCTGCGCGCCATCGCGGGCACCGGGGGCATGGCGTCGATCCCGCTGCCGACCGCCGAGGTCGAGGCGCGCATCGCCCGCTTCGACGGCCGGATCACCGTCGCCGCGCACAACGGCCCGTCCGCCACCGTGGTCGCGGGGGAGGCCGAGGCCCTCGACGAGTTCGTCGCCCAGTGCCAGGCCCAGGACATCCGCGCCCGGCGCGTCCCGGTCGACTACGCCTCGCACTCGCCGGCCGTCGACCCGCTGCGCGAGGAGCTGGCCGAGGCCCTCGCCGGGATCGAGCCGCGCGAAGGCCACACGGCCTTCTGGTCCACCGTCACCGGCGGCCTGCTGGCGACCACCGCACTCGACACCGACTACTGGTTCCGCAACCTGCGCCAGGTGGTGCGCTTCGAGCCCACCGTGCGGGCGCTGCTCGCGGCCGGCCACCGCACCTTCGTCGAGTCCAGCCCGCACCCCGTGCTCACCGTCGGCGTCCAGGAGACGCTGGAGGCCGACGGCCGCGGCGGCGCCGCCCTCGGCACCCTGCGCCGCGACCACGGCGGCCCCGAGCGGTTCCTCGGCGCGCTCGCCGAGGCGTACGTCGCCGGCGTCGCGGTGGACTGGGCGGACGCCTTCCCCGGCTCCGCCCGGCGGGTCCCGCTGCCCACCTACCCCTTCCAGCGCGAGCGGTACTGGCTGGCGCCCGGCACCGCCTCGACCGACGCCACCGGTCTCGGCCTCGACCCCGCCGACCACCCGCTGGCCGGCGCCGCCGTCACCCTCGCGGGCGACGACACCTTCGTCCTCACCGGCCGGCTCGCCACCGCCGACCAGCCCTGGCTCGCCGACCACGTCGTCAACGGCGCGGTCGTGCTGCCCGGCTCCGCGCTCGTCGACCTCGCGCTGCACGCGGGCCTGCGCTGCGGGCACCCGCACCTGGAGGAGCTCACCCTCCAGAGCCCGCTGGTCCTCCCGGCCGACGGCTCCGTCCAGATCCAGGTGGTGCTGCTGCCGCCGGACGAGGCGGGCCGCCGCCCGGTCACCGTCCACTCCCGCCCGCGGGCCGCCGCCGAGGACCGCCCCTGGACCTGGCACGCCACCGGCGCGCTGATCGCCGGGCCGGCCGCCGCGCCCGCACCGCAGGGCGCCTGGCCGCCCGCCGGAGCCGTCCCGCTCACGGTCCAGGACGCCTACCCCGGCCTGGCCGGGCGCGGCTACGCCTACGGCCCGGCCTTCCAGGGCCTGACCGCCGCCTGGCGGCGCGGCGAGGAGCTGTTCGCCGAGATCACCCTCCCCGAGACGCTCCCGACCGAGGGCTTCGGCATCCACCCGGCGCTGCTGGACGCCGCGCTGCACGTGCTGCTGCTCGACGGCGACCCGGCGACCACCCGGCTCGCCTTCTCGTTCGCCGGCGTCCGGCTGCACGCCGCCGGAGCCACCGCCGTCCGGGTGCACGCCGCGCCCGCCGGCCCCGAGGGCGGCTACGCCGTCACGCTGAGCGACCCGGCGGGCGCCGCCGTCCTGGACGTCGACGCGCTCGTCCTGCGGGCCGTCGACCCGGAGCGGTCGGCCGCCGGCCGGAGCACCGCCGACCCGCTCCACCGGCTCGACTGGATCCCCGCCGCCACCGCGGCCACCGCCACCGGTGGCGCCGTCCGGACCGCCCCGGCCGACCTCGCCCAGGGCCTGCCGCCGCTCGACGGCGGCCCGGCGCCCGAGGCCGTCCTCGTCCCGGTCACCGGCGACCCCGACGCCCCCGCCGAGAGCGCGCACGCCCTGACCCGCAGCGCCCTCGGACTGATCCAGGCCTTCCTCGCCGAGGAGGGCCGGGCCGACTCCCGACTCGTCCTGCTCACCCGGCAGGCCCTCGCCGCCGGCCCGGACGAGGAGGTGCGCGACCTCGCCGCGGCCGCCGTCCTCGGCCTGGCCCGCAGCGCCCAGATCGAGCACCCCGGCCGCATCCTGATCCTCGACCACGACGGCGAGCGGCCCACCGACGAGGCCCTGCGCGACGCCCTCGCCGGCGACGAGCCGCAGCTCGCGCTGCGCGCCGGCCGCCTGCTGGCGCCGCGGCTGGTCAAGGCCGGACCCGCCCCGCTCGCCGGGGCCGAGCCCGCCCGCACCCCGTTCGACCCGGACGGCACCGTCCTGCTGACCGGCGGCACCGGCGCCATCGGCCGCCTGCTGGCCCGGCACCTGGTCACCGCGCACGGGGTCCGCCACCTGCTGCTGGTCGGCCGCCGCGGCCTGCCCGCCGCGGAACTCGCGGAGCTGACCGCCGGGCTGGACGCCGAGGTCACCGCCGCCGCCTGCGACGCGGCCGATCCGGCCGCCCTGGCCGCCCTGCTGGCCGCCGTCCCGGCCGAGCACCCGCTCACCGCCGTGGTGCACGCCGCCGGCGTGGTCGACGACGCCTCCGTGCAGCGGCTGCGCCCCGAACAGCTGGACGCGGTGCTGCGCCCCAAGGCCGACGCGGCCTGGAACCTGCACCGGCTCACCCGCGACCTCGACCTGAGCGCGTTCGTGCTCTTCTCCTCGCTGGCCAGCACCGTCGGCGCCGCCGGCCAGGGCAGCTACGGCGCCGCCAACGGCTTCCTCGACGCGCTCGCCCAGCACCGGCACGCCCTCGGACTGCCCGCCCAGGCGCTGCTCTCCGGCCTCTGGGCGCACGGCGAGGGCATGGGCGGCCGGCTCGGCGAGGCCGACCGGGCCCGCCTGGTCCGCGGCGGCCTGGCACCGATGACCGCCGAGCAGGGCCTCGCGCTCTTCGACGCGGCCCTCGCCGACGGCCGCCCGCTGATCGCCCCGGCCCGGATCGCCGTCGCCGAGGCGGCCGGCCGCGCCGAGGCCGTCCCTGCGGTGCTGCGCGGCCTGATCCGCACCCCGCTGCGCCGGGCGTCGGCCGCCGCGGCGGCGAGCGGCCTGGCCGACCGGCTGACCGTGCTTCCCGCCGCCGACCGCCGCCGCACCCTGCTGGACCTGGTCCGCTCCAGTGCCGCGACCGCGCTGGGCCACGCCGACCCGGCCGGGATCGCGGTGGACGGCGCGTTCAAGGCGCTCGGCTTCGACTCGCTGATCGCGGTGGAGTTCCGCAACCGGCTGAACGCGGCGTCGGGCCTGCGGCTGCCCACCACCGTCGCCTTCGACCACCCCACGCCGAACGCGCTCGCCGACCACTTGCTCGCCCTGCTGACCGACGCCACCGGCACCGGCCCGGCGCCGACCGCGGCCAGGGCCGCGACCGCCGCCCCGGGCGAGCCGATCGCGATCGTCGCGATGGGCTGCCGCTTCCCCGGCGGCATCGGCTCGCCCGAGGAGCTGTGGCAGGTCGTCGCCGAACGCGGCGACATGATCTCCACCCTGCCCGCCAACCGCGGCTGGGACCTCGACCGGCTGTACCACGCGGACCCCGACGAGCCGGGCCGCTCGTACACCCGCGAGGGCGGCTTCCTGTACGACGCGGACCTGTTCGACGCCGCGTTCTTCGGCATCTCGCCGCGCGAGGCGGCCGCCGCGGACCCGCAGCAGCGGCTGCTGCTGGAGACGGCCTGGGAGGTCGTCGAGCGCGCCGGGATCGACCCGGCCACGCTGCGGCACAGCGCCACCGGCGTGTTCACCGGTGTCGCCACCCAGGAGTACGGCCCGCGGATGGACCACGCCCTGGAGAACTACGGGGGCTACCGGGTCACCGGCAGCGCGGGCAGCGTCGCCTCCGGCCGGGTGGCGTACGCGCTCGGCCTGGAGGGCCCGGCGGTCACCGTCGACACCGCCTGCTCCTCCTCGCTGGTCGCCCTGCACCTCGCGGTCCAGTCGCTGCGGGGCGGCGAGTGCGACCTCGCCCTGGCCGGCGGCGCCGCCGTGATGTCCACCCCGGGCCTGTTCATCGAGTTCAGCCGACTGCGCGGACTGTCCGAGGACGGCCGCTGCCGGGCCTTCGGTTCGGGTGCGGACGGCTTCGGGCTGGCCGAGGGCGTCGGCCTGGTCATGCTGGAGCGGCTCTCCGACGCCCGCCGCAACGGGCACCGGGTGCTCGCGGTGGTGCGCGGCACCGCCGTCAACCAGGACGGTGCGTCGAACGGTCTGACGGCGCCGAACGGCCCGTCGCAGGAGCGGGTGATCCGCCAGGCGCTGGCCAACGCCGGGCTGTCGGCCGCCGAGGTGGACGCGGTGGAGGCGCACGGCACGGGCACCAAGCTGGGCGACCCGATCGAGGCCCAGGCACTGCTGGCGACGTACGGTCAGGACCGGTTCGCGGACCGGCCGCTCTGGCTGGGCTCGGTGAAGTCGAACATCGGGCACACCCAGGCCGCGGCCGGGGTGGCGGGTGTGATCAAGATGGTGCTGGCGATGCGGCACGGCGTGCTGCCGGCGACCCTGCACGTGGACGCGCCGTCCCCGCACGTGGAGTGGGCGACGGGCGCCGTGGAGCTGCTGTCCGAGGCGCGTCCCTGGCCGCAGGCCGGTCGCCCGCGCCGGGCGGGCGTCTCCTCGTTCGGCATGAGCGGCACCAACGCGCACCTGATCCTGGAGGCCGCGCCCGCGACGGCGGCCGAGGAGCCGGCGGAGGCCGGCGGTGTGCAGCCGTGGCTGCTGTCGGGCCGCACGCCGGCCGCGCTGGGCGCGCAGGCGGAGCGGTTGCGGGAGTTCGTGCTGGGGCGTCCGGAGCTCGGGGTGGCGGACGTGGGGTCCGCGCTGCTGTCGCGGGCGGGTCTGGAGCACCGTGCGGTGGTGCTGGGTGCGGAGCGGGAGGCGCTGCTGGACGGCCTCGCGGTGCTCGGCGGCGAGGGTGTGGTCCGGGGTCGGGTGGTTCCGGGTGACGTGGTGTTCGTGTTCCCGGGTCAGGGTTCGCAGTGGGTGGGCATGGCGTGGGAGCTCGCCGAGGCCTCACCGGTGTTCGCGGCCAGGTTGGCGCAGTGTGAGGCGGCGTTGGCGCCGTTCACGGACTGGTCGCTGACCGAGGTGCTGCGCGAGGGTGCGGAGTTGGACCGGGTGGACGTGGTCCAGCCGGTGCTGTGGGCGGTGATGGTGTCGCTGGCCGAGGTGTGGCGGGCGCACGGTGTGGAGCCCTCGGCGGTGATCGGCCATTCCCAGGGTGAGATCGCCGCGGCGGTGGTCGCGGGTGCGCTGTCCGTCGAGGACGGCGCGAAGGTGGTGGCGCTGCGCAGCCGGGCGATCGTCGAACTGGCCGGTGGTGGCGGGATGGTGTCCGTCGCGGCGGGCAGCGCGGTGGTCGAGGAGCTGATCGGCTCGTTCGAGGGCCGGATCTCGGTGGCGGCGTACAACGGGCCGTCCTCGACGGTGGTGTCGGGCGAACCGGACGCGCTGGACGCGCTGATGGCGCTCTGCGAGGAGCGGGATGTGCGGGCCCGCCGCATTCCCGTCGACTACGCCTCGCACTCCGCCCAGGTCGACCGGCTGCGCGAGCGCATCCTGACGGAGCTGGCCGAGGTCGCCCCGGTGACCTCCACCGTGCCGCTCTACTCGACGCTGACCGGCACCCCGATCGACACCGCCCGGATGGACGCCGGGTACTGGTTCGACAACCTGCGCTCCCCGGTGCGCTTCGAGGAGGCCACCCGCGCGCTGCTCGGCAGCGGCCGCGCGGTGTTCGTCGAGTGCAGCCCCCACCCGGTGCTGACGGTGGGCGTGCAGGAGACCGCCGACGCGGTCGAGGCCGCGACGGCCGTGCTGGGCACGCTGCGGCGCGGCCGGGGCGGCCCCGAGCAGCTGCTGACCGCCCTGGCCGAGGCCTGGACCGCCGGCGTGGCCGTCGACTTCACCACGCTGCTGCCCGCCGGCCGCCCGGTCGAGCTGCCGACCTACGCCTTCCAGCGCGAGCGCTACTGGCTGGAGCAGGCCGCCGCCCCGGTGGCCGAGGGCGACCCGGCCGAGGTCCGGTTCTGGGACGCCGTCGAGCGCGAGGACCTGGCCGAGCTCTCCGAGGCGCTGCGGCTGGACGACACGCCGGAGCTGCTCGGCTCGGTGCTGCCCGCGCTGGCCGACTGGCGGCGCCGCCGCCGGGACCGCTCGACGCTGGACTCCTGGCGCTACCGGATCGGCTGGAAGCCGGTGGACGCCCCGCGCGGGGCGGTCGCCCTGACCGGCACCTGGCTGGTGGTGGCCGCCGAGGAGACCGCCGCCGAGGAGGTGGTCGCGGCGATCCGCACCGCCGGTGCGCAGACCGTGACCCTGGTCGTGGCCGACCCGGCCGTCGGCCGTACGGCGCTGGCCGACACCCTCCGCCCGGCGCTTCCCGCGGCCGAGCCGTTCGCCGGCGTGGTCTCGCTGGCCGGCCTGGCCGAGGAGCCGCTGCCCGGGACGGTGCTGCCCGCCGGCCTGGCGGTGTCGCTGACGCTGGTGCAGGCGCTCGGGGACGCCGGGATCACCGCCCCGCTGTGGACCCTGACCCGGGGCGCCGTCTCCACCGGCCGGGCCGACCGGCTGGACCACCCGGTGCAGGCCCAGCTCTGGGGCTTCGGCCGGTCGCTGGCGCTGGAGCACCCGGAGCGCACCGGCGGCCTGATCGACCTGCCGCCGGTGCTCGACGAGCGCGCCGGTCGGCGCCTCGCGGCCCTCCTCTCGGGTGCCACCGGTGAGGACCAGAGCGCCGTACGCTCCTCCGGGACCTACGCCGCCCGGCTGCTGCGCGCCCCCGAGCCCGCGCCCGCCGGCGAGGGCCGGCGGCTGACCGGCACCGTCCTGGTCGCCGGAGCCGACGGTGCCCTCGGCCGCCAGGCCGCCCGCTGGGCGGCCGGCCGCGGCGCGGCGCACCTGCTGCTGGTCGCCTCCGCACCGTCCGGGGAACTCGCCGACCTCGCCGCCGAGTCGACCGGGGCCGGCACCCCGGCCACCGTGGCCGTCTGCGACCTCGGCGACGCCGACGCGCTCGCCGCGCTGCTGGCCGAGCACCCCGTCGCGGGCGTGGTCCTCACCGCCGAGGTCGGCCCGACCGAGGCCCTGGAGCTGACCGGTCCGGCGGAGTTCGCGGCCGTCCTCGCCGCCAAGACCGCCGGTGCCGCCCGGCTGCACGCCGCGCTCGCGGACGTGCCGCTGGACGCCTTCGTGCTGTTCTCCTCGATCGCCGGGGTCTGGGGCAGCGGCGGCCAGGCCGCCTACGCGGCCGGCAACAGCTACCTCGACGCCCTGGCCGAGCACCGCCGCTCGCTCGGCCTGCCGGCCACCTCCGTCGCCTGGGGCCCGTGGTCCGGTGGCCCGGACGGCCGCGGCGCGGACTTCCTGAGCCGCCGCGGCATCCCGGCCATGGACCCGGGGCTGGCCCTGGCCGCGCTGGACCGGGCCGTCGACCGGGACGAGAGCACCGTCGTCGTCGCCGACGTCGACTGGCCGACCTTCATCGCCTCCTTCACCTCCGCCCGGCCCAGCCCGCTGCTCGCCGACCTGCCCGGCCCGCGCACCGCCGCGGCCGCCGCCGGCACCGACGGCGCGGCCGCCCTCGGCGGCCGGATCGCCGCACTGTCCGCCGCCGAGCGCGAGCGGGAGACCCTGGCCGTCGTCCGCGCCGAGGTCGCCGCGGTGCTCGGGCACGCCGACCCGAGCGGCCTGGAGACCGGCCGGACCTTCAAGGACCTCGGCTTCGACTCGCTGACCGCCGTCGAGCTGGGCAAGCGCCTGGCGGCGGGCACCGGCACCGCGGTGCCCGCCACCGCCGTGTTCGACCACCCGACCATCGGCGAGATGACCCGCTACCTGGTCGGCGGGCTCGACTCCGGCCCGGCCGCGACGGCCACCGCCGCCACCGACGAGCCGATCGCGATCATCGGCATGAGCTGCCGCTTCCCCGGCGGCGTCGAGGGCCCCGAGGACCTCTGGCGGCTGGTCGCGGCCGGCGGGGACGCGATCGTCGGCTTCCCGACCGACCGCGGCTGGGACGTCGAGGGCCTCTACGACCCGGACCCCGACCGGCAGGGGCACACCTATGTCCGCTCCGGCGGCTTCCTCTCCGGCGCGGGCGAGTTCGACGCCGGCCTGTTCGGGATCTCCCCGCGCGAGGCCCTGGCGATGGACCCGCAGCAGCGGCTGCTGCTGGAGGCCGCCTGGGAGGCCTTCGAGGACGCCGGCATCGACGCCACCGCCGTACGCGGCAGCCAGGGCGGCGTCTTCGTCGGCATGACCTCCTCCGGCTACGGGCAGGGCGCGGAGCTGCCGGACGGCGTCGAGGGCCACGTGCTGACCGGCACCACGACCAGCGTCGCCTCCGGCCGGCTCGCGTACACCTTCGGCCTGGAGGGCCCCGCCATCACGGTGGACACCGCCTGCTCCTCCTCGCTGGTCGCCCTGCACATGGCGGCCGGGGCACTGCGCTCCGGCGAGTGCGGCATCGCCCTCGCGGGCGGCGTGACGGTGATGGTGTCGCCCGACTCCTTCATCGAGTTCAGCCGGCAGCGCGGCCTCGCCGTCGACGGCCGCTGCAAGCCGTTCTCGGCGGCGGCGGACGGCACCAGCTGGGCCGAGGGCGTGGGCATGCTGCTGGTCGAGCGGCTCTCCGACGCGCGCCGCAACGGGCACCGGGTGCTCGCCGTGCTGCGCGGCAGCGCGGTCAACCAGGACGGCGCCTCCAACGGCCTCACCGCGCCCAACGGCCCCGCCCAGCAGCGGGTGATCCGCCAGGCGCTCGCCAACGCCGGACTGACGGCCGCCGACGTCGACGCCGTCGAGGCGCACGGCACCGGCACCCGGCTCGGCGACCCGATCGAGGCCCAGGCCCTGCTGGCCACCTACGGCCAGGACCGGCCGGCCGACCGGCCGCTGCTGCTCGGCTCGGTGAAGTCCAACATCGGCCACACCCAGGCCGCCGCCGGCGTCGCCGGGGTGATCAAGACGGTCATGGCGATGCGCCACGGCGAGCTGCCCGGCCTGCTCCACCTGGACGCGCCCTCACCGCACGTGGACTGGTCGGCCGGCGCGATCGAGCTGCCGACCGCCACGCGGGCCTGGCCCGAGAACGGCCGACCGCTGCGGGCCGGCGTCTCCTCCTTCGGCGTCAGCGGCACCAACGCCCACGTCATCCTGGAGAGCGCCCCCGTCGAGGAGACGGCGGCCCGCGGCCCGGCGGCACCCGCCACCGGGGCGCCGCTGCCGTGGCTGCTGTCCGCCGCCGACCCCACCGCGCTCGCCGCCCAGGCCGAGCGGCTGCACGGCTTCGCCGACGCGGGGACGGGCACCGACCCGGACCCGGCCGACATCGCCCTGGCACTGGCCACCGGCCGCACCGGCCTGGCGCACCGCGCCGTCGTCCTGGCCGCCGACCGTACCGGCCTGCTCGCCGGCCTCGGCGCGCTGGCCACCGGCGCCGAGGCGCCCGGCGTGCTGCGCGGCGAGAGCGCCGACGGCCGCTCGGCGTTCCTGTTCTCCGGCCAGGGCTCCCAGCGCCCCGGCATGGGCCGCGCCCTCTACACCGCCTTCCCGGTGTTCGCCGACGCCCTGGACGCCGTCTGCGCCCGGCTCGACACCGAGCTGGACCACCCGCTGCGCGCGGTGATGTTCGCCGAGGCGGACACCCCCGAGGCGGCCCTGCTGGACCGGACCGTCCACACCCAGGCCGCGCTGTTCGCCTTCGAGGTGGCGCTGTTCCGGCTGCTGGAGGACTGGGGCGTGCGCCCCGACTTCCTGCTCGGCCACTCCATCGGCGAGATCGCCGCCGCCCACGTCGCGGGCGTGCTCTCACTGGACGACGCCTGCACCCTGGTCGCCGCGCGCGGCCGGCTGATGCAGGCGCTGCCCGCCGGCGGCGCGATGCTGGCCGTCGAGATCGACGAGGCCGGGGCCGCCGAGGCGCTCGCCACCCACGACGGGGTCGACGTCGCCGCCGTCAACGGCCCGCGGGCGATCGTGGTCTCCGGACCGCAGGACGCGATCGCCGACCTGGCCGGGCACTGGCGCGCCGAGGGCCGCCGGACCAGCCGGCTGCGGGTCTCGCACGCCTTCCACTCGGCGCTGATGGAGCCGATGCTCGCCGAGTTCCGCGCCGTCGCCGAGGGCCTCGCCTACCACCCGCCGCGCCTGCCGGTGGTCTCCAACCTCACCGGCACCGCCGCCGGCGCCGAGGAGATCTGCACCCCCGACTACTGGGTGCGGCACGTCCGCGGGGCCGTCCGCTTCGCCGACGGCGTGCGCTGGCTCGCCGGCCAGGGCGCGACCCGCTTCCTGGAGCTCGGCCCGGAGGCGGTGCTCACCGCCATGGCGCGCCTCACCCTGGACGCCACCGGCCGCGACGACGCCGCACTGGTGCCCGCCTCCCGGGGCGAGCGGCCCGAGGCCGAGACCCTGCTGGCCGCCGTCGCCACCGCCTGGACCCGGGGCGCCGCGGTGGACTGGTCCGCCGTCCTCGCCGACCGCGGCGCCCGCCGGATCACCCTGCCCCCGTACGCCTTCCAGCGCCGGCCCTACTGGCTGCGCCCCGGCCGGTCCGGCGCCGACGTGACCGGCGCCGGCCTGCTGCGGACCGAGCACCCGCTGCTGACCGCCGCCGTGCCGCTCGCCGACGGCGAGGGCGCGCTGCTCACCGGCCGGCTGTCGCTCGCCGCCCAGCCCTGGCTGGCCGACCACGCCGTGCGCGGCACGGCGATCCTGCCCGGCACCGGCTTCGTGGAACTGGCGCTGCGGGCCGGCCGGGAGGTCGGCTGCACCGCGCTGCGCGAGCTGATGGTCGAGGCCCCGCTGGCCGTCCCCGCCACCGGCGGCGTCCGCATCCAGGTGCGGGTCGGCGACCCGGACGCGGCCGGCGACCGTCCGGTGGCCGTCCACGCCCAGCCCGACGGCGCGGCCGGCTGGACCCGGCACGCCTCCGGCGCCCTGGCCGCCGGGACGGACGCCGAACCGTACGACCTCTCCGCCTGGCCGCCGGCCGACGCCGAGCCGGTGGAACTGGACGGCTACTACGAGCGGCTGACCGAGGCCGGCTACGGCTACGGGCCGGTCTTCCGCGGGCTGCGCCGGGCCTGGCGGGCCGAGGGCGCCGTCTACGCGGAGATCGCCCTCCCGGCGGGCGCCGCCGAGGAGGCCGCCGGCTACGGCGTCCACCCGGCGCTGCTCGACGCGGCCATGCACGCCACCACCGTCGGCGGGTTCCTCGACGACGCCGGCGCGACGCCGCTGCCGTTCGCGTGGTCCGGGGTGACCCTGCACGCCACCGGCGCCTCCGTGGCCCGGGTCCGGCTCGCCCCCGCGGGCCGGGACGCGATCTCGATCCGGGTCGCCGACGCCACCGGCGCACCGGTGGCCGACGTCCGCTCGCTGACCCTGCGGGCGGCGCCCACCGGTCAGCCGGACGGCCGCCGCGCCGAGGCCGGCGACGCGCTGTTCGCGGTCGAGTGGAGCGCCCTGCCGACCGGCGCCGCCGCCGAGGAGTGCCCGGTGGCGGAGCTGTCCGCCGTCGAGGCCGGCCACGCCCGCGCGGCCCTGGTGCTGCACCGGGTCGAGGCGACCGGCGCGGACGACGCCGCCCGGGCCCGCACCGCCACCGCCGGGGCGCTCGACGCCGCCCGGCGCTGGCTGGCCGGCGACCGGGACGAGGCCGACCGCCTGGTGGTCGTCACCCGCGGTGCCGCGGCCGTCCACCCGGGCGAGGAGCCCGCCGACCCGGCGGGCGCCGCGGTGTGGGGCCTGCTGCGCTCGGCCCAGTCCGAGCACCCGGACCGCGTCCTGCTGCTCGACGACGACGGCTCGGCCGACTGGGCGCAGGTCCGCCGGGCGGTGGAGCTGGGGGAGAACCAGCTCGCCGCGCGCGGCGGCGCCCTGTACGCGCCCCGGCTGGTGCGCGTGCCCGCCTCCGCCGCGCTGACCGTCCCCGAGGACGCCGCCGCCTGGACCCTCGACCCCACCGAGCCCGGCATCCTGACCAGCCTGCGGCTGCTGCCCGCCGACACCGCCGAGCGGCCGCTCGGCCCCGGCGAGGTGCGGATCGGCGTCCGCGCGGCCGGCGTGAACTTCCGCGACGTGCTGCTCGCGCTCGGCATGTACCCCGAGCGCGCCGAGCTGGGCTCCGAGGGCGCCGGCGTCGTCCTGGAGGTCGGCGCCGAGGTCACCGACCTCGCCCCCGGCGAGCGGGTCTTCGGCCTGTTCCCCGGCGGCTTCGGCCCCGTCGCCGTCGCCGACCGTCGCCGGCTCGCCCGGATCCCGGCCGGCTGGACCTTCACCGAGGCCGCCTCGATGCCGGTCGTCTTCGTGACCGCCTACTACGGGCTGGTGGACGTGGCCGCGGCCCGGCCCGGCGAGTCGGTGCTGGTGCACGCGGCGGCCGGCGGTGTCGGCATGGCCGCCGTCCAACTGGCCCGCCACCTGGGCCTGGAGGTGTACGGCACCGCGAACCCCGGCAAGTGGGACGCGCTGCGCGCCGCCGGTCTGGACGACGCCCGCATCGCCTCCTCCCGCGACCTCGCCTTCGAGGAGTCCTTCCGGGCTGCCACCGGCGGACGCGGCGTGGACGTGGTGCTCAACTCGCTGGCCGGCGAGTTCACGGACGCCTCGCTGCGGCTGCTCGCCGAGGGCGGGCGCTTCGCCGACATGGGCAAGGCCGACCCGCGCGACGCCGAGAGCGTCGCCGCCGACCACCCCGGCGTGCGCTACCGCGCCTTCGACCCCTCCGAGGCCGGCCCGCAGCGGATGGGCGAGATCCTCACCGAGGTGCTCGGCCTGTTCGAGTCCGGTGCGCTGCGGCTGCTGCCGATCACCGCGTGGGACGTCCGCGAGGCGCCCGCCGTGTTCCGGCACATCAGCCAGGCCAAGCACGTCGGCAAGAACGTGGTCACCGTCCCGGCGCCGCTCGACCCCGAGGGCACCGTCCTGATCACCGGCGGCACCGGCACCCTGGGCGGGCTGCTGGCCCGCCACCTGGTCGCCGAGCACGGCGTGCGGCACCTGCTGCTGCTCAGCCGGCGCGGCGCCGACAGCCCGGGCGCGGCCGAACTCGTCGCCGAACTGCGGGAACTGGGCGCCGAGGCCACCGTCGCGGCCTGCGACGCCGCCGACCGCGAGGCGCTGGCCGCGGTGCTCGCCGCGATCCCCGCCGAACACCCGCTCACCGGCGTCATCCACACCGCCGGCGTGGTCGACGACGGCGTGGTCACCGCCCTCACCGCCGAACAGCTCGCCACCGTCCTGCGCCCCAAGGCGGACGCCGCGCTCCACCTCCACGAGCTGACCGCCGACCGCGACCTCGCGATGTTCGTGCTGTTCTCCTCCGTCGCCGCCGTGCTCGGCCCGCCCGGGCAGGGCAACTACGCCGCCGCGAACGGCTTCCTGGACGCCCTCGCCGCCCAGCGGCGGGCCCGCGGCCTGGCCGGCGTCTCGCTGGCCTGGGGCCTGTGGGCCGAGTCCAGCGGCATCACCGGCCACCTCACCGGCGCCGACCTGGCCCGGGCGGCCAGGGTCGGCGCCCCGCTGACCACCGCGCAGGGCATGGCCCTGTTCGACGTCGCCCGCACCGTGCCCCGCGCGCACCTGGTCACCTCCAACCTCGACGTGACCGCGCTGCGCAACGACCCGGCGGGACCGCCGCCGGTGCTCCGCTCGCTGGCCGGCGCCGCGCTGCGCCGGGCCAGCGACGCCCCGACCGCCGCGAGCCTCACCCAGCGGCTCGCCGGGGTGCGGCCGGACGGCCGGCTCCCGCTGCTGGTCGACCTGGTCCGGGAGCAGACCGCCCTGGTGCTCGGCCACGCCTCCCCGGACGCCGTCGCGGCCGGCCGCGCCTTCAAGGAGGCCGGCTTCGACTCGCTGACCTCGGTGGAACTGCGCAACCGGATGCAGGCCGCCACCGGCCTGCGGCTGCCCGCCACCCTGGTCTTCGACCACCCGAGCCCGGCCGCGCTCGCCGAGTACCTGCTCGGCGAACTGCTCGGCGGCCGTGACCTGCCCGCGCCCGTCCTGGCCGCCGCGACGGCCACCGACCAGGACCCGGTCGTGATCGTCGGGATGAGCTGCCGCCTGCCCGGCGGCGCCGACAGCCCGGAGCGGCTGTGGCGGCTGCTCGCCGAGGGCGGCGACGGCATGACCGACTTCCCCGCCGACCGCGGCTGGGAGGCCGAGGTCGCGGACGCGCCGTACGCGCTGCGCGGCGGCTTCCTCGCGGACGCCACCGGCTTCGACGCCACCCTGTTCGGGATCTCCCCGCGCGAGGCGCTGGCGATGGACCCGCAGCAGCGGCTCTCGCTGGAGGCCGCCTGGGAGGCCTTCGAGGACGCCGGCATCGACCCGACCGCGGTGCGCGGCGAGCAGGTGGGCGTCTTCCTCGGCGCCGGCACCTCGTACTACGGGATCGGCACCGACCTGTCCACCACCGCCGAGGGGCACGTCCTCGCCGGCACCTCGAACAGCGTGATCTCCGGCCGGGTGTCGTACACCTTCGGCCTGGAGGGCCCCGCCCTCACGGTGGACACCGCCTGCTCCTCCTCGCTGGTGGCCCTGCACCTCGCGGCCCAGGCGCTGCGCGGCGGCGAGTGCGCGATGGCGCTGGCCGGCGGTGTCACGGTGCTGGCCGGACCGGAGATCTTCGCCGAGTTCAGCCGGCAGGGCGGCGTCGCCGCGGACGGCCGCTGCAAGCCGTTCTCCGCCGAGGCGGACGGCACCGGCTGGTCCGAGGGCGTCGGCGTGCTGGTGCTGGAGCGGCTCTCCGACGCGCGCCGCAACGGCCACCGGGTGCTCGCCGTGGTGCGCGGCAGCGCGATCAACCAGGACGGCGCCTCCAACGGCCTCACCGCCCCCAACGGGCCCTCGCAGGAGCGGGTGATCCGCCAGGCGCTGGCCAACGCGGGGCTGACCGTCTCGGACGTGGACGCCGTCGAGGCGCACGGCACCGGCACCCGGCTCGGCGACCCGATCGAGGCCCAGGCGCTGCTGGCCACCTACGGCCGGGACCGCGACGGCGAGCCGCTCTGGCTCGGCTCGATCAAGTCCAACATCGGCCACACCCAGGCCGCGGCCGGCGTCGCCGGGGTGATCAAGATGGTGCAGGCGATGCGGCACGGGACGCTCCCGGCCACCCTGCACGTCGCCGCGCCGAGCGGTCACGTGGACTGGGCGGCGGGCGCCGTGGAACTGCTGGCCGAGGCGCGCCCCTGGCCGGCCGTGGACCGGCCGCGCCGCGCGGGCGTGTCCTCCTTCGGCATGAGCGGCACCAACGCCCACGTCATCCTGGAGGCCGCCCCGGTCGTCACCGAGACCGCCGCGGCCCCGGAGACCGGCTCCGGAGTCCTCCCGTGGTTCCTGTCGGCCCGCACCCGGGCCGGACTGGCGGCGCAGGCCGCGCGGCTGCGCGAGTTCGCGGCCGGACACGGCGAGCTCACCCCGGCGGAGATCGGCCGGTCCCTGCTGTCCCGGGCCGACCTGGAGCACCGCGCGGTGCTGCTCGGCGCCGACCGGACCGACCTGCTGGACGGGCTGGCGGCACTCGCCGAGGGCACGGCCCGGGCCGGGGTGGTCACCGGCGTCGCGGAGGAGCGCGACGGCCGTTCGGTGGCCTTCGTCTTCCCGGGCCAGGGCTCGCAGTGGGTCGGCATGGCGCGGGAACTCGCCGACTGGTCACCGGTGTTCGCGGCCAGGTTGGCCGAGTGCGAGGCGGCGCTGGCGCCGTACACCGACTGGTCGCTGACCGAGGTGCTGCGTTCGGGCGCGGACCTGTCCCGGGTGGACGTGGTCCAGCCGGTGCTGTGGGCGGTGATGGTGTCGCTGGCCGAGGTGTGGCGGGCGCACGGTGTGGAGCCCTCGGCGGTGATCGGCCACTCGCAGGGTGAGATCGCCGCCGCGGTGGTGGCCGGTGCGCTGTCCGTCGAGGACGGCGCCAAGGTGGTGGCGCTGCGCAGCCGGGCGCTGATCGAACTGGCCGGTGACGGCGGCATGGTGTCGCTGGCGGTCGGCCAGGAGGCTGCCGAGGAGCTGATCGCCGGCTTCGGCGGCCGGATCTCGGTGGCCGCGTTCAACGGCCCGTCCTCGACGGTGGTGTCGGGCGAGCCCGGCGCGCTGGACGAGCTGATGGTGCTCTGTGAGGAGAGCGGGGTGCGGGCCCGCCGCATTCCCGTCGACTACGCCTCGCACTCCGCCCAGGTGGAGCGGGTGCGGGAACGGGTCCTGGCGGAGCTGGCCGGGATCAGCCCGACCACGTCCGTGGTGCCGCTCTACTCGACGCTGACCGGTGAGCCGATCGACACCGCGCGGATGGACGCCGGGTACTGGTACGACAACCTGCGTTCCACTGTCCTGTTCGAGCAGGCCACCCGGGCCCTGCTGGCCGACGGCCGCTCGGTGTTCGTCGAGTGCAGCCCCCACCCCGTGGTCTCGGTCGCCCTCCAGGAGACCGCCGAGGACGCCGGCACCGCGCTCACCGCGGTCGGCACCCTGCGGCGCGACGACGGCGGCGCCGAGCGCTTCCTGACCGTCCTCGCCGAACTCTGGACGGCCGGCGTGCCGGTGGACGCCACCGGGGTGCTGCCGCCCGCCCGCCGCGTCGCCCTGCCCGGCTACGCCTTCCAGCGCGAGTACTACTGGCCCAAGCCCCTCGCGGCGCACGACGCCGCCGCCGTCGGCCAGGTGACGGCCGGCCACCCGCTGCTGCGGGCCGCCGTCCCGCTCGCCCACGACGGCGTCGTCCTGACCGGACGGCTGTCCACGACCGGTCACCCGTGGCTGGCCGACCACACCGTGCTCGGCCGCACCCTGGTGCCCGGCGCGGCCTTCGTGGAGATGGCCCTGCGGGCCGGCGAACAGGCCGGCAGCGCCCTGCTGCGGGAACTGGTGCTCCAGGCCCCGCTGGTGCTGACCGCGGCCGACGCGGTGGCCGTCCAGGTCGCCGTCGGCCCGGCGGACGGCGCGGGCGACCGCACCGTGGAGGTCTCCTCCCGGGCCGCCGCCGACGCGCCGTGGACCTGCCACGCCACCGGTCTGCTCGGCGCGCACGCGCCCGCCGCCGGCTTCGACCACGCCCAGTGGCCGCCCCACGGCGCCCGGCCCGTCGACCTGGCCGGTTTCTACCAGGCGCTCACCGAGGCCGGCTACGGCTACGGCCCCGCCTTCCAGGGCCTGCGCGCCGCCTGGCGCGACGGCAGCACCGTCTACGCCGAGGTCGCCCTGCCCCAGGACGTCCAGGCCGACGGCTACGGCGTGCACCCCGCACTGCTGGACGCCGCCCTGCACGCGGACGCCCTCGACGCCGAGGCCGGAACCAGGCTGCCCTTCGCCTGGACCGGCGTCTCGCTCCAGGCCGTCGGCGCCACCACGCTGCGGGTCGCCCTGACCCGCGGCCCCGGCGGAACCACCGTGCGGGCCGCCGACCCCACCGGCGCACCCGTGTTCGCCGTCGACGCGCTGGCCGCCCGGGAGGTCACCCCCGAGGCCCTGGACGGCAGCGCCGCGCGCGGCGTCCACGACGCCCTGTTCGCCCTGGACTGGGTGCCCGCGACCGACCCGACCGCGACCCCCGACACCACCGGCTGGGCGGTGCTCGGCGCCGAGGACGCCGGACTGCCGCGGGCCGTCCGCCACCCGGACCTCGCCGCACTGACCGCGGCCCTCGACGCGGGCGCGCCCACCCCGGCCGTCGTCGTCCTGCCGGTCCCGTCCGGCGACGACGCACGGGCCGTGCTGGCCACCACCTCCGCCGTCCTCGGCCTGCTGCGCGACTGGCTCGCCGAGGAGCGGCTCGGCACCTCCCGGCTGGTGCTGCTCACCCGCGGCGCCGTCGGCACGGGCGCCGACCTCGCGGGCGCCGCCGTGCACGGCCTGGTCGCCTCGGCCCAGGCCGAGCACCCCGGCAGCTTCGTCCTGGTCGACCGCGACCCGGCCGGGGACGGCGGCCCCTGGCCGTCCGCCGTGGACACCGAGCCCCGCACCGCGCTGCGCGACGGCGCCGTGCTGCTCCCGCGCCTGGTCCGCACCCCGGCCGCGGACACGCCCGCGCTGCCCGGGTCGGTACTGATCACCGGCGGCACCGGAACACTGGGCGGCCTGGTCGCCCGGCACCTGGCCGCCCGGCACGGGGTGCGCCGGCTGGTGCTGCTCGGCCGGCGGGGCGCCGACGCCCCCGGCGCGGCCGAACTGGTCGACGAGCTGCGGGCACTGGGCGCCGAGGCGACGGTCGTCGCCTGCGACGCCGCCGACCGCGACGCGCTCGCCGCCGTGCTGGCCGAACACCCGGTCACGGGCATCGTCCACGCGGCCGGCGTGATCGACGACGGCACCGTCGGCTCGTACGACGACGCCCGGCTGGCCGGGGTGCTGCGGCCCAAGGTGGACGCGGCGCTCAACCTGCACGAGCTGACCGCCGACCGCGACCTCGGCCTGTTCGTCCTGTTCTCCTCCGCCGCCGGCACCTTCGGCCCGGAGGGCCAGGCCGCCTACGCGGCGGCGAACGCGGCCCTGGACGCGCTGGCCGCCCGCCGCGCCGCCGCGGGCCTCGCGGCGGTCTCGCTCGGCTGGGGCCTGTGGGCCGGCGCCAGCGGGATGACCGGCCACCTCTCCACCGAGCAGGTCGCCCGGGCCTCCCGCACCGCGGAGTCGCTCGGCGACGCCGACGGACTCGCCCTGTTCGACGCGGCCGTCGGCTCCGCCCGCCCGCACCTGCTGCCGATCCGGCTGCGCTCGGCCGTCGGCCCGGACGGCGAGGTGCCGCCGCTGCTGCGCGCACTGGTCCGCCCGGCCCCGCGGCGCGCCGCCGCCGCCGAGACCGCCACCGGCTCGCTCGCGCACCGGCTGACCGGGCTCACCGAGGCCGAGCAGACCCGGACGGTCGGGGAACTGCTCGCCGCCGAGGTCGCCGCCGTCCTCGGCCACGCCAGCGCGGCCGCCGTCGAGCCCGGCCGGGCCTTCAAGGACCTCGGCTTCGACTCGCTGCTCGCGGTCCGGCTGCGCAACCGGCTCCAGGAGGTCACCGGGCTGCGGCTGCCCGCCACCCTGGTGTTCGACCACCCGACCCCGGCCGTGCTGGCCGAGTTCGTCCGCGCCGAGCTGCTCGGCCGGCGCCCGGCCGCCCCGGCCGCCACCGGGCCCTCCGCCACGGTCGCCGCCCCCGACGAGCCGATCGCGATCGTCGGCATGAGTTGCCGCTACCCCGGCGGCGTCACCGACCCGGACCGGCTGTGGGAGCTGCTGGCCTCCGGCGGGGACGGCATCACCGCCTTCCCGACCGACCGCGGCTGGGACGTCGGCGCCGTGTACGCCGGCGAGAGCGCGGGCGCCGCGACCGTCTTCGAGGGCGGCTTCCTGCACGACGCCGCCCGGTTCGACGCCGGCCTGTTCGGGATCTCCCCGCGCGAGGCGCTGGCGATGGACCCGCAGCAGCGGCTGCTGCTGGAGGCCTCCTGGGAGGCCTTCGAGAGCGCCGGCCTGGACCCGACCGCGCTGCGCGGCAGCCGGACCGGCGTCTACGCCGGACTGATGTACCACGACTACGCGACCGGCGGCGGAGCCGTCCCGGACGAGGTCCAGGGCTTCCTCGGCACCGGCAACGCGGGCAGCGTCGCCTCCGGCCGGGTCTCCTACACCTTCGGTCTGGAGGGCCCGGCGGTCACCGTGGACACCGCCTGCTCCTCCTCCCTGGTCGCCATGCACCAGGCGGCCCAGGCGCTGCGCTCCGGAGACTGCGACCTGGCGCTGGCCGGCGGTGTCACCGTGCTCGCCACGCCCTCGGTGTTCACCGAGTTCAGCCGCCAGGGCGGGCTGGCGGCCGACGGGCGCTGCAAGGCCTTCTCGGCCGCGGCCGACGGCAGCGGCTGGTCGGAGGGCGTGGGCCTGCTGGTGCTGGAGCGGCTCTCCGACGCCCGCCGCAACGGGCACCGGGTGCTCGCGGTGGTGCGGGGCACCGCCGTCAACCAGGACGGTGCGTCGAACGGTCTGACGGCGCCGAACGGCCCGTCGCAGGAGCGGGTGATCCGGCAGGCACTGGCCAACGCCGGGCTGTCGGCCGCCGAGGTGGACGCGGTGGAGGCGCACGGCACGGGCACCAAGCTGGGCGACCCGATCGAGGCCCAGGCACTGCTGGCGACGTACGGTCAGGACCGGTTCGCGGACCGGCCGCTCTGGCTGGGCTCGATCAAGTCGAACATCGGGCACACCCAGGCCGCGGCCGGTGTGGCGGGTGTGATCAAGATGGTGCTGGCGATGCGGCACGGCGTGCTGCCGGCGACCCTGCACGTGGACGCGCCGTCCCCGCACGTGGACTGGACGGCCGGTGCGGTGGAGCTGCTCACCGAGGCCCGGCCGTGGCCCGAGGCGGAGCGGCCGCGTCGCGCGGGTGTCTCCTCCTTCGGGATCAGCGGCACCAACGCCCATGTGATCCTCGAATCCGTGCCCGAGACGCGGCCTTCGAAGCCCGCCGTTCCGGGCGCGGGCCCGGTGCCGTGGCTGCTGTCGGGCCGGACGCCGGCGGCGCTGGGTGCGCAGGCGGAGCGGTTGCGGGAGTTCGTGCTGGGGCGTCCGGAGCTCGGGGTGGCGGACGTGGGGTCCGCGCTGCTGTCGCGGGCGGGTCTGGAGCACCGTGCGGTGGTGCTGGGTGCGGAGCGGGAGGCGCTGCTGGACGGCCTCGCGGTGCTCGGCGGCGAGGGTGTGGTCCGGGGTCGGGTGGTTCCGGGTGACGTGGTGTTCGTGTTCCCGGGTCAGGGTTCGCAGTGGGTGGGCATGGCGTGGGAGCTCGCCGAGGCCTCACCGGTGTTCGCGGCCAGGTTGGCGCAGTGTGAGGCGGCGTTGGCGCCGTTCACGGACTGGTCGCTGACCGAGGTGCTGCGCGAGGGTGCGGAGCTGGACCGGGTGGACGTGGTCCAGCCGGTGCTGTGGGCGGTGATGGTGTCGCTGGCCGAGGTGTGGCGGGCGCACGGTGTGGAGCCCTCGGCGGTGATCGGCCACTCGCAGGGTGAGATCGCCGCGGCGGTGGTCGCGGGTGCGCTGTCCGTCGAGGACGGCGCGAAGGTGGTGGCGCTGCGCAGCCGGGCGATCGTCGAACTGGCCGGTGGTGGCGGGATGGTGTCCGTCGCGGCGGGCAGCGCGGTGGTCGAGGAGCTGATCGGCTCGTTCGAGGGCCGGATCTCGGTGGCGGCGTACAACGGGCCGTCCTCGACGGTGGTCTCGGGCGAACCGGACGCGCTGGACGCGCTGATGGCGCTCTGCGAGGAGCGGGACGTACGGGCCCGCCGCATTCCCGTGGACTACGCCTCGCACTCCGCCCAGGTCGACCGGCTGCGCGGGCGCATCCTGGCGGAGCTGGCCGAGGTCGCCCCGGTGACCTCCACCGTGCCGCTCTACTCGACGCTGACCGGCACCCCGATCGACACCGCCCGGATGGACGCCGGGTACTGGTTCGACAACCTGCGCTCCCCGGTGCGCTTCGAGGAGGCGACGCGGGCGCTGCTGGCCGGTGGCCGGTCGGTGTTCGTGGAGTGCAGCCCCCACCCGGTGCTGACGGTCGGCGTGCAGGAGACCGCCGACGCGGTCGAGGCCGAGGCGGCCGTGCTGGGCACGCTGCGGCGCGGCCGGGGCGGCCCCGAGCAGGTGCTGCTGGCGCTGGCGGAGGCCTGGACCGCGGGTGCGCCCGTCGACTTCGCCTCGCTGCTGCCCGCCGGTCGCCCGGTCGAGCTGCCGACCTACGCCTTCCAGCGCGAGCACTACTGGCTGGAGGCGGCCGCCGTGGCGGCCGAGGGCGACCCGACCGAGGCCCGGTTCTGGGACGCCGTCGAGCGCGGGGACCTGGCCGAGCTCTCGGAGTCCCTGGAGCTGGACGAGGACGGCGCGCTGCGCTCGCTGCTGCCGGTGCTGTCCTCGTGGCGGCAGCGGCGCCGGGTGGATTCGGTGGTGGACTCCTGGCGGTACCGGGTGTCGTGGAAGCCGTTGGCCGGTTCGGCGGAGGGGCGGCTGTCGGGTCGTTGGCTGCTGGTGACGGGTGCTGGTGCTGGTACGTCGGTGGAGGGCGTGGAGAGCGCGCTGCTGGCCGCCGGTGCGGAGGTCGTTCCGCTGGCCGTCGACGGCGCCGGTCGGGAGGAACTGGCCGCGCAGATCAGCGAGTTGAACGCCGATAGCGAGTTCGCGGGAGTGGTCTCACTGCTCGCCGTCGAGGAGCCGCAGGACGAGGACACCCCGGTGTCGACCGGGGTGCCGGCCACCCTGGCGCTGTTGCGGGCGCTCGGTGACGCGGGCGTGCGGGCGAAGCTGTGGTCCCTGACGTCCGGTGCGGTGTCGATCGGCCGGGCGGACCGGTTGGTGAGTCCGTGGCAGGCGCAGGTGTGGGGTCTGGGCCGGGTGGCGGCGCTGGAACTGCCGGATGTGTGGGGCGGGTTGGTCGATCTTCCGTCGGTGGTGGACGAGCGGGCCGGTCGTCGGCTGGTGGCGGTGCTGGGTGGCGACGAGGACCAGGTGGCGGTGCGCCCCTCGGGCGTCTACGGCCGCAGGTTCGTCCGGGTCGTTCAGCCCGTCGGTCGGGTCGACGGGTGGACGCCGTCCGGGACGGTGTTGGTGACCGGTGGTCTGGGGGCGCTGGGTGCGTCGGTGGCTCGTTGGCTGGCCGGGCGTGGTGTGCCGCATCTGGTGCTGACCGGTCGTCGGGGCATCGAGACGCCCGGCGCGGGCGAGCTGGTGGCCGAACTGACGGCCCTGGGTGCCCGGGTGACGGTCGCTGCCTGTGATGTCGCGGACCATGAAGCGGTGGCGGCGCTGCTGGCGGGGATCCCCGCCGAGCTGCCGCTGAGCGGTGTGGTGCACACCGCGGGTGTGGTGGACGACGGCATGCTGGACGCGCAGTCGGCGGAGCGTTTCGAGACGGTCTTCGCGGGCAAGGTCGGCGGGCTGCTGCACCTGGACGAGTTGACCGCCGGGCTGGAGCTGGACCTGTTCGTGGTGTTCTCCTCGCTGGCGGGGACGCTGGGAAGTGCCGGGCAGGGCAACTACGCGGCGGCGAACGCCTTCCTGGACGCCTGGATCCAGCGGCGCCGCGACCGCGGTCTCCCCGGACTCTCGATCGCCTGGGGAGCCTGGGCGCAGGACGGCCTCGCCACCGGCGAGGTCGTCGTCGAGCGGCTGCGGCGCGGCGGCGTGCTGCCGATGGACCCGGAACTCGCGATACAGGCCCTGGCCAGGGCCGTCGACCACGACGAGACCGAGGTGAGCGTCGCCGACATCGACTGGCCGCAGTTCCTCGGCGGCTTCACCGGCTCCCGTCCGAGCACCCTGCTCGCGGACCTGCCGGAAGCCGCGGCGCGGCCCGCGCCCGCCGGGGCGGAGGCCCCCGTGCCGATGGGCTCCGAGCTGGCCTCGGCGCCGGCCGGCCGGCGCCGTCAGCTGCTGCTCGACCTCGTCCGGGCCCAGGCCGCGTCCGTGCTCGGCCACGCCTCGGTCGACGCGGTGGCGCCCGCCCGGGCCTTCCGGGAGCTGGGCTTCGACTCGCTGACCGCCGTCGAACTGCGCAACCGGCTCGGCGCCGAGACCGCGCTGCGGCTGCCGACGACGCTCGTGTTCGACCACCCGACGCCCACCCGGCTCGCCGATCACCTGCTCGGCCTGATGCTCGGTGACCGGGCCGTGCTGACCGAGGCGATGGCGCCCGCACCGGCCGGGACCGACGAGCCGATCGTGATCGTCGGCATGAGCTGCCGCTTCCCCGGCGACGTCGGCACGCCCGCCGAACTGTGGCAGCTGCTGACCGACGGCGCGGACGGCGTCGGCCCGTTCCCGACCGACCGCGGCTGGGACCTCGACCGCGACGCCGGGACGTACGCGCCCGAGGGCGGCTTCCTCCAGCACGCGACCGACTTCGACGCGAGCCTGTTCGGCATCTCGCCGCGCGAGGCCCTCGCGATGGACCCCCAGCAGCGGCTGCTGCTGGAGGCCTCCTGGGAGGCCTTCGAATCGGCGGGCACCGACCCGCTGTCCGTCCACGGCGCCCCCGTCGGCGTCTTCGTCGGCACCAACGGCCAGGACTACGGCACCCTGCTCGCCGCCTCCGACGAGGAGGTCGAGGGGCACGTGCTCACCGGCAACGCCGCGTCGGTGCTCTCCGGCCGGGTCGCGTACGCCTTCGGCCTCGAAGGACCGGCGCTGACCGTGGACACGGCCTGCTCCGCCTCCCTGGTCGCCCTGCACCTCGCGGCGCAGGCGCTGCGCCGCGGCGAGTGCGAACTGGCCCTGGCCGGCGGTGTCACCGTGATGTCCACCAACACCGCCTTCGCCGAGTTCGCCCGGCAGGGCGGCCTGGCCTCGGACGGCCGCTGCAAGGCCTTCTCGGCCGAGGCGGACGGCACCGGCTGGTCGGAGGGCGTCGGCGTACTGGTGCTGGAGCGGCTGTCGGACGCGCGCCGCAACGGGCACGAGGTGCTGGCGGTGGTCCGGGGCAGCGCGGTCAACCAGGACGGCGCGTCGAACGGCCTCACCGCCCCGAACGGTCCCTCGCAGGAGCGGGTGATCCGGCAGGCGCTGGCGAGCGCCGGGCTGTCGGCCGCCGACGTGGACGCCGTCGAGGCGCACGGCACCGGCACCAGGCTCGGCGACCCGATCGAGGCCCAGGCGCTGCTGGCCACGTACGGCCAGGAGCGGGCCGGTGAGCCGCTCTGGCTCGGCGCGATCAAGTCCAACATCGGCCACACCCAGGCCGCGGCCGGTGTGGCGGGTGTGATCAAGATGGTGCAGGCGCTGCGCCACGGGGTGCTGCCGGCCACCCTGCACGCGGAGCAGCGGACCTCCGAGGTCGACTGGTCGGCGGGCGCGGTGGAACTGCTCACCGAGTCCCGCCCGTGGCCCGAGCTGGACCGGCCGCGCCGGGCCGGTGTCTCCTCCTTCGGCATCAGCGGCACCAACGCCCACATCATCCTGGAGTCCGCGCCCGCGGTGGCGGCCGAGGAGCCGGTGGCCGTCGAGGGTGTGCTGCCGTGGCCGGTGTCGGGGCGGACCGCCCCCGCACTGGCGGCGCAGGCCGGGCGGCTGGCCGGATTCCTCGCGGCCGCACCGGAGTTCGCACCGGCGGAGGTGGCCGCAGGGCTGCTCTCCCGGGCCGCGCTGGACCACCGCGCGGTGGTGTTCGGCGGCGACCGGGACGAGCTGCGCTCCGGTGTCGCCGCGCTGGCGGCGGGCGAGCCCTCGGCCCGGGTGGTCTCGGGCGTCACGGCGCAGGGGGGTACGGCCTTCCTGTTCACCGGTCAGGGCGCGCAGCGGGCCGGGATGGGGGCCGGGCTGTACGCGCGGTTCCCGGTGTTCGCGGCGGCCTTCGACGCGGTCTGCGCGGAGTTCGACCTGCTGCTGGACCGGCCGGTGAAGGACGTGGTGTTCGACGGGGCGGCGGATCTGGACCGTACGGTGTGGACGCAGGCCGGGCTGTTCGCGGTCGAGGTCGCCTCGTACCGGTTGCTCGAATCCTGGGGCGTGACGGCCGACTTCCTGCTCGGCCACTCGATCGGCGAGATCGCCGCCGCCCATGCGGCGGGCGTGTTCTCGCTCGCCGACGCGTGCACCCTGGTGGCGGCGCGCGGCCGGCTGATGGACGCGCTGCCCGAGGGCGGGGCGATGCTGGCGGTGCAGGCCACCGAGGCCGAGGTCCGCGACGCGATCGGCGACCGCCTGGACGTCGCGGCCGTCAACGGCCCGACCTCGCTGGTGGTCTCCGGCCCGGCGGAGGCCGTCGAGGAGCTCGCCGAGCGCTGGCGGGCCGAGGGCCGCAAGACCAGCCGGCTGACGGTCTCGCACGCCTTCCACTCGGCCCTGATGGAGCCGATGCTCGAAGAATTCGCCGCCGTGCTGGCGGAGTTGACCTACTCGGAGCCGCAGCTGCCGATCGTCTCCGACCTGACCGGCGAACTCGCCGGGCCCGGACTGATGTCCACCCCCGAGTACTGGGTGCGGCAGGTCCGTGAGGCCGTCCGCTTCGCCGACGGCGTCGAGGCGCTGCACGGCCGGGGCGTCACCCGCTTCGTGGAGCTCGGCCCGGACGGCGTGCTGACCGCGCTGGCCGGCCGGATGCTCCCCGACGCGGTCTGCGCGCCGCTGCTGCGCAAGGACCGGGACGACCACGACACGGCCCTGCGGGCGCTCGCCACGCTGTGGACGGCCGGGGCGGAGATCGACTGGTCCGGGCTGCTGCCCGCCGGCCGCCGGACCGAGCTGCCGACCTACGCCTTCCAGCGGGAGCGCTACTGGCCGAAGGCCGCGCCCGGAACGGCCGTCGTGGCCGACCCGGACGAGGCGCGCTTCTGGCAGGCCGTGGAGCGCCAGGACCTCGGCGAACTCGCCGCGGCCCTGGACATCGACCGGGCGCCCGAGGAACTGGGCTCCGTCCTGCCGGTGCTGTCCTCGTGGCGGCAGCGGCGCCGGGTGGATTCGGTGGTGGACTCCTGGCGGTACCGGGTGACGTGGAAGCCGTTGGCCGGTTCGGTGGAGGGGCGGCTGTCGGGCCGTTGGCTGCTGGTGACTGGTGCGGGTGCGGGTGCGGGTGCGGGTGCGTCGGTGGAGGGCGTGGAGAGCGCGCTGCTGGCCGCCGGTGCGGAGGTCGTTCCGCTGGCCGTCGACGGCGCCGGCCGGGGGGAACTGGCCGACCGGATCCGCGAGTCGGCCGCCGGGGGCGGGCTGGCGGGCGTGGTCTCGCTGCTCGCTGCCGACGCCGAGTCGCACGCCGAGCCGTACACCGGGGGCTCGCTGCTCCCGGCCGGGGTGGCCGGCACGCTGACCCTGTTGCACGCCCTCGCCGACTCCGGCGTGCGCGCCAAGTTGTGGTCCCTGACATCCGGTGCGGTGTCGATCGGCCGGGCGGACCGGTTGGTGAGTCCGTGGCAGGCGCAGGTGTGGGGTCTGGGCCGGGTGGCGGCGCTGGAACTGCCGGATGTGTGGGGCGGGTTGGTCGACCTTCCGCCGGTGGTGGACGAGCGGGCCGGTCGTCGGCTGGTGGCGGTGCTGGGTGGCGACGAGGACCAGGTGGCGGTGCGCTCCTCGGGTGCGTACGGTCGCAGGTTCGTCCGGGCCGTTCAGCCCGTCGGCCGGGTCGACGGGTGGACGCCGTCCGGGACGGTGCTGGTGACCGGTGGTCTGGGGGCGCTGGGTGCGTCGGTGGCTCGTTGGCTGGCCGGGCGTGGTGTGCCGCATCTGGTGCTGACCGGTCGTCGGGGCATCGAGACGCCGGGTGCGGGCGAGTTGGTGGCGGAACTGGCGGGCCTGGGTGCCCGGGTGACGGTGGTGGCTTGTGATGTGGCGGACCGTGACGCGGTGGTGTCCCTGCTGGCGGGGGTTCCGGCTGAGCTGCCGCTGAGCGGTGTGGTGCACACCGCGGGTGTGGTGGACGACGGGATGCTGGACGCGCAGTCGGCGGAGCGTTTCGAGACGGTCTTCGCGGGCAAGGTCGGCGGACTGCTGCACCTGGACGAGTTGACGGCCGGGCTGGAGCTGGACCTGTTCGTGGTGTTCTCCTCGCTGGCGGGCACTCTGGGCAGTGCCGGGCAGGGCAACTACGCGGCGGCGAACGCCTTCCTGGACGCCTGGATCCAGCGGCGCCGCGACCGCGGTCTCCCCGGACTCTCGATCGCCTGGGGCGCCTGGGCGGAGCAGGGCATGGCCACCGAGGACGTGGTGGCCGACCGGGTCCGGCGCGCCGGACTGACACCGATGGACGCACGGCTGGCGATGGAGGCGATGGCCAGGGCCGTCGACCACGGCGAGGACCTCGTGGCGATCGCCGACGTCGACTGGGCGCGGATGCTGCCCGCCTTCGCCGGGGCCAGGACCAGCCCGCTGCTGGCCGAGCTGCCCGAAGCGGCCCGGACCGACCGGGCCGAGCGGGCCGACGACGCCGGGGCGGAAGCGACCGGGGCGCAGGGGCTCGCGGAGCTGCCCCCCGCCCAGCGCGACCGGGCGCTGCTGGACCTGATCCGCAGCTGCGCGGCCGCGGTGCTGGGGCACGCGTCGAGCGCGAGCGTCGAACCGGGCCGGGCCTTCCGCGACATCGGCTTCGACTCGCTGACCGCGGTGGCCTTCCGCAACCTGATCGGTGCCCGCACCGGCCTCCGGCTGCCGGCCACCCTGGTCTTCGACCACCCGACGCCGATCGCCCTGGGCGAGTTCCTGTTCGCCGAGCTGTACGGCTCGGCCGACCCGGTGCCGACGCCGGACACCGCGTCCGTCGCCGCCGAGGACGAGCCGATCGCGATCGTCGGCATGGCCTGCCGGTTCCCGGGCGGCGCCCGGACGCCGGAGGCCCTGTGGGCGCTGCTCTCCGGCAACGGGGACGCGATGACCGGCTTCCCCGTCGACCGCGGGTGGGACCTCGCCGACCGGTCGGGCTCGTACGCGGCCGTCGGCGGCTTCCTCGACGGCGTCGCGGAGTTCGACGCCACGCTGTTCGGCATTTCGCCGCGCGAGGCGCTGGCGATGGACCCCCAGCAGCGCCTGCTGCTGGAGACGGTCTGGGAGACCTTCGAGTCCGCCGGAATGGACCCGCGGTCCGCGCGGGGCCGGTCCGTGGGCGTCTTCGCGGGCACCAACGGCCAGGACTACCCGACGCTGCTCGCCGCCGCCGAGGACAAGGTCGAGGGGCACGTCGCCACCGGCAACGCGGCGGCGGTGCTCTCCGGCCGGGTGGCGTACGCCTTCGGTCTCGAAGGGCCGGCGCTGACCGTGGACACGGCCTGCTCCGCCTCCCTGGTCGCCCTGCACCTCGCGGCGCAGGCGCTGCGCCGCGGCGAGTGCGAACTGGCGCTGGCCGGCGGTGTCACCGTGATGTCCACGCCGGGCGTGTTCAGCGAGTTCGACCGCCAGGGCGGCCTGGCCGCCGACGGCCGCTGCAAGGCCTTCGCGGCGGACGCGGACGGTACGGGCTGGGGCGAGGGCGTCGGCGTCCTGCTGGTCGAGCGGCTCTCGGACGCGCGCCGCAACGGGCACCGGGTGCTGGCTGTGGTGCGGGGCAGCGCGGTCAACCAGGACGGCGCCTCCAACGGCCTGACCGCCCCGAACGGCCCTGCTCAGCAGCGGGTGATCCGCCAGGCACTCGCCAACGCCGGACTGACGGCCGCGGACGTGGACGCCGTCGAGGCGCACGGCACCGGCACCAGGCTCGGCGACCCGATCGAGGCGCAGGCGCTGCTGGCCACGTACGGCCGGGAGCGTGCGGGCGAACCGCTCTGGCTCGGCTCGATCAAGTCCAACATCGGCCACACCCAGGCCGCGGCCGGTGTGGCGGGTGTGATCAAGATGGTGCAGGCGCTGCGGCACGGCGTGCTGCCGGCCACCCTGCACGTCGGTGAGCCGTCGCCCCAGGTCGACTGGTCGGCGGGCGCGGTGGAACTGCTCACCGAGTCCCGCCCGTGGCCCGAGCTGGACCGGCCGCGCCGGGCCGGTGTCTCCTCCTTCGGCATCAGCGGCACCAACGCCCACATCATCCTGGAGTCCGCCCCGGCGGACCCGGTGGAGTCGGCGGAAGCGGCGGAAGCGGTGGAGCCCCCGACCGCCGTGCCGGCGGGCGGTCTGCCGTGGCTGCTCTCCGGGCAGAGCGCCGAATCGCTGCGGGCCCAGGCACAGCGGCTCACCGCGCACCTGGACGCCGAACCCGGCCACGACCCGGTGGACGCGGCCTGGTCGCTGGCGACCGGACGGGCCGGGCTGGCGCACCGCGCCGTCGTGCTCGGCGCCGACCGGGACGCGCTGCGCTCCGGCGCCGGGGCCCTCGCCTCGGCGGCCTTCTCGGCGGACGTGGTGACCGGCACTGTGCGGGAGGGCCGCCTGGCCTTCCTGTTCACCGGCCAGGGCGCCCAGCGCGCGGGCATGGGCCGGGAGTTGTACGACGCGCAGCCGGTGTTCGCGGCGGCCTTCGACGCGGTCTGCGCGGAGTTCGATCTGCTGCTGGACCGGCGGGTGAAGGACGTGGTGTTCGAGGGCGTCGAGGATCTGGACCGTACGGTGTGGGCGCAGGCCGGGCTGTTCGCGGTCGAGGTGGCGTCCTTCCGACTGCTCGAATCCTGGGGTGTGGCACCGGAGTTCCTGCTCGGGCACTCGATCGGTGAGATCGCGGCCGCCCATGCGGCGGGCGTGTTCTCGCTGGCGGACGCGTGCGCCCTGGTGGCGGCGCGGGGCCGGCTGATGCAGGCGCTGCCGAGCGGCGGGGCGATGCTGGCGGTGCAGGCCACCGAGGCCGAGGTCCGCGACGCGATCGGCGACCGCCTGGACGTCGCGGCCGTCAACGGCCCGACCTCGCTGGTGGTTTCCGGTCCGATCGAGGTGGTCGAGGAGTTCGCGGCGCGTTGGAAGGCCGAGGGCCGCAAGACCAGCCGGCTGACCGTCTCGCACGCCTTCCACTCGGCCCTGATGGAGCCGATGCTCGCCGAATTTGCGGCCGTCCTCGCGGAGTTGACCTTCGCCGAGCCGCGGATCCCGGTCGTCTCCAACCTGACCGGCGGGATCGCCGAACCCGGTCTCCTCACCACCCCCGAGTACTGGCTGCGCCAGGTCCGCGAGGCCGTCCGCTTCGCCGACGGCGTCGAGGCCCTGCACCGTGAGGGCGTGACCCGCTTCGTGGAGCTCGGCCCCGACGGCGTGCTCTGCGCGATGGCCCAGCAGTCCGTCGCCAAGGCCGTGTTCGCCCCCGTGATGCGGCGCGACCGGAACGAGGCCGGGACGGCGCTGCACGCGCTGGCCCGGCTCTGGACGGCCGGCGCCGAGGTGGACTGGCCGGCGGTCCTGCCGCGCGGCCGGCGGGTCGACCTGCCGACGTACGCCTTCCACCACGAGCGGTTCTGGCCGACCCCGGCGCCCGCGCCGCTGCCGTCCGGGGACGCCGTGGAGTCCCGGTTCTGGGAGGCCGTCGAGCGCGAGGACCTGGCCGAACTGGCGGGCACGCTGCGCCTCGGCGAGCGGTCCGAGGTGCTCGGCGAGATCCTGCCCGCGCTCTCCTCCTGGCGCCGGCTGCGCCGCCGGGACTCGATGCTCGACAGCTGGCGCTACGAGGTCACCTGGAAGCCGGTCCCGGCGCCGGTCGCCGAGCCCGAACTGGACGGGAGCTGGCTGGTGCTGGTCCTCGACGGGACCGACCGGGACCCGGCCGAGGGCGTGCGCACGGCGATCCGCTCCGCCGGGGCGCTCACCGTCGACCTCGTACTGGACCCGGCGGACCTCGACCGGGCCGCTCTGGCGGCCCGCCTCCTGGCCGCGGTCGAGGGCGTGCCCGACGTGGCCGGCGCGGTGCTGCTGGCCGCCGCCCACGACGGCCCGGACGCCGACCGCGCCGTGTCGCCGGCCGTGGCCGCCACCCTGGTGACAGTGCAGGCGCTCGGCGACGCCAACCTGAAGACGCCGCTGTGGACGCTCACCCGCGGCGCCGTCCGGACCGGCCCCGGCGACCTGCTCGCCGACCCGGCGCAGGCGCAGGTGTGGGGCCTCGGCCGGGCCGCCGCGCTGGAGCACCCGCAGCGCTGGGGCGGCCTGGTCGACCTGCCGGAGACCGTGGACGCCGCGGCCGGCCGGACCCTGGCCGGCGTGCTGGGCGGCGCACCGGGCGAGGACCAGGTCGCGCTTCGCGGCGCGGGCCAGGCCCTCGTGCGGCGCCTCGTCCGGGTCGACGCCACCGACGGTGCGGCGGAGCCCTCGTGGGCGCCGTCCGGCCCGGGCACGGTGCTGGTCACCGGCGGAACCGGCGCGCTGGGCGCGGTGGTCGCCCGCTGGCTCGCCGAGTCCGGCGTCACCCGGCTGCTGCTGACCGGCCGCCGCGGCCCGGAGGCGCCCGGCGCCGCCGAACTCGTCGCGGAACTCACCGAACTGGGCGCCGAGGCGACCGTCGCGGCCTGCGACGCCGCCGACCGCGACGCGCTGGCGGCGGTGCTGGCGCAGGTCCCGTCCGACGCCCCGCTGATCGGCGTGGTGCACGCGGCCGGGGTCCTGGACGACGGCACGCTCGACGCCCTCACCCCGGAGCGGTTCGCCACCGTCCTGGCGGCGAAGGCGTCCGGACTGGTGCACCTGGACGAACTCACCGGTGACCTGGACTTCTTCGTGGCGTTCTCCTCGCTGGCCGGCACCATCGGCAGCGCCGGACAGGGCAACTACGCCGCGGCGAACGCCTTCCTGGACGCCTGGATGGAGCACCGGCACGACCGGGGCCTGCCCGGTGTGTCGGTGGCCTGGGGCCCGTGGGCGCAGGACGGCATGGCCACCGGTCAGGTCGTGACGGACCGGCTGCGCCGCAGCGGGGTCCCGGCGATGGACCCGCGTTCGGCGGTCCGGGCCCTGGCCCGGGCGATCGGTGGGGACCGGCCGAACCTGGTGGTCGCGGACATCGACTGGCCCACCTTCGCGCCCCGGTTCGCCGGGACGCGGCCGAACCCGCTGATGCGCGACCTGGCGGAGTTCGCGGCGCTGGTCCCGTCGGTGGCCGAGACGGTCGTGCTCGACGGCTCCGCCGGGCTGCGCCGGGAACTGGCGGCGCTGCCCGCCCCGCAGCGGCAGCGGATGCTGCTCGACCTGGTCCGCGCCCGCGCCGCCGCGGTCCTCGGCCGCGACAGCGCCGAGGCCGTCGCACCGGACCAGGCGTTCCGCTCGATCGGGTTCGACTCGCTGATCGCGGTGGAGTTCCGCAACCTGCTGCACCACGAGACCGGTCTCAACCTGCCGGCCACGCTGGTGTTCGACCACCCGACGCCCACCGCGCTCGGCGCCCACCTCGGCAGCCTGCTGCTGCCCGAGGAGGCCGACCGGACGGTCGACCTGGTGGCGGACCTGGACCGGCTGGAGGCCAGGCTGCTGCGGCTCGACGCCGACGAGCGGGAACGGGCGGACGTCGCCGCCCGGCTCCAGGGCCTGCTGGCCCGCCTGGCGGGCACGGGCGAGACGCAATCGGACGACGCGCTGGACGACGCCAGCGCCGATGAGGTCCTCGACCTCATCCGGAAGGAATTCGGGGGCCCGGCTTGATCGTCGTCGAGGCACCGTTCGTGAAGGGGAAGATCCATGGCGGATGACCAGAAGCTGCTCGACCATCTGAAGTGGGTGACGGGCGAGCTCCGCCAGGCGCACCGCCGGATCCGCACCATCGAGGACCGCGCGCAGGAGCCGATCGCCATCGTCGGCATGGGCTGCCGCTTCCCCGGCGGGGTGCGGACGCCCGCCGAGCTGTGGCGGCTGGTGGCCGAACGCACCGACGCGGTCGGCGACTTCCCGGCCAACCGGGGCTGGGCCGAGGACGAGGACGACGACTACGCCCGGCAGGGCGGCTTCCTCCACGACGCCGACGAGTTCGACGCCGCGTTCTTCGGCATCAGCCCGCGCGAGGCCACCGCCATGGACCCGCAGCAGCGCCTGCTGCTGGAGGCCTCCTGGGAGGCCTTCGAGGCCGCCGGCCTGAACCCGCGCGCGCTGCGCGGCAGCCGAACCGGGGTGTTCGCGGGCACCAACGGCCAGGACTACGGCCTGGTCGCGCTCGCCTCCCCGGAGGGCCTGGAGGGGCACATCGCCACCGGCACCACCGCCAGCGTGATGTCCGGCCGGCTCTCGTACGTGTTCGGGCTGGAGGGCCCGGCGGTCACCGTGGACACGGCCTGCTCGTCCTCGCTGGTCGCCATGCACCTCGCGGCGCACGCGCTGCGCTCCGGCGAGTGCGACCTGGCCCTCGCGGGCGGCGCCACCGTGATGTCCACCCCCGGCGGGTATGCCAGCTTCAACCGGCAGGGCGGGCTGGCGGCGGACGGCCGCTGCAAGGCCTTCGCGGCCGGCGCGGACGGCACGGGCTGGGGCGAGGGCGTCGGCGTGCTGGTGCTGGAGCGGCTGTCGGACGCGCAGCGGCTCGGGCACCAGGTGCTGGCGGTGGTGCGGGGGAGCGCGGTCAACCAGGACGGCGCGTCCAACGGGCTGACGGCGCCGAACGGTCCCTCGCAGGAGCGGGTGATCCGGCAGGCGCTGGCCAACGCCCGGCTGGAGGCGGCCGAGGTGGACGCCGTGGAGGCGCACGGCACCGGCACCAGCCTGGGCGACCCGATCGAGGCGCAGGCGCTGCTGGCCACCTACGGGCAGGAGCGCCCCGAGGGGCGGCCGCTGTGGCTGGGCTCGATCAAGTCGAACATCGGGCACACCCAGGCGGCGGCCGGTGTCGCGGGCGTCATCAAGATGGTGCAGGCGATGCGGCAGGGCGTCCTTCCGGCCACCCTGCACGCGGACGCGCCGTCCCCGCACGTCGACTGGACGACCGGCGCGGTCGAGCTGCTGACCGAGGCCCGGCCGTGGCCGGAGGCGGACCGTCCGCGCCGCGCGGGTGTGTCCTCCTTCGGGATCAGCGGCACCAACGCCCACGTCATCCTGGAGTCGGCGCCGGAGCTTTCGGTGGAGGGGGCTTCGGCGGAGGGGGCTCCGGTGGAGGAGCCCCCGGCGCCGAACGGCATGGCGCCGTGGCCGGTGTCGGGCGGATCGTCCGAGGCGCTGGCGGCACAGGCTGGGCGACTGGCCGAATTCCTCGGCGGGGAGCCGGAGTTCGCACCGGTGGAGGTGGCGGGGACGCTGCTCTCCCGGGCCGCGCTGGAGCACCGCGCGGTGCTGCTCGGGTCCGACCGGGCGGCGCTGCTGGACGGCCTGGCCGCGCTGGCGGACGGTCGTCCCTCGGGCGGGGTAGTGACCGGTGTCGCGGCGGAGGGCCGGACGGCGTTCCTGTTCACGGGGCAGGGCGCGCAGCGGGTCGGGATGGGCCGGGGGCTGTACGAGGCGTTCCCGGTGTTCGCCGGGGCGTTCGACGCGGTCTGCGCGGAGCTGGACGGGAGGCTCGGGCGGTCGGTTCGCGAGGTCGTCCTCGAGGGCGTCGAGGACCTGGACCGGACGGTGTGGGCGCAGGCCGGGCTGTTCGCGGTCGAGGTGGCGTCGTTCCGGCTGCTGGAGTCCTGGGGTGTGATGCCCGACTTCCTGCTCGGGCACTCGATCGGTGAGGTGGCGGCCGCTCATGTGGCTGGCGTGTTCTCCCTCGCCGACGCGTGCGCCCTGGTGGCGGCGCGCGGGCGGTTGATGGACGCGCTGCCGAGCGGCGGGGCGATGCTCGCCGTCCAGGCCACCGAGGCCGAGGTCCGTGAGACGATCGGCGACCGGCTGGACGTCGCGGCCGTCAACGGCCGTACCTCCGTGGTGGTTTCCGGACCGGCGGAGGTCGTCGAGGAGTTCGCGGCCCGCTGGTCGGCCGAGGGCCGCAAGACCCGTCGACTGACGGTCTCGCACGCCTTCCACTCGGCGCTGATGGAGCCGATGCTCGCCGAATTCGCCGCCGTGCTCGCGGAGTTGAACTTCGCCGAGCCGCAGATTCCGGTCGTCTCCAACCTGACCGGCGAACTCGCCGATCCCGGCCTGCTGTCCACGCCGGACTACTGGGTCCGTCAGGTCCGCGAGGCCGTCCGCTTCGCCGACGGCGTCGAAGCGCTGCACGGCTGGGGCGTCACCCGCTACGTCGAGCTGGGCCCGGACGCCGTGCTGTCGGGCCTGGTCGGGCAGCAGCTCGCCGAGGGCGTGGTCGCCCCGCTGATGCGCCGTGACCGCGCGGAGTCCGAGACCGCGCTGACCGCGATCGCCACCCTGTGGACGAGCGGCATCGAACTCGACTGGTCCCTGGTCGTCACCGGCGGACGCCGGCTCGACCTGCCGACCTACGCCTTCCAGCGGCAGCGGTACTGGCCGAAGCCGACCGCCGGGGCGGGCGACGTGAAGGCCCTCGGCCAGACCGGGGCCCGGCACCCGCTGCTGGGCGCGGTCGTCGCCCTGCACGGCGGGGGACTGGTGCTGACCGGGCGGCTGAGCCTGGCCGTGCACCCCTGGCTCGCCGACCACGCCGTCCTGGAGACCGTGCTCGTCCCCGGCACCGCCCTGGTGGAGATGGCGCTGAGGGCGGGCCGCGAGGCCGGCTGCGAGGTGCTGCGCGAGCTGGTGATCCAGTCGCCGCTGGTGCTGCCGCAGCAGGGCGGCGTCGCCGTCCAGGTGAGCGTCTCCGAGGCCGACGAGGCCGGGGACCGCACCGTGCAGGTCCTGTCGCGCTCCGAGGCGGAGGACGCCGCGTGGGTGTGCCACGCGACCGGGGTGCTCTCCCCGGCGGGCTCCGCCACCCCGGCCGCCGACGGCTCCGCCGCTGCCGGAACCTGGCCGCCGGTGGGGGTCGAGCCCGTCGACCTCGACGGCTTCTACGACCGCCTGACGGCCGTCGGCTACGGCTACGGACCGGTCTTCCAGGGCCTGCACGCGGCCTGGAGCGACGGTGACAGCGTCCACGCCGAGGTGCTGCTCCCCGAGGCCGCCGCCGGTCAGGCGCAGGCGTACGGCCTGCACCCCGCGCTGCTGGACGCCGCACTGCACGCGGTCGGCTTCTCCGCCGCCGTGGACGCCCACCGGGCCGCCCGGATGCCGTTCGCCTGGACCGGCGTCCGGCTGCACGCGGCCGGTGCCGCAGTGCTGCGGGTCACCCTGACCGTGACCGCCGACGGCGTGGCGCTGAGCGTCGCCGACGGCACCGGGGCGCCCGTCATGACCATCGAGTCCCTGGTGCTGCGGGAGGTCGAGGCCGAGCAGCTGCGCCCCGCCGTCGGCCCGGCCGTCGCCGAGGCGCTGTTCGCGCTGGACTGGACCGCGGTCACGCCGGCGGGCGCCGCCGGTGCCGGGCCCGCGACCTGGGCCGTGCTCGGTGCGCCCGCCCCGGGCGGCGCGGACACCCCCGCGCCCGCCGTCCCGCCGCTCGACGCGCCCCGGTACGCCGGGCTCGCCGAGCTGGTCGCCGCGCTCGACGGCGGACGCCCGGCGCCGCAGGCCGTCGTGCTGCCGGTCCCCGTCACCGCCGCCGAGGCCGTCGACCTGCCGGCCAGGGTGCGGGAGACGGCCGGCCGCCTCCTGACGGACCTCCAGGCCTGGCTGGCCGAGGAGCGGCTGGCGGACACCCGGCTGGTGGTCGTGACCCGCGGCGCCGTCGCCGTGGGCCAGGAGCCGGTCGACCTGGTCGCCGCCGCGGTCCGGGGCCTGGTCCGCTCCGCGCAGACCGAGAACCCCGGCCGGATCGTGCTGGTCGACCTGGACGGCGAGGCCCCGGCCGACGACTGGTGCCCGGTCGCCGCCCACGGCGACGAGCCGGTGCTGGCCGTCCGCGACGGCGCCGTCCTCGCCGCCCGGCTGGCCCGGCCCTCGGACACGCTCGCCGTACCGTCCGGCCGGGAGGCCTGGCGCCTGGACACCCTCGGCCCCGGGACGCTGGAGAACCTCGCCCTGGTCCCCGCTCCGGACGCCGACCGGCCGCTCGGCCCCGGCGAGGTGCGGGTCGCCGTCCGCGCCGCCGGCGTGAACTTCCGCGACGTGCTGCTCGCGCTCGGCATGTACCCGGAGCGCGCGCCGATGGGCGCCGAGGCCTCCGGCGTGGTGGTCGGGACCGGCCCCGGCGTCACCGACCTCGCCCCCGGCGACCGGGTGTTCGGCTTCTTCTCCGGCGGCATCGCCGCCACCGCGGTCACGGCCCGCGACCTGCTGGCCCGCATCCCCGACGGCTGGACCTTCGGCCGGGCCGCCGCCGTCCCGCTGGTGTTCGCGACGGCCTACTACGGGCTGCGCGACCTGGCCGACGTCCGGCCCGGCGAGTCCGTGCTGGTGCACGCCGCGGCCGGGGGCGTCGGCATGGCCGCCGTCCAGCTCGGCCGGCACCTGGGCCTCGACGTCTACGGCACGGCCAGCGCCGGCAAGTGGGACGTGCTGCGCGCCCAGGGCCTCGACGACACCCGCATCGCCTCCTCCCGCGACCTGGACTTCGAGGAGTCCTTCCGGGCCGCCACCGGCGGACGCGGCGTGGACGTCGTGCTCAACGCCCTGGCCGGCGAGTTCGTCGACGCCTCGCTGCGCCTGCTCGCGCCCGGCGGCCGCTTCCTGGAGATGGGCAAGGCCGACGTCCGCACCGACCTCCCGCGCGGGGACGTGCGCTACCGAGCCTTCGACCTCGGCGAGGCCGGACCGGTGCGGATGGGCGAGATCCTCGCCGAGGTCATCGCGCTGTTCGACGCCGGCGCGCTGCACGACCTGCCGACCACGGCCTGGGACGTGCGCAACGCCGTCGAGGCCTTCCGGTACATCGGCCAGGCCAAGCACATCGGCAAGAACGTCCTCACCGTCCCGGCGCCGCTCGACCCCGAGGGCACCGTCCTGATCACCGGCGGCACCGGCACCCTGGGCGGGCTGCTGGCCCGCCACCTGGTCGCCGAGCACGGCGTACGGCACCTGCTCCTGCTGAGCCGTCAGGGCCAGGAGGCGCCCGGTGCCGCCGAACTCGTCGCCGAACTGCGGGAACTGGGCGCCGAGGCGACCGTCGCGGCCTGCGACGCCGCCGACCGCGAGGCGCTGGCCGCGGTGCTCGCCGCGATCCCCGCCGAGCACCCGCTCACCGGCGTGGTGCACACCGCGGGCGTCCTGGACGACGGCGTGTTCGGCGCGCTCACCCCGGCCCGGCTCGACGCGGTGCTGCGCCCCAAGGTGGACGCGGCCGTCAACCTGCACGAGCTCACCGCCGACGCCGACCTGGCCGCGTTCGTGCTCTACTCCTCCGCCGCGGGGACCTTCGGCACCGGCGGCCAGGCCAACTACGCGGCCGCGAACGCCTTCCTGGACGCCCTCGCCGCGCACCGCCGGGCGCACGGCCTGCCCGCGCAGTCGCTCGGGTGGGGCCTGTGGGCGAAGGCCAGCGCCCTCACCGGACACCTCGCCGAGGGTGCCACCGTGACCAGCGGCGACCGGCTCTCCGGCACGCTGACCGCCGAGCTCGGACTCGCCCTCCACGATCGCGCGGCCGCCCTGCCCGCCGCGCACCTGCTGCCGGTCCCGCTCGACCTCGCGGCCGCCCGCGCCTCGGGCGCCGAGCCGCCGTCCCTGCTGCGCGGCCTGGTCCGCCCCACCCTGCGGCAGGCCGCCGACGGCCCGGTGACGGGCGGGCAGGCCACGCTGGAACGCCGCCTCCGGGGCCTGGAGGACGGCGAGCGGCGGCAGCTGCTGCTCGACCTGGTCCGGACGAACACGGCCACCGTGCTCGGCCACGCGGGTGCCGAGGCGGTCGGGCCGCAGCAGGCGTTCAAGGACCTCGGCGTCGACTCGCTGGCCGCGGTGGAACTGCGCAACCGGCTGAACACCGCCACCGGCCGGCGGCTGCCCGCCACCCTGGTGTTCGACTACCCGACGGCCGCGGCCCTCGCGGACTTCCTCGCCACCCTGCTGCTCGGCGCGGCCGAGGAGGCCGCCCGGCCCCGCGCGACGGCTGCCGTCGCCGACCCCGGCGAGCCGATCGCCATCGTCGGCATGTCCTGCCGCTTCCCCGGCCACGTGGCCTCCCCGGCCGACCTGTGGCGACTGGTCTCCACGGGCGGGGACGGGATCGTGCGGTTCCCGGCCGACCGCGGCTGGGACCTCACCGGGCAGTCCGGCGCCTACGCCACCCTCGGGGGCTTCGTCGACGGCGTCGCGGACTTCGACGCCGGGCTGTTCGGGATCTCGCCGCGCGAGGCGCTGGCGATGGACCCGCAGCAGCGGCTGCTGCTGGAGGCCTCCTGGGAGGCCTTCGAATCCGCCGGCCTCGATCCCCGGGCGCTCAAGGGCGAGCCGATCGGCGTCTTCGCCGGCGCCGCGCCGTCCTACTACGGCGTCGACGTGGACCTGCCGCAGGACACCGAGGGGCACCGGCTGACCGGTGGCGCGACCAGCGTCCTGTCCGGCCGGGTGGCGTACGCGTTCGGGCTGGAGGGCCCGGCGATGACCGTGGACACGGCCTGCTCGTCCTCGCTGGTCGCGCTGCACCTCGCGGCGCAGGCGCTGCGCTCCGGCGAGTGCGACCTGGCCCTCGCGAGCGGGGTGACGGTGATGACCGGCTCCGGGGTGTTCACCGAGTTCGCCCGGCAGGGCGGGCTGGCGGCGGACGGCCGCTGCAAGCCCTTCGCGGCCGGCGCGGACGGTACGGGCTGGGGCGAGGGCGTCGGCGTGCTGGTGGTCGAGCGGCTGTCGGACGCCCGGCGGCTCGGGCACCAGGTGCTGGCCGTGGTGCGCGGCAGCGCGGTCAACCAGGACGGTGCGTCCAACGGCCTCACCGCGCCGAACGGTCCGGCTCAGCAACGGGTGATCCGTCAGGCGCTGGCGAGCGCCGGGGTGTCGGCCGCCGAGGTGGACGCCGTCGAGGCGCACGGCACCGGCACCAGCCTGGGCGACCCGATCGAGGCCCAGGCGCTGCTGGCCACCTACGGGCAGGGCCGCGACGGCGAGCCGCTCTGGCTCGGCTCGATCAAGTCGAACATCGGGCACACCCAGGCCGCGGCCGGTGTGGCGGGTGTGATCAAGATGGTGCAGGCGCTGCGGCACGGGGTGCTGCCGGCCACCCTGCACGCGGAGCGGCGGACCTCCGAGGTGGACTGGTCGGCGGGCGCGGTCGAGCTGCTGACCGAGGCCCGGCCGTGGCCGGAGGCCGGTCGCCCGCGTCGCGCGGGCGTGTCCTCCTTCGGGATCAGCGGCACCAACGCCCACGTGATCCTGGAGGCCGCTCCGGCGGTGGCGGTCGAGGAGCCGGAGACCGCACAGGGCGTGCTGCCCTGGCTCGTGTCGGGACGCTCGGCCGGCGCGCTTGCGGCGCAGGCCGGGCGACTGGCCGAATTCCTCGGCGGGGAGCCGGAGTTCGGGCCGGTGGAGGTGGCGTCGACGCTGCTCTCCCGGGCCGCGCTGGAGCACCGTGCGGTGGTGTTCGGCGACGACCGGGCGGCACTGCGGGACGGTCTGGCCGCGCTGGCGGACGGGCGCTCCGCGGGCGGGGTCGTCTCCGGTGTCGCGGCGGAGGGGCGGACGGCGTTCCTGTTCACCGGGCAGGGTGCGCAGCGGGTCGGCATGGGCCGGGAGCTGCACGAGGCGTTCCCCGCCTTCGCGGCGGCCTTCGACGCGGTCTGCGCGGAGTTCGACCTGCTGCTGGACCAGCGGGTGAAGGACGTGGTGTTCGACGGGGCGGAGGAGCTGGACCGGACGGTGTGGGCGCAGGCCGGGCTGTTCGCGGTCGAGGTCGCCTCGTACCGGTTGCTCGAATCCTGGGGCGTGACGGCCGACTTCCTGCTCGGGCACTCGATCGGCGAGATCGCCGCCGCCCACGTCGCAGGGGTCTTCCCGCTGCCGGACGCGTGCGCCCTGGTGGCGGCGCGGGGCCGGCTGATGCAGGCGCTGCCCGAGGGCGGGGCGATGCTCGCCGTGCAGGCCACCGAGGCGGAGGTCCGTGACGCGGTCGGCGACCGCCTGGACGTGGCGGCCGTCAACGGCCCGACCTCCGTGGTGGTTTCCGGTCCGACCGAGGTGGTCGAGGAGTTCGCCGCGCGCTGGTCGGCCGAGGGTCGCAAGACCCGCCGGCTCACGGTCTCGCACGCCTTCCACTCGGCCCTGATGGAGCCGATGCTCGAAGAATTCGCCGCCGTCCTCGCGAAGTTGACCTTCGCCGAGCCCAGGATCCCGCTCGTCTCCAACCTGACCGGCGGGATCGCCGAGCCGGGCCTGCTCGCCACCCCCGAGTACTGGGTGCGGCAGGTCCGGGAGGCCGTCCGCTTCGCCGACGGCGTCGAGACCCTGTACCGCGAGGGCGTCACCCGTCTCGTGGAGCTCGGTCCGGACGGTGTGCTGACCGCGCTGGCCGCGCAGAGCGCCCCCGACGCGGTCGGCGTGCCGCTGCTGCGCAAGGACCGGGACGGCCGCGAGACCGTCCTGACCGCGCTGGCCGCGCTCTGGACGGCGGGTGTCGCGATCGACTGGTCCGCGCTGCTGCCCACGGCCCGTCACCTTCCGCTGCCGACCTACGCCTTCCAGCGGGACCGCTACTGGCCGGACCCGGTCCAGGCCCCGGCCGGCAAGCCGCAGGACGCCGACCCGGCGGACCCGGCGGAGGCCGGGTTCTGGGCCGCCGTGGAGCGCGGCGACCTGGCGGAGCTGGCCGACACGCTGGACCTCGGCCCGCAGGCGCTGGACCCGGTCGTGCCCGCGCTCGCCGCGTGGCGGACCCGGCGCCGCCGGGACGCGACGATCGACGGCTGGCGCTACCGCGTCGACTGGACGCCGCTGACCGGTCTGCCCGCCACGGGGCTGCTTGACGGCGGCTGGCTGGTCGTCGCGCCGCAGGACTCCGAGCTGACCGAGTGGGCCACCGCCGCGCTCCGGTCCGCCGGGGCCGAGGTCACCGTCGTGGTCGACCCGGGCACCGGCCGGGACGCGCTGGCCGCCCTGCTCGCCGAGGCGGCCGGAGCGGTGGGTGAGGTCTCCGGCGTCCTGTCGCTGACCGCCGCCGTCGGCTCCGCGCTGCCCGGATCGGCGCTGCCCGAGGGCACCGCCGCCACCGTGGCCCTGCTCCAGGCGCTCGGCGGCGCGGGGATCGAGGCGCCGCTCTGGGTGGCCACCCGGGGCGCCGTCCGCACCGGCGGGGACGATCCGCTGGACAGCCCGGCCCAGGCGTCGGTCTGGGGCCTCGGCCGGGTGGCCGCGCTGGAGAACCCGGAGCGCTGGGGCGGCCTGGTCGACCTTCCGGTCACCGTGGACGCCCGTGCCGCCGACCTGCTGACCGTCCTGCTCGGCGAGGACACCGGCGAGGACCAGGTCGCGATTCGCGGGACGGGCCTGCTGGCCCGCCGGCTGGTGCGCGCCCCGCTGGACACCGCCGTTCCGGCGCCCGAGGGCTGGCGGCCCACCGGAACGGTCCTGGTGACCGGCGGGCTTGGCGCGCTCGGCGCGGACTCCGCCCGGTGGCTGGCCCGGCGCGGCGCCGCGCACCTGGTGCTGCTCGGCCGGCGCGGGGCGGACACCCCCGGCGCGCGGGAGCTCGCGGCCGAACTGGCCGGGTACGGCAGCCGGGTCACCCTCGCCGCGTGCGACGTGGCCGACCGCGCCGCCCTGGCCCGCGTGCTGGCCGCCGTGCCGCAGGACCTGCCGCTGACCGCCGTGCTGCACGCCGCCGGGGTCGACGGCCTGGGCCGGCTGGACGAGGCCGACACCGACCGGCTCGACGCGGTGCTGGCCGCGAAGCTCGGGGGAGCGGTGCACCTGCACGAGCTGACCGCCGGGCTCGACCTGGAGCAGTTCGTCGTCTTCTCCTCGATCGCCGCGGTCTGGGGCGGCGGCGGACAGGGCGCGTACGCGGCGGGCAACGCCTTCCTGGACGCCCTGGTGGAGCACCGTCGGGCCGGCGGCCTGGCCGGCACCTCGGTGGCCTGGGGGGCGTGGGCGGGCGCCGGACTGGCCGTCAGCGGGGACACCGGCGGCCTGCTGCGCCGCGGCGTCACCCCGATGGATCCCGAACTCGGCGTTCAGGCCCTCGCCCAGGCCGTCGACCGGGCGGAGAGCGGTCTGACCGTGGCCGACGTGGACTGGGAGGTCTTCGGCGCGGCGTTCACCTCCGTCCGGCCCAGCCCGCTGCTGCACGAACTGCTGGAGGAGCCGGCGGCGGCCGCGAGCGCGGAGCCGGCCGCGGCGGAGGACGCCGACGAGGCGTCCGCCCTCGCCGCCCGGCTGGCGGCGGCGCCGCCGCGCCGGCGCCCGCAGATCCTGGTCGACGTGGTGCGGGCCGAGGCGGCCACCGTGCTGCGCTACCAGGACGGCCGCTCCGTCGCGGCCGGCCAGGCGTTCAAGGACCTCGGCTTCGACTCCTTGACCGCGGTCGAGCTGCGCAACCGGCTGAGCCGGGTGACCGGCCTGCGCCTGCCGCCGAGCCTGGTGTTCAACCACCGCACCCCCCAGCGGGTGGCCGCCTTCCTCGGTGAGGAGCTGGGCGTCCTGACCGAGGAGCGGCCCGCCGGGCCGGACGAGGCGGCGGTCCGCGCGGCGCTGGCGGCCATCCCGATCGAGCGGCTGCGGGAGGCCGGACTGATGGACACCCTGCTGAGCCTGGCGGACCCGGCGCCGTCGGGCACACCCGGTACACCCGGCACACCCGACGGGCCCGACGGCCCGGACCAGTTGGACGGTCCGGACGGTGCGCACGTGCCGGACGACGACGACCTTGACGACCTGGACGATCTGGACGCCGACGCGCTGATCGAGATGGCCCTGAACACCGAACGAGACGACGCCTGAGCCATGGAGAAATCGATGAACACCCGCGGTGACAAGGCGGTCGAAGCACTTCGGGCCTCCCTCAAGGAGGTCGAGCGCCTGCGCAGGCAGAACCGGGAGATCCAGGCGGCGGCCCGCGAGCCGATCGCGATCGTCGCGCTGGGCTGCCGGCTGCCGGGCGGCGTCACCGGCCCCGAGGACCTGTGGCGGCTGGTCGCGGACGGCACCGACGCGATCGGCGGGTTCCCGACCGACCGCGGCTGGGAGGAGTCCTTCCCCGGCAGCCGCGACTACGCCCGCCGGGGCGGCTTCCTCGGCGACGCGACCGGGTTCGACGCCGAGCTGTTCGGCATCAACCCGCGCGAGGCGCTGGCGATGGACCCGCAGCAGCGGCTGCTGCTGGAGGTCGCCTGGGAGACCTTCGAACGGGCGGGCATCGATCCCCACTCGGTGGCCGGCACGGCGACCGGCGTCTTCGTCGGCGCCTCCCCGTCCGGCTACGACGGAGCCGGCCGGCTCCCCGAGAACACCGCGGGATACCACCTGACCGGCACCGCGAGCGGGGTGCTCTCCGGCCGGCTCTCGTACGTGTTCGGGCTGGAGGGCCCGGCGGTCACCGTGGACACCGCGTGCTCCTCCGCGCTGGTGGCACTGCACCTGGCGGTCCAGTCGCTGCGCCAGGGAGAGTGCGGCCTGGCCCTGGTCGGCGGCGTCGCGGTGATCAGCACCCCGGCCGCCTTCGCCGAGTTCGGCAAGCAGGGCGGCCTGGCCGCCGACGGCCGCTGCAAGTCCTTCGCGGCGGCGGCGGACGGCACCGGCTGGTCCGAGGGCGTCGGCGTCCTGCTGCTGGAACGGCTCTCCGACGCCCGCCGCAACGGGCACGAGGTACTGGCGGTGGTCCGGGGGAGCGCGGTCAACCAGGACGGTGCGTCCAACGGGCTGACGGCGCCGAACGGGCCCTCGCAGGAGCGGGTGATCCGGCAGGCGCTGGCCAACGCCCGGCTGGAGGCGGCCGACGTGGACGCCGTGGAGGCGCACGGCACCGGCACCCGCCTCGGCGACCCGATCGAGGCCGAGGCGCTGCAGGCCGTCTACGGCCGGGGCCGCACGGCCGACCGGCCGCTGCTGCTCGGCTCGCTGAAGTCCAACGTCGGCCACACCCAGGCCGCCGCCGGCGCGGTCGGCGTGATCAAGAGCGTGCTGGCGCTGCGCAACGGCGTGCTCCCGGCGACCCTGCACGTGGACGCGCCCACCCCGCACGTCGAGTGGACGGGCGGCGGCGTCGAGCTGCTGACCGAGGCCCGGCCCTGGCCGCAGGCGGAGGGGACCCGGCGGATCGGTGTCTCCGCGTTCGGCGTCAGCGGTACCAACGCCCATGTGCTCATCGAGGAGAGCCCGGCCGAGGCCGGGGCCGAGCCGCGGACGGAACCGGAGGCGCCCGGGCAGGGCGTCCGCCCGGTGGCGTGGCCGGTGTCGGCGCAGACCGCGCAGGCGCTGCGGGGCCAGGCGGCGCGGCTGGCCGAGCGGTTCGGGCCGGACGTGGACGCGGGCGACGCGGCGTGGTCCCTGGCGACGACCCGGGCCGCGCTGGCCCACCGCGCGGTGGTGCTGGGCACCGGTGGCCGTGAGGGGCTGCTGGACGGCCTCGGCGCGCTGGCGGACGGTCGTCCGACCGGCGGCGTGGTCGCGGGTGTCGCGGTGGAGGGGCGGACGGCGTTCCTGTTCACGGGGCAGGGCGCGCAGCGGGTCGGGATGGGCCGGGAGTTGTACGAGGCTTTCCCCGCCTTCGCGGAGGCTTTCGACGCGGTCTGTGCGGAGCTGGACGCGAGGCTCGGGCGGTCGGTGCGCGAGGTTGTCCTCGACGGCGTCGAGGACCTGGACCGGACGGTGTGGGCGCAGGCCGGGCTGTTCGCGGTCGAGGTGGCGTCGTTCCGGCTGCTGGAGTCCTGGGGTGTGATGCCCGACTTCCTGCTCGGGCACTCGATCGGCGAGGTGGCGGCCGCTCATGTGGCGGGCGTGTTCTCGCTGGCCGACGCGTGCGCCCTGGTGGCGGCGCGCGGCCGGTTGATGGACGCGCTGCCCGAGGGCGGCGCGATGCTGGCGGTGCAGGCCACCGAGGCCGAGGTCCGTGACGCGATCGGCGACCGGCTGGACGTCGCGGCCGTCAACGGCCGCACCTCCGTGGTGGTTTCCGGCCCGACCGAGGCGGTCGAGGAGTTCGCGGCGCGCTGGAAGGCCGAGGGCCGCAAGACCCGCCGGTTGACGGTCTCGCACGCCTTCCACTCGGCGCTGATGGAGCCGATGCTCGCCGAATTCGCGGCCGTGCTCGCGGAGTTGACCTTCGCCGAGCCGCAGATTCCGGTCGTCTCCAACCTGACCGGCGAACTCGCCGATCCCGGCCTGCTGTCCACGCCGGACTACTGGGTCCGGCAGGTCCGCGAGGCCGTCCGCTTCGCCGACGGCGTCGACGCCCTGCACCGCGAGGGCGTGACCCGGTTCGTGGAGCTGGGCCCGGATGCCGTGCTGTCGGGCCTGGTCGGGCAGCAGCTCGCCGAGGGCGTGGTCGCCCCGCTGATGCGCCGTGACCGCGCGGAGTCCGAGACCGCGCTGACCGCGCTCGCCACCCTGTGGACGACCGGCGCCGAACTCGACTGGCGGTCCGTGCTGTCGGCCGGGCGCCGGCTCGACCTGCCGACGTACGCCTTCCAGCGCGAGCGCTACTGGCCCGACGCCCCGCTCGACGCGCCCGGCTCGGCCGAGGACGCCCGCTTCTGGGCGGCCGTGGAGCGCGCCGACGTCCCGGAGCTGGCCGCCACCCTGCGGCTGTCGGACACCCCGGAGGTGCTGGACGGCGTCGTCCCGGCGCTCTCCGCGTGGCGGCGCTCGCGCCGCCAGGAGGCGGTGGTCGACTCCTGGCGCTACCGGGTGGAGTGGCAGCCGCTGCCGCTGCCGGACGCCGCCGGGCCGAACGGAAGCTGGCTGCTCGCCACCGCGGACGAGTCCGCGGCCGCCGAGGACGTGGCCGCCGCGCTGCTGGCCGCCGGTGCGCGGGTCACCCGGCTGCCGCTGACCGGGGACCGGCCCGCCCTCGCCGGGCGGTTGGCCGCCGAGGACTTCGCCGGCGTGGTGTTCGTGGCCGGTTCGTCCGCCGCGGACCTTCCGGTGCCCGCCGACCTCGGCGCCCTGCTGCTGCTGGTCCAGGCACTCGGGGACGCGGGCTCGCAGGCTCCGCTCTGGTGCCTGACCCGGGGCGCGGTGTCGACCGGGGACGAGGACCGGTCGCCGGCCCCCGAGCAGTCCCTGCTGTGGGGCCTCGGCCGGGTCGCGGCACTCGAACACCCCGGCCGCTGGGGCGGGTTGGTCGACCTGCCGGAGACCGTCAGCGCCGAGGAGGGCCGCCGGCTGGCGGCGCTGCTCGCGGGTGCGGGCGGGGAGGACCAGCTGGCCCTGCGCGGGGCGCGGGTGCTCGGCCGCCGGGTGGTCCGGGCACCGCTGTCCGGGGCGCCCGCGGCGGAGTGGAGCACCGACGGCACCGTCCTGATCACCGGCGGCACGGGCGCCCTCGGCGGGGACGTGGCGCGCTGGCTGGCCGGGCGGGGCGTGCCGCACCTGCTGCTGACCAGCCGCCGCGGCCCGGCCGCGCCGGGAGCGGACGAGCTGGTGGCCGAACTGACCGCGCTGGGCACCCGGGTGACCGTCGCCGCCTGCGACGTGACCGACCGGGAGGCGCTGTCCGGGCTGCTGGCCGGGATCCCGGCCGAGCACCCGCTGAGCGGCGTGGTGCACACCGCCGGGGTCGGCGCGCCGGGCCCGTTGATGGACACCGACGCCGAGGCCGTCGCCGAGGTGATCGGCGGCAAGGCCGCCGGGGCCGCGCTCCTGGACGAACTGGCCGGCGACGTCGACCTGTTCGTGGTCTTCTCCTCCATCGCCGCCACCTGGGGCAGCGGCGGCCAGGGCGCCTACGCGGCCGGGAACGCCTTCCTGGACGCGCTGGTGGAGGCCCGGCGGGCCCGCGGCCTGGCCGGGACCTCGGTCGCCTGGGGCCCGTGGGCCGAGGCCGGCATGGCCGCGGACGCCGGCTTTGAGGACTACCTGCGCCGCCGCGGCCTGTCCGCGCTGGACCGTACGGCGGCGATCCGGGCGCTGGCCGGGGTCGTCGACCGGGACGAGGGCTGCGTGGCCGTCGCGGACGTCGACTGGGAGCGGTTCGGGCCCGCCTTCGTCTCCGGCCGGCCCAGCCCGCTGCTGAGCGGCCTGGCCGACCGGGCCGACACGGCCGGGGACACCGGATCGTCCGCCCCCTCCTCGGAGTTGCGGGACTCGCTCGCCGCCGCGCCCGAGGGCGAGCGGTCGCGGCTGCTGCTGGAGGTGGTCCGGGACCGCACCGCGCTGGTGCTGGGACGCCCGACGACCGAGGCGGTGGCGCCGCGACGCGCCTTCCGCGACCTGGGCTTCGACTCGCTGACCGCCGTGGAGCTGCGCAACCGGCTCGGCGCGGAGACAGGCCTGAAGCTGGCGGCGACACTGGTCTTCGACCACCCGACGCCGGCCGCGCTGACCGAGTACCTGCTCGGCGAGCTGTTCGGCACCCCCGACGAGGCCCGGCCGGCGCGCCCGGTGGCGGCCGCGGCGGACGACGAGCCGATCGCGATCGTCGGCATGAGCTGCCGCTACCCGGGCGGGGTCCGCTCGGCCGAGCAGCTGTGGGCGATGGTCACCGAGGGCCGGGACGGTGTCACCGGCTTCCCCACCGACCGCGGCTGGCCCGAGGGCGGCGGCTACGTCCGGCGCGGCGGCTTCGTCGAGGACGCCACCGACTTCGACGCCGGCATGTTCGGCATCTCGCCGCGCGAGGCCCTCGCGATGGACCCGCAGCAGCGCCTGGTGCTGGAGACGGCCTGGGAGGCGTTCGAGAACGCCGGCATCGACCCGTACTCCCTCGGCCACTCGTCCACCGGCGTGGTGATCGGTGCCTCCGCCTCCGGCTACGGCCTCGGCATGGAGATGCCCGCCAACGTCGAGGGCCACCTGCTCACCGGCACCGTCAGCAGCGTGCTGTCCGGCCGGATCGCGTACACCTTCGGCCTGGAGGGCCCCGCGGTCACCGTGGACACGGCCTGCTCCTCCTCGCTGGTCGCCCTGCACCTGGCCGCCCAGTCGCTGCGCCGCGGCGAGTGCGAGCTGGCGCTGGCCGGCGGTGTCGCCGTGATGGTCTCCCCGGGGGTGTTCGCCGAGTTCGACAAGCAGAACGGCCTGGCGGCCGACGGCCGGTGCAAGGCCTTCGCGGCCGCCGCCGACGGCACCTCCTGGGCCGAGGGCGTCGGCATCCTGGTGCTGGAGCGGCTGTCCGAGGCGCGCCGCAACGGCCACCAGGTGCTCGCGGTGATCCGTGGCAGCGCGATCAACCAGGACGGCGCCTCCAACGGCCTCGCCGCGCCCAACGGTCCGGCTCAGCAGCGGGTGATCCGGCAGGCCTTGGCCAACGCCGGACTGACCGCCGCCGAGGTGGACGCCGTCGAGGCGCACGGCACCGGCACCCGGCTCGGCGACCCGATCGAGGCGCAGGCGCTGCTCGCGACCTACGGCCGGGAGCGCGCCGGTGAGCCGCTCTGGCTCGGCTCGGTGAAGACCAACATCGGCCACGCCCAGGCCGCCGCCGGCGTGGCGGGCGTGATCAAGATGGTGCAGGCGCTGCGCAACGGCCTGCTGCCCGCGACCCTGCACGTGGACGCGCCGTCCCCGCACGTGGACTGGTCGGCCGGGGCGGTGGAGCTGCTGACCGAGGCCCGGCCGTGGCCGGAGCTCGACCGGCCGCGCCGGGCGGCGGTGTCCTCCTTCGGGATCAGCGGCACCAACGCCCACGTCATCCTGGAGTCCGTGCCGGTCGTCGGGACCGTGGAGTCCGAGGCCGCCGAGGGCCCCCAGCCCTGGCTGCTGTCGGGCCGCACCCCGGCCGCGCTCACCGAGCAGGCCGAGCGGCTGCGGGAGTTCGCGGCCGGGCGCCCCGAGCTCGCGGGGCCGGAGGTGGCCCGCTCGCTGCTGTCCCGGGCCGCCCTGGAGCACCGCGCCGTGGTGCTGGGCGCCGACCGGGCCGCCCTGCTGGACGGCCTGGGCACCCTCGACGGCGAGGGCGTCGTGAAGGGCCGGGCGGTGCCCGGCGACGTGGTGTTCGTCTTCCCGGGCCAGGGTTCGCAGTGGCTCGGCATGGGGCGTGAACTGGCCACCGCCGCACCGGTGTTCGCGGCCAGGTTGGCCGAGTGCGAGGCGGCGCTGGCGCCGTACACCGACTGGTCGCTCACCGAGGCCCTGGACGACGAGGAGCTGCTGTCCCGGGTGGACGTGGTCCAGCCGGTGCTGTGGGCGGTGATGGTGTCGCTGGCCGAGGTGTGGCGGGCGCACGGTGTGGAGCCCTCGGCGGTGATCGGTCACTCGCAGGGTGAGATCGCCGCGGCCGTGGTGGCCGGTGCGCTGTCCGTCGAGGACGGCGCCAAGGTGGTGGCGCTGCGCAGCCGGGCGCTGATCGAACTGGCCGGTGACGGCGGCATGGTGTCGCTGGCGGTCGGCCAGGAGGCCGCCGAGGGGCTGATCGCCGGCTTCGGTGGCCGGATCTCGGTGGCCGCGTTCAACGGCCCGTCCTCGACGGTGGTGTCGGGCGAGCCCGGCGCGCTGGACGAGCTGCTGGTGCTCTGCGAGGAGAGCGGGGTGCGGGCCCGCCGGATCCCGGTGGACTACGCCTCGCACTCCGCCCAGGTGGAGCGGGTGCGCGAGCGGGTCCTGGCGGAGCTGGCCGGGATCAGCCCGACCACGTCCGTGGTGCCGCTCTACTCGACGCTGACCGGCACCCCGATCGACACCGCGCGGATGGACGCCGGGTACTGGTACGACAACCTCCGTTCCACCGTCCTGTTCGAGCAGGCCACCCGGGCCCTGCTGGCCGACGGCCGCTCGGTGTTCGTCGAGTGCAGCCCCCACCCGGTGCTGACCGTCGGCGTGCAGGAGAGCGCCGACGCCGCCGGCGCCGACGCGGCCGCGCTGGGCACGCTGCGGCGCGACCGGGGCGGCTCCGAGCAGCTGCTCACCGCCCTGGCCGAGGCCTGGACCGCCGGCGCGTCCGTCGACTTCACCCCGGTCGTGCCCGCCGGCCGCCGGGTCGAGCTGCCCAGCTACGCCTTCCAGCGCGAGCGCTACTGGCCGCGGGCCGTGGTCGCCGCCGGCGACCTGAGCACGGTCGGCCAGGTCGTCACCGAACACGCCCTGCTGGGCGCCGCCGTCCCGCTGCCCGGCGGAGCCCTGATTCTGACCGGACGGCTGAGCGCGGCCGGCCAGGACTGGCTGGCCGACCACGCGGTGCACGGCGACGTGCTGGTGCCGGGCACCGCCTTCGTGGAGATGGCGCTGACCGCCGGCGAGCGGGCCGACTGCGCCCTGCTGTCCGAACTGGTGCTCCAGGCGCCGCTGGTGCTGCCCGCCCAGGGCGGCGTCGCGGTCCAGGTGAGCGTGGGCACCGCCGACGACACCGGCAGCCGGACCTTCGAGGTGTTCTCCCGCCCCGACGCCACCGGCACCGATCTGGTCCGCCACGCCACCGGCCTCCTCGCCCCGGCCGCCACCACCCCGAAGGACGGCCCCGACCTCGCGGTCTGGCCGCCCGTCGGGGCCCGGCCGGTCGAGGTCGAGGGCTTCTACCAGGCGCTCACCGAGGCCGGCTACGGCTACGGCCCCGCCTTCCAGGGGCTGCGCGCCGCCTGGCGCGACGGCGACCGGGTCTACGCCGAGGTCGCCCTGCCGCAGGACGTCCGGGCCGAGGGCTTCGGCCTGCACCCGGCGCTGCTGGACGCCGCCCTGCACGCCATCGGCCTCGCCGCCGACCCCGCCACCGGCACCCGGCTGCCGTTCTCCTTCGACGGCGTCCACCTCCGGGCCACCGGGGCCACCGTGCTCCGGGTCGCGCTGACCGTCCGCGCGGACGGCGTCGCCCTGCACGCCGCCGACCCCACCGGCGCGCCGGTGATCGACATCGCCTCGCTGACCCTGCGCGAGATCGCCGCCGCGACGCTGCGGCGGGCCGGCGAACGCGCCGTCCACGACGCCCTGTTCACCGTCGACTGGACCCCGCTGCCGCAGCGGGACCCGGCCCGGCCCGACACCTCGCAGTGGCGGGAGATCGACGCCGTCGAGGACGGCGCGACGCCCCCGGTGGTCGTGCTGACCCTGCCGCCCGCCGCGTCCGACGGCGAACCGGCCCGGGCCGTCCGCCGGACCACCACCGAAGTCCTGCGCACCGTCCAGGAGTTCCTCGCCGCCGACCGCTTCGCCGACACCCGGCTGGTGGTCGTCACCCGCGGCGCCGTCCCGGCCGCCCCCGGGCAGCCGGTGACCGACCTGGCCGGCGCGGCCGTGTGGGGCCTGCTGCGCTCCGCCCAGTCGGAGCACCCCGGCCGCGTGCTGCTGCTGGACCGCGACCCGGCCGGCCAGGACGCCGACTGGCAGACCTGGGCCACCGTCCAGGACGAACCGCAGCTCGCCCTGCGCGAGGGCGGGGCCCGCGCCCCCAGGCTCGTCCGGCAGAGCGCCGTCCACGGCCTCACCGCCCCCGACGGGCCCGGCGCCTGGCGCCTGGACGTCACCGAGGAGGGCACCCTGGAGGCCCTCGCCCTGGTGCCCGCCGCCGAGGCCGACGCCCCGCTGGGCGCCGACCAGGTGCGGATCGCCGTCCGCGCGGCCGGCGTGAACTTCCGCGACGTGCTGCTCGCGCTCGGCATGTACCCCGACCGGGCCGTGATGGGCGCCGAGGCCGCCGGTGTGGTGACCGAGGTCGGCGCGGACGTCACCGATCTGGCCGTCGGCGACCGGGTGTTCGGCCACTTCGACGGCGGCGGCCTCGCCGACCGGGCGGTCACCGACCGGCGGCTGCTGGCCCGGATCCCGGCCGGCTGGACGTTCGCCGAGGCCGCCTCGGTGCCCGTCGCCTTTCTGACCGCCTACTACGGGCTGGTGGACGTGGCCGCGGCCCGGCCCGGCGAGTCGGTGCTGGTGCACGCGGCGGCCGGCGGCGTCGGCATGGCCGCCGTCCAACTCGCCCGCCACCTGGGCCTGGAGGTGTACGGCACCGCCGGCCCCGGCAAGTGGGACGCGCTGCGCGCCGCCGGTCTGGACGACGCCCATATCGCCTCCTCCCGTGACCTCGCCTTCGAGGAGTCGTTCCGTACCGCCACCGGCGGACGCGGCGTGGACGTGGTGCTGAACTCGCTGGCCGGTGAATTCGTCGACGCCTCGTTGCGGCTGCTCGCCGAGGGCGGGCGCTTCGCCGACATGGGCAAGGCCGACCCGCGCGACGCCGAGAGCGTCGCCGCCGACCACCCCGGCGTGCGCTACCGCGCGTTCAACCCCGCGGAGGCGGGCCCGGAGCGGGTCCGGGAGATCACGGCGGAGATCATCGGCCTGTTCGAGTCCGGTGCGCTGCGGCTGCTGCCGATCACCGCCTGGGACGTCCGCGAGGCGCCCGCCGTGTTCCGGCACATCAGCCAGGCCAAGCACGTCGGCAAGAACGTGGTCACCGTCCCGGCGCCGCTCGACCCCGAGGGCACCGTGCTGATCACCGGCGGCACCGGTACCCTGGGCGGGCTGCTGGCCCGGCACCTGGTGGCCGAGCACGGCGTGCGGCACCTGCTGCTGCTCAGCCGGCGCGGCGCCGACGGCCCGGGCGCGGCCGAACTCGTCGCTGAGCTGCGGGACCTGGGCGCCGAGACGACCGTCGCGGCCTGCGACGCCGCCGACCGGGAGGCGCTGGCCGCGGTGCTCGCCGCGATCCCCGCGGAGCACCCGCTCACCGGCGTGATCCACGCGGCCGGCACCCTGGACGACGGCGTGTTCGACGCGATGACCCCCGAACGGGTCGAGGCCGTCCTGCGGCCCAAGGTCGACGCCGCCGTCAACCTGCACGAGCTGACCGCCGACCGCGACCTCGCGATGTTCGTGCTGTACTCCTCCGCCTCCGCCACCTTCGGCACCGGCGGCCAGGCCAACTACGCGGCGGCCAACGCCTTCCTGGACGCCCTCGCCTCCCACCGGCGCGCCCTCGGGCTGCCCGCCCAGTCACTGGCCTGGGGCCTGTGGCAGGAGGCCAGCGAGATGACCCGGCACCTGAACCCGGGCGCCGAGGCGCGGACCGACAAGCTCGGCACCGCCCTGGACAGCGGACAGGGCCTCGCCCTCTTCGACGCGGCCACCGCCCTGCCCGCCCCGCACCTGGTGCCGGTCGCCCTGGACCGCACCGGTGGCGGCGAGGTCCCGGCACTGCTGCGCGGCCTGATCCGGCCCGCGGTGCGCCGCGCCGCCGAGCGAGAGGCCGGCGACACCGGCACCCTGGCCGGACAGCTGCGCAACGCCTCCGCGAGCCGGCGCCGGCAGATCCTGCTCGACCTGGTCCGCGGCAACGCCGGCACCGTGCTCGGCTACGCGGACGCCGAGGCGATCGGCGCCCGGCAGGCCTTCCGCGACCTCGGCTTCGACTCGCTGACCGCGGTCGAACTGCGCAACCGGCTCAACGCCGCGACCGGCCTGCGGCTGCCCGCCACCACGGTGTTCGACCACCCGAACCCGACCGCGCTCGCCGACCACCTGGCCACCAGGCTGCTGGGCGAGAGCGCACCGGCCCCCGCCGTCGCCGCGCCGTCGCCGACGGCCGACCCCGGCGAGCCGATCGCGATCGTCGGCATGGCCTGCCGCCTGCCCGGCGGCGTCGCCTCCCCGGCCGACCTGTGGCGGCTGGTGGCCGCCGGCGAGGACGGCACCGCCGCCTTCCCGACCGACCGCGGCTGGCCCCTCGACGTGGCGCACGGAGAGGCCGCCCGAGGCGGATTCGTGGACGGCGCCACCGAGTTCGACGCCGGCCTGTTCGGGATCTCCCCGCGCGAGGCGCTGGCGATGGACCCGCAGCAACGCCTGCTGCTGGAGACCGCCTGGGAGGCCTTCGAGGACGCCGGCATCGTGACCGCCGACCTCGGCAACCGTTCCACCGGCGTCTTCGTCGGCGCGGCGGCGTCCCACTACGGCCTCGGCATGCGGATCCCGGACAGCGCGCTCGGCCACCTGATGACCGGCAGCGCGACCAGCATCGCCTCCGGCCGACTGGCCTACGTGTTCGGGCTGGAGGGCCCGGCCATGACGGTCGACACCGCCTGCTCCTCCTCGCTGGTCGCCCTGCACCTCGCGGTACGGGCGCTGCGCGGCGGCGAGTGCGACCTGGCGCTGGCGGGCGGTGTGACCACCCTCGCCACGCCCGGCGTGATCACGGAGTTCGACCGCCAGGGCGGCCTGGCCTCGGACGGTCGCTGCAAGGCCTTCTCAGCCGACGCCGACGGCACCGGGATGTCCGAAGGGGTCGGCCTGCTGCTGGTCGAGCGGCTGTCGGACGCCCGTCGCAACGGGCACCGGGTGCTGGCGGTGGTGCGGGGGAGCGCGGTCAACCAGGACGGCGCCTCCAACGGCCTCACCGCGCCGAACGGGCCCGCGCAGGAGCGGGTGATCCGGCAGGCACTGGCCGACGCGCGGCTGGAGGCGGCCGAGGTGGACGCGGTGGAGGCGCACGGGACGGGGACCCGGCTCGGGGACCCGATCGAGGCGCAGGCGCTGCTGGCCACCTACGGCCGGGGCCGTGGTGACGAGCCGCTCTGGCTGGGCTCGATCAAGTCCAACATCGGGCACACCCAGGCGGCGGCCGGCGTCGCCGGGGTGATCAAGATGGTGCAGGCGATGCGGCACGGGACGCTCCCGGCCACCCTGCACGCCGAGCAGCGGACCTCCGAGGTGGACTGGTCGGAGGGCGCGGTGGAACTGCTCACCGAGGCCCGGCCGTGGCCGGAGGCGGACCGTCCGCGCCGGGCGGGTGTGTCGTCCTTCGGGATCAGCGGCACCAACGCCCATGTGGTGCTGGAGCAGGCGCCGGCCGAGGAGACGGCGTCGGTCGGAGACGCGACGGGGCCGACACCGTGGGTGGTGTCGGCGCAGAGCGCCGGGGCGCTGAAGGCCCAGGCGGCCCGACTGGCACGGGAGTTGGAGTCCGAGGCGCCGGAGTCCGGGGCGATGGAGTCCGGGGCCCGTCCGCAGGACGTGGCGTGGTCGCTGGCGACCGGTCGGACCGGGCTGGCCCACCGTGCGGTGGTGCTCGGCGACGACCGGGCGGCGCTGCTGGACGGCCTGGCCGCGCTGGCGGACGGCCGCCCCTCGGGCGGGGTCGTCACCGGGATCGCGACCGAGGGACGGACGGCGTTCCTGTTCACGGGGCAGGGCGCGCAGCGGGTCGGCATGGGCCGGGAGTTGTACGAGGCTTTCCCCGCCTTCGCGGCGGCGTTCGACGCGGTCTGTGCGGAGCTGGACGGGAGGCTCGGGCGGTCGGTGCGCGAGGTCGTCCTCGACGGCGTCGAGGATCTGGACCGTACGGTGTGGGCGCAGGCCGGGCTGTTCGCGGTCGAGGTGGCGTCGTTCCGGCTGCTGGAGTCCTGGGGCGTGCTCCCGGACGTGCTGCTCGGGCACTCGATCGGTGAGGTGGCGGCCGCTCATGTGGCGGGCGTGTTCTCGCTGGCCGACGCGTGCGCCCTGGTGGCGGCGCGGGGCCGGCTGATGGACGCGCTGCCGAGCGGCGGGGCGATGCTCGCCGTGCAGGCCAGCGAGGCCGAGATCCGTGACGCGGTCGGCGACCGGCTGGACGTGGCGGCCGTCAACGGCCCGACCTCCGTGGTGGTTTCCGGTCCGGCGGAGATGGTGGAGGAGTTCGCGGCCCGCTGGAAGGCCGAGGGCCGCAAGATCCGCCGGCTGACGGTCTCGCACGCCTTCCACTCGGCCCTGATGGAGCCGATGCTCGCCGAATTCGCCGCTGTGCTGGCCGAGTTGACCTTCGCCGAGCCGCAGGTCCCGATCGTGTCGAACCTGACCGGCGGGATCGCCGAACCCGGGCTGCTCGCCACCCCCGAGTACTGGGTGCGGCAGGTCCGCGAGGCCGTCCGGTTCGCCGACGGCGTCGAGGCTCTGCACCGCGAGGGCGTGACCCGTCTCGTGGAGCTGGGCCCGGACGGTGTGCTGACTGCGCTGGCCGCGCAGAGCGCCCCGGATGTGGTCGGCGTGCCGCTGCTGCGCAAAGACCGGGACGGCCGCGAGACCGTCCTGACCGCGCTGGCCGCGCTCTGGACGGCGGGCGCCGCGATCGACTGGTCCGCGCTGCTGCCCGCCTCCCGGCGGGTGCCGCTGCCGACCTACGCCTTCCAGCGCGAGCGCTACTGGCCGGAGGCGGCCGAGCCGACGAGCGTCGCGGCCGACCCGGCGGAGGCCCGGTTCTGGGCGGCGGTCGAGAACGAGGACCTGGCGGGCCTCGCCTCCACCCTGGACGCCGACCGGGCGCCCGAGGGCCTGGACTCCGTGCTGCCGGTGCTCACCGCCTGGCGGCGGTCGCGCCGTCAGGACGCGGTGATCGACTCCTGGCGCTACCGGGCGACCTGGAAGCCGCTCGCCGGCCTCGTCGGGACCGGCCTCTCCGGGACGTGGCTGCTGGCCGCGCCGGAGGGCTCCGAGCCCGGGGCCGCGCTGGCCGCCGCGCTGGGGGAGGCCGGCGCCGAGGTGCTCCCGTTCGCCCTCGACGCCGTCCCGGCCGGGGTGGCCGGAATCGCCGGCGTCGTGGCGCTGCTGCCCTCGGACGCCCCGGTGTCCGGTGCGGTCGCGCTGCTGCGGGCACTGGGCGGGGCGGGCGTCGACGCCCCGCTCTGGCTGGTCACCAGCGGTGCCGTGTCGATCGGCCGCTCCGACCCGCTGCGGGATCCCGTCCAGGCCCAGCTCTGGGGCCTGGGACGGGTCGCGGCGCTCGAACACCCGCAGCGCTGGGGCGGTCTGATCGACCTCCCGGCCGTCCTCGACCCGCAGTCGGCCGAGCGTGCCGTCGCCGTCCTCGGCGGCGGCACCGGCGAGGACCAGGTGGCCGTGCGCGGCGCCGGGGCGTACGGCTGCCGCCTGGCGCGCGCCGCCTCCGGTGCCGCGCCCGCCGCGCCGTGGACGCCGTCCGGCCCGGTCCTGATCACCGGCGGCACCGGCGCGCTGGGCGCGGAGACGGCCCGCTGGCTGGTCGGCCGGGGAGTGCCGAAGCTGGTGCTGACCAGCCGCCGGGGCGCGGACGCGCCGGGCGCCGCCGCGTTGGCCGCCGAGCTGACCGAGGCGGGCGCCGAGGTCGTGGTGGCCGCCTGCGCGACGACCGACCGGGAGGCGCTGGCCGCGCTGCTCGCCGAGCACAGGCCGACCGGCGTGGTGCACGCGGCCGGGGTGGGCCAGGGCGCCGCGCCGCTGGCGGACACCGACGAGGCGGAGATCGCCCGGGTGCTCGACGGCAAGGCCGCCGGCGCCGAACTGCTCGACGAGCTGACCGCCGGTCTGGACCTCGATCTGTTCGTGGTCTTCTCCTCGGTCGCGGCGACCTGGGGCAGTGGTGGTCAGGGCGTCTACGCGGCGGCCAACGCCCACCTGGACGCGCTGGTGCTGCGGCGCCGGGCGCGGGGTCTGCGGGGCACGTCGGTGGCCTGGGGGCCGTGGGCCGGTGAAGGCATGGCCGCCCAGGGCGAGGCCGCCGAGCAGCTGCGCCGCCGTGGTCTGGCCGTGATGGACCCGCGTCTCGCGGTGCTGGCGCTGGCCCGCGCGGTGGACGGGGACGAGGGCTGTGTGACGGTCGCGGACGTGGACTGGCAGCGGTTCGCGCCGGCCTTCACCGCCGTGCGCACCAGCCGGCTGCTGGCGGAGCTGCCGGAGGCCGGCCGCGGGTCGGCGCCGGTGGCGGCGGTCGAGGGGGCCTCGGGCTTCCTGGACACCTTGGCCGCAGCCGCGGCCGGGCGCCGGGAGCGGATGCTGCTGGACCTGGTCCGGTCGTCCGCGGCGGCGGCGCTGGGCCACACGTCGGTGGAGGCGGTGGACGCCGGTCAGGCGTTCCGCGACCTCGGCTTCGACTCGCTGACGGCGGTGGCCCTGCGGAACCTGCTGGTGAAGGACACCGGGCTCGCCCTTCCGGCGACGCTGGCCTTCGACTATCCGACGCCGGCGGTGCTGGCGGCCCATCTGGCCGGGGAACTGCTGGAGTCGGTACCGGTGACGGTGGCGGCCGCGGAGGAGACCGGTGCGGCGGTGGCCGTCTCGGACGACCCGGTGGTGATCGTGGGCATGAGCGCCCGCTACCCGGGCGGGGTGCGTTCGGCCGCCGGGCTGTGGGACCTGGTGGCCGCCGGGGCGGACGGCGTCACCGGCTTCCCGGCGGACCGCGCCTGGTCGGTCGAGGGCATCGCGGCCGAGGCGGCGCGCGGCGGCTTCCTGGAGGGAGTGACGGAGTTCGACGCCGGGCTGTTCGGGATCTCGCCGCGCGAGGCGCTGGCGATGGACCCGCAGCAGCGGATCCTGCTGGAGGCGTCCTGGGAGGCCTTCGAGGATGCCGGGATCGACCCGCGCTCGGTGCGCGGCGAGCAGATCGGCGTCTTCGTCGGCGCCTCCAACTCCGGCTACAACGCGGTCGGCGGCCTGGAGGAGGCGAAGAGCCACGTCCTGGCCGGCTCGGCGAACAGTGTGATCTCCGGCCGGGTGTCGTACGTCTTCGGTCTGGAGGGTCCGGCCGTCACTGTGGACACGGCCTGCTCCTCCTCGCTGGTGGCCCTGCACTGGGCGGCGCAGGCGCTGCGCGAGGGCGACTGCGAGACGGCGCTGGTCGGCGGTGTGACGGTGATGGTGTCGCCGGCCGCCTTCGCCGAGTTCGACCGCCAGGGCGGGCTGTCCTCGGACGGCCGCTGCAGGTCCTTCGCCGCGGAGGCGGACGGTACCGGCTGGGGCGAGGGCGTCGGCGTCCTGCTGGTCGAGCGCCTCTCCACCGCCCGCCGCCACGGGCACCGGGTGCTGGCCGTGCTGCGCGGCAGCGCGGTCAACCAGGACGGCGCCTCCAACGGCCTGACCGCCCCGAACGGCCCCGCTCAGCAGCGGGTGATCCGCCAGGCCCTGGCGAGTGCCGGGCTGTCGGCCGCCGAGGTGGACGCCGTCGAGGCGCACGGCACGGGCACCGTGCTGGGCGACCCGATCGAGGCCCAGGCGCTGCTGGCCACCTACGGTCGGGACCGCGACGGCGAGCCGCTCTGGCTCGGCTCGATCAAGTCCAACATCGGCCACACCCAGGCCGCCGCGGGCGTCGCGGGTGTCATCAAGATGGTGCAGGCGATGCGCCACGGCCTGCTCCCGGCCACCCTGCACGCGCAGCGGCCCAGCCCGAAGGTCGACTGGTCGGCGGGCGCGGTGGAACTGCTCACCGAGGCGCGCCCCTGGCCCGAGCTGGACCGGCCGCGCCGCGCGGCGGTGTCCTCCTTCGGCATCAGCGGGACCAACGCCCACGTCATCCTGGAGAGTGTGCCGTCGGCCCCGGTGGAGGAGCCGAAGGCGGCGCCGGTGCTGCCCGTCTGGGCCGTCTCGGCGAAGACCGCCGAGGGCCTGCGGGAGCAGGCGCGGCGCCTGCGGGCGTTCGCCGAGCCCGGCGCGGACGTCCGGGACGTCGCCTGGTCGCTGGCCGGCACCCGGGCGGCGCTCGACCACCGGGCCGTGATCGTCGGCGCGGACCACGCCGAACTCCTGCGCGGCCTGGCCGCGTTGGCGGACGACGAACCCGATGCGGCGGTGGTCCGCGGCGCGGTCGCCGACCGTCGGACCGCCTTCCTGTTCACCGGCCAGGGCTCGCAGTACGCCGCCATGGGGCGGGGGCTGTACGAGGCCTTCCCGGTGTTCGCGGAGGCCTTCGACGCGGTCCGCGCCGAGCTGGACCTCCGGCTCGACCGGCCGCTCACCGACGCGGTGTTCGAGGGCATCGGCATCGACCGGACGGTGTGGGCTCAGGCCGGGCTGTTCGCGGTCGAGGTGGCTTCGTATCGGCTGCTCGAATCCTGGGGCGTGACGCCCGACTTCCTGCTCGGGCACTCGATCGGCGAGATCGCCGCCGCCCACGTCGCCGGGGTGTTCCCGCTGCCGGACGCGTGCGCCCTGGTGGCGGCGCGCGGGCGGTTGATGGACGCGCTGCCCGAGGGCGGCGCGATGCTCGCGGTCCAGGCCACCGAGGCCGAGGTCCGCGACGCGATCGGCGACCGCCTGGACGTGGCGGCCGTCAACGGCCCGACCTCCCTCGTGGTCTCCGGGCCGGTCGAAACGATCGAGGAGTACGCGGCGCGCTGGTCGGCCGAGGGCCGCAAGACCCGCCGGCTGACGGTCTCGCACGCCTTCCACTCGGCGCTGATGGAGCCGATGCTCGCCGAATTCGCCTCCGTCCTCGCGGAGTTGACCTTCAACGAACCGCGCATCCCGCTCGTCTCCAACCTGACCGGCGGGATCGCCGAACCCGGTCTCCTCACCACCCCCGAGTACTGGGTCCGCCAGGTCCGCGAGGCCGTCCGCTTCGCCGACGGCGTCGAGACCCTGCACCGCGAGGGCGTCACCCGCTTCGCCGAGCTCGGCCCCGACGGCGTGCTGAGCGGGCTGGCGCAGCAGAGCGTGGCGGACGGCGTGTTCGCGCCGCTGCTGCGCCGCGGCCGGGAGGACTCCCGGACCGCGCTGCGGGCGCTGGCCCGGCTGTGGGCGGACGGCGCCGAGGCCGACTGGTCCGCGGTGCTGCCCGAGGGCCGGCGGGTGGAGCTGCCGACGTACGCCTTCCAGCGGCAGCGGTTCTGGCCGCGGGCCGGTGCCGCCGAGCCCGTCGGCGACGTGCTGGAGGCCAGGTTCTGGGACGCGGTGGAGCGCGAGGACCTCGGCGATCTCGCCGACCTCCTGGACACCCCGGACCCCGCCGAGCTGCTCGGCGCGGCCCTGCCGGTGCTCTCCTCGTGGCGGCAGCGGCGCAAGGTCGACTCGGTGGTCGACTCCTGGCGCTACCGGGTGATGTGGCGGCCGCTCGGCACCCCGGCCGGCGCCCCGGCGCTGACCGGCCGGTGGCTGCTGGCCGTCCCGCGGGCGGCCGCCGAGCACCCGCTGACCGAGGCCGTGGCGGCGGCGATCCGCTCGGCGGGCGCCGAGGTGGTCCGCTTCGGGCCCGTCGGCACCGACCGGGCGGCCCTGGCCGCGCAGCTCGCCGAGGCGGGCCCGGGCACGTTCGCCGGTGTGGTGTCGCTGGCCGCGCTCGCCGGGGAACCGGACCCGGACCCGGCGGTCTCGCCGGGCCTGGAACTGACCCTGGCCCTGTTCCAGGCGCTCGGCGACGCGGGCGTCACCGCCCCGTTCTGGGCGCTGACCGCGCAGGCGGTCTCCGTCGGCCGCTCGGACCGGGCCGCCGACGCCGGACAGGCGCAGGTGTGGGGCCTCGGCCGGGTCGCCGCGCTGGAGTCCCCGGACCGCTGGGGCGGTCTGATCGACCTGCCGTCCACGCCGGACGCCCGGGCCGGCACCCGGCTGGCCGCCGTGCTGGCCGGTGGCGGCGAGGACCAGGTGGCCGTGCGCGGCTCCGGCACGTACGGCCGCCGACTGGTCCGGGCGACGGCCGGCGCGGGTGCGCCGTCCTGGTCGCCGACCGCCGGGGGGACCGTCCTGGTCACCGGCGGGACCGGCGCGCTGGGCGCCGAGGTCGCCCGCTGGCTCGCCGACCACGGCGTGGCCCGGGTGGTGCTGACCGGCCGTCGCGGGGCGGCCGCGCCGGGCACGGCGGACCTGGTCGCGGAGCTCGCGGCGCGCGGCACCGAGGCCGTGGTCGCCGCCTGCGACGTGACCGACCGGACCGCGCTGGCCGCGGTGCTCGACGCGGTGCCGGCGGACCGCCCGCTGATCGGCGTGGTGCACGCCGCCGGCGTGCTGGACGACGGGGCGCTGGACGCGCTCACGCCGGAGCGCCTGAGGACGGTGCTGGCCGCGAAGGCGGCCGGCCTGGTCGTCCTGGACGAGCTGACGCGGAGCCACGAGCCGGAGTTCTTCGTCGCCTTCTCCTCGCTGGCGGGCGCCGTCGGCAGCGCCGGCCAGGGCAACTACGCCGCCGCCAACGCCTTCGTGGACGCCTGGATGGAGGGGCGGCGCGAGCGCGGCCTGCCGGGCGTCTCGGTCGCGTGGGGCCCGTGGGCGAACGAGGGCATGGCGGCCGACCCGGCCCTGGTGCAGCGGCTGCGGCGCGGCGGCCTGCCGCCGATGGACCCGGCGCTCGCTGTCACGGCACTCGCCCGGGCGATCGGCCACGACGGGGCCGCCCTGGTGGTCGCCGACGTCGACTGGTCGCTGTTCGCGGCCGCTGCGGGCGGGCTGCGGCCCAGCGCCCTGCTGGCCGACCTGCCGGAGGCCGCCTCGGCCACGGCCGGCACCCGCGGCGCCGGACCGGCCGAGGAGTTCCGGGCCGAGCTGGCGGCGGCACCCGGGAGCAGGCGCTCCGGGCTGCTGCTGGACGCCGTGCGGTCCTGGACCGCGGCGGTGCTCGGCCACGGCTCGCCGGACGCGGTCGGCGCCGAGCAGGCGTTCCGCGACCTCGGATTCGACTCGGTGACGGCGGTGGAGTTCCGCAACCTGGCGAGCGCCCGGACGGGGCTGGCGCTGCCGGCCACCCTGGTCTTCGACCGCCCGACCCCGGCCGCGCTGGCGCGCCACCTCGGCGAGCAGCTGTTCGGCGCGGCCGAACCGGCCGCGGCCGCCGAGGTCGCGGACCGCACCCGGGCCGAGGACGAGCCGATCGTGATCGTCGGCATGGCCTGCCGCTTCCCGGGCGGCGCCGGCTCCCCGGACGCGCTCTGGGAGCTGCTGTCCGACGGCGTCGACGCGATGACCGGCATCCCGACCGACCGCGGCTGGGAGGCCGGCTGGACCGGCGTGGACGCGGCCGCCCGGGGTGGATTCCTGGAAGGCGTGGCCGAGTTCGACGCGGGCCTGTTCGGGATCTCGCCGCGCGAGGCGCTGGCGATGGACCCGCAGCAGCGGCTGCTGCTGGAGGCCTCCTGGGAGGCCTTCGAGTCCGCCGGAGTGGACCCGCGCTCGATGCGCGGCCGGCCGGTCGGCGTCTTCGCCGGCACCAACGGCCAGGACTACCCGCTGGTGCTCGCCGCCTCGGAGGAGGACGTGGACGGCCACGTGGCCACCGGCAACGCCGCCTCCGTGCTCTCCGGCCGGATCTCCTACGCGTTCGGGCTGGAGGGCCCGGCGATGACCGTGGACACCGCCTGCTCCTCCTCGCTGGTCGCCCTGCACCTCGCGGCCCAGGCGCTGCGCCGCGGTGAGTGCGAACTGGCCTTCGCGGGCGGCGTCTCGGTGATGTCGACCCCGGTGGTGTTCGCGGAGTTCGACCGCCAGGGCGGCCTCGCGGCGGACGGCCGCTGCAAGGCCTTCTCGGCGGAGGCGGACGGTACGGGCTGGGGCGAGGGCGTGGGCGTGCTGCTGCTGGAGCGGCTGTCCGACGCGCGGCGCAACGGCCACCGGGTGCTCGCGGTGGTGCGGGGCAGCGCGGTCAACCAGGACGGCGCGTCCAACGGCCTCACCGCCCCCAACGGCCCGTCGCAGGAGCGGGTGATCCGCCAGGCGCTGGCGGACGCCGGACTGTCGGCCGCCGACGTGGACGTGGTCGAGGCGCACGGCACCGGCACCCGGCTCGGCGACCCGATCGAGGCGCAGGCGCTGCTGGCCACCTACGGCCGGGAGCGCACCGCGGAGCCCCTGCTGCTGGGCTCGGTGAAGTCCAACCTCGGCCACACCCAGGCCGCCGCCGGCGTCGCCGGGGTGATCAAGATGGTGCTGGCCCTGCGGCACGGCATCGTGCCGCCGACCCTGCACGTCGGCGAGCCGACCCCGCAGGTGGACTGGTCGGCGGGCGCGGTGGAGCTGGTGACGGCGCGCCGGGCGTGGCCCGCCGTGGACCGGCCGGCCCGCGCCGGTGTGTCCTCCTTCGGGATCAGCGGCACCAACGCCCACGTCATCCTGGAGGCCGCCGTCGAGCCGGACGCGGTGGAGGCCGCTTCCGCCGTCGAGCCGGACGCGGCGGAGGCCACGGCCGCCGTCACGGCGGACGCGCTGCCCTGGCTGCTGTCCGGGCGCTCGGCTGCGGCGCTCGCCGCCCAGGCCGGGCGACTGCGCTCCTTCGCGGCGCGGCGGGCCGAGCTGCGGCCGCAGGACGTGGCCCGGTCGCTGCTCTCCCGCGCCGGGCTGGAACACCGCGCGGTGGTGCTCGGCGCCGACCGGGACGCCCCGCTGGCGGCCCTGGCCGCGGGCCGACCGTCCGGCACTCTGGTGTCGGGCGTCGTGGCCGAGGGGCGGACGGCGTTCCTGTTCACCGGTCAGGGTGCGCAGCGGGTCGGGATGGGCCGGGAGCTGTACGAGGCCTTCCCCGCCTTCGCGGACGCCTTCGACGCGGTCTGCGGGGAGCTGGACCTGCTGCTGGACCGGCCGGTGAAGGACGTGGTGTTCGACGGGGCGGAGGAGCTGGACCGGACGGTGTGGGCGCAGGCCGGGCTGTTCGCGGTCGAGGTGGCCTCGTTCCGGTTGCTCGAATCCTGGGGCGTGACGCCCGACTTCCTGCTCGGGCACTCGATCGGTGAGATCGCCGCGGCCCATGCGGCGGGCGTTCTCTCGCTGCCGGACGCGTGCGCCCTGGTGGCGGCGCGGGGCCGGCTGATGCAGGCGCTGCCGAGCGGCGGGGCGATGCTGGCGGTCGAGGCCGCCGAGGCGGAGATCCGGGAGGCGATCGGCGACCGCCTGGACGTCGCGGCCGTCAACGGTCCGGCCTCGCTGGTGGTCTCCGGTTCGGTCGAGGCGGTGGAGGAGTTCGCCGCCCGGTGGAAGGCCGAGGGGCGCCGGATCCGCCGGCTGACCGTCTCGCACGCCTTCCACTCGGCGCTGATGGAGCCGATGCTCACCGAATTCGCCTCCGTGCTGGCGGAGTTGACCTTCGCCGAGCCGCGCATCCCGGTCGTCTCCAACCTGACCGGGACGCTCGCCGAACCCGGGCTGCTCTCCACACCGGACTACTGGGTGCGCCAGGTCCGCGAGGCCGTCCGTTTCGCCGAGGGCGTCACCCGCCTGGCGGAGCAGGGCGTCACCCGGTACCTGGAGCTCGGCCCCGACGGCGTGCTCTGCGGGCTGGCACAGCAGTCGGTCGCGGCGGGCACCTTCGCTCCGCTGCTGCGCAAGGGCCGCGAGGAGCGGGACACCGCCCTGGAGGCGCTGGCCCGGCTCTGGACGGCGGGCGCCGAGGTCGACTGGTCGGCCGTGCTGCCGGAGGGCCGCCGGGTGGACCTGCCGACGTACGCCTTCCAGCGGGACCGGTACTGGCCGCGGTTGCCGCTCGCGGCGTCCGGCCGGGCCGACGGTGCCGCCGCGGTCCTGGACGACTGCCTCTACCGGATCGACTGGAAGCCGGTCGAGGTCCCGCCGGCGCGGCTCGACGGCGGCTGGCTGCTGGTCACCGACACCGAGGACGACGGCGCGTTCGCGGACACCCTGCTCACGCGACTGCCCGCCGACACCGCCCCGGTCCGACTCGCCGTCGGCGACCTCGACCGGGAGCAACTGGCGGAGCGGCTGCGCGAGCTGGCCGAGAAGGCCCGCGGGATCGCCTACCTGCCCACCGGGCTGGACCGCGGCCTCGTGCTGCTGCACGCCCTCGGCGACGCGGAGCTGGAGGCGCCGCTGTGGATGGTCACCCGGGGCGCGGTGGCGGTGGACGCGGCGGACCGGGTCACCCGCCCCGAGCAGGCGCAGCTGTGGGGCTTCGGCCAGGCCGCGGCGCTGGAGCACCCGCGGAGCTGGGGCGGGCTGGTCGACCTGCCCGCCGAGCCGGACGCCGGCACCCTCGCGGCGCTCGCGGCGGTGCTCGACGGGGCGACCGGGGAGGACCAGCTCGCCCTGCGCGGTGAGCGGGTGCTCGCCCGCCGCCTGGTCCGCACCGACGCGGGAGCGGCCCCGGCGGAGCCCTGGCGGCCGTCGCGGCCCGGCACGGTGCTGGTCACCGGCGGTACCGGCGCGCTGGGCGCGGTCGTCGCCCGCTGGCTGGTCGGCCGGGGCGTCACCGACCTGGTCCTCACCGGCCGCCGCGGCTCCCGGACCCCGGGCGCCGAGGAGCTGACCGCCGAACTGACGGCGGCCGGCGCCCGGGTGACGGTGGCCGCGTGCGACGCCGCCGACCGGGAGGCGCTGGCGGCGACGCTGGCCGCGGTCCCGGCCGACCGCCCGCTGATCGGCGTCGTGCACGCGGCCGGTGTCGCCCAGTCGGCGATGCTGGCGCAGACCGGCGTGGAGGACATCGCGAGGATCACCGGGGGCAAGGTCGACGGTGCCGCCCACCTGGACGAGCTCACCGCGGAGGCGGACCTGGAGCTGTTCCTGGTCTTCTCCTCCATCGCCGCCACCTGGGGCAGCGGCGGGCAGGCCCTCTACGCGGCGGGCAACGCCTACCTGGACGCCCTGGCCCGGAACCGGCGGGACCGCGGTCTCGTCGGGACGTCGGTCGCGTGGGGCCCGTGGGCGGGCGCCGGGATGGCGGCCGACGGGGCGGAGGAGTACCTGCGCCGCCGCGGACTGACGCCGCTCGACCCGCAGTTCGCGCTCACCGCCCTGGCGGCGGCCGTGGACGGCGGCGCGAGCGCGCTGACCGTCGCCGACGTGGACTGGACCCGGTTCGCGCCCGCCTTCACCTCGGGCCGGCCGAGCCCGCTGCTGGGCGACCTGCCCGAGGCGGCCGACGGCCGGTCCCCGGCCGGGGCCGCGGCTTCGGCCGGGACTCCGGCGGCGGACGGCGGGGCGGACGGCGGGGCGCTGCGCGCCCGGCTGGCCGGGCTGGACGCCAAGGAGCGGACGGCCGTCCTGCTGGAGCTGGTCCGGGACGTGCTGGTCGAGGTGCTCCGCTACTCCGCGGCCGAACAGATCGACGAGACCAGGCCGTTCCGCGACCTCGGCTTCGACTCGCTCACGGCCGTCGAGTTCCGCAACCGGCTGGCGCGGGAGTGCGGTGTCGCGCTCCCGGCGACGATCGTCTTCGACCACCCGACCCCGGTCGCGCTGGCAGGCCACCTGCACGGCGCGCTCCCGGGCGGCGCCGAGCCGGCCGCGGACGTCGAGCCGCTGCTCGGGATGCTCGACGGGCTGGAGGCGGCGATGACCGTCAACCCGCTGGACGAGCTCTCCCGCTCCAGGGTGACCGTGCGGCTCCAGGCCTTCCTGGCCCGCTGGTCCGCCGGTGCCCCGGCGGAGGAGGACACCATCGCGGACCTCCTCGACGCCGCGGACGACGAGGAACTGCTCAACCTGGTCCGGGAGGAGCTGGGCAACAGCGACCTGGGCTGAGCGGTCCCGCCCGGCGCCGTAGGCGGGCGGCCGGACGTGCCGGAACGCGGTGCCACCGAGTCGATCGGTGGCACCGCGCCGCGCCGGACCCGTCGAACGGCGCACGAGGAGAGCGGCCGGAACACGAGGAGAGCGGCCGGAACACGAAGAGGGCGGCCGAAACACGAGGAGGGCGGCCGGAGCACATCGCTCCGGCCGCCCTTCCCCGTCCGTCAGGACTGCTCGACCCGCAGGGGGCCGTCCCGCCGTCAGGCCCCGTCCAGCACCTCCACCAGCGCGGTCAGGAACTCCTTCGGCCGTTCCAACTGCACGCTGTGCCCGGCACCTTCGACCGCGACCTCGCGCACCCGCCCGCCGGCGGCGGCGTAGCGGTCCAGTACGGCGCGGGTCTGGGCCACCATCGGCTGCGCCGGGCAGGTGTCCGCGCCGGGCCAGCCCGGGACGGCACCGATGGCGCCCAGGTGGGCCAGGTCGAAGAGCGAGGTGTCGGAGACGATCACGTCGGCGGTGCCGCGGATCCACAGGATCGGCGGCTTCGGCTCGACCAGTTCCAGGTCGTCGATCCGGAAGTGGGTCGGCGCCATCGAGTTGAGCACCCCGCGTTCGCCGGGGCCGAAGCCCGGCCAGGCGTCGCTCGTGCGGCTGTCGCCCGGGTAGTGGTCCTCCCCGGTCCGGGTGGTCAGCATCGCCGCCACGTAGGGGTCCGGCTCCGCCAGCGGCTCGCTGACGTAGGTGGTGTTCAGCACCGAGAGCGGCGCGAACGGCGACTCGGCGCCCGTCTCGCCCTCGCCCAGCAGCCGGACGAAATCAGGGGCCGCGCCGCCGGCGCCGGAGCCCGCCCCGTCGGGCGAGTTGAGCCGCCCGTCCACCCCGTGGGTGCCGCCGAAGCCGTACGGGGAGACCGGGTTGACCAGGGTGAGCGAGCGGACCAGCTCCGGGTGGTCGCGCAGCAGTTGCAGCGCCACACCGCCGCCCATGCTCCAGCCGACCAGGTGGACCGGGCCCAGGGCCAGCGCCCGGAGGAAGGAGAGCAGGTCCTCGCTGTGGTCGCGCAGGCCCCGGGTGGCGTCCACCGGCAGCGGCTCGGTGCGGCCGAAGCCGCGCAGGTCGGGGGCCAGCGGGCGGTAGCGGGCGGGGAGCCCGGTCATGGTCGAGTGCCAGAAGACGCCGGAGGAGACGTTGCCGTGCACCAGGACCACGGGTTCCCCGGTGCGGCCCTCGATCTCGGCGTAGCCCACGGTGAGCCGGTCGGTGGGGATCAGTCGATCGGTGATCATCCGGGATGTCCTCAGTTCAGCCAACTGGCGACCTGCGCGCTCGCCGCGCTGTCCCAGCCGAGTTGCAGGTGGTTGGCGAGGGCGATCAGCGCGGTGCCGCCGACGGTGCCGTAGCCGGTCTTGTCCAGCGCGCTGGCCACGAAGACCACGCCGTCGCTGGGCCCTCGGTTCTCGTTGAAGATCCCGACGATGCTGGGGGTGCCGCCGGCCAGGAGGTAGGCCGTCACCGAGGAGGGCACCCCGGCCTGGTGCAGCGGGGCGATCAGCGAGCCGGCGTTGATCGCGGCCTGGATGCCGCCGCCGTCGGTGTAGAAGCCCTGGCCGCCGTAGTAGGTCGTGTACCAGTCCTGCTGGGTCTGGTCGATGCCGAACACCGAGTCCCAGCGGGCCAGCATCTGCCGCTGCCCCGGGTAGTTGTCGTAGCCGCCCGAGGGGGTGAAGGAGAACTCCGGGTGCGCGGTGTAGGTGCCGTAGCAGGTCATGCGCAGGTGCGGGGACGGGGCGTTGACCGCACCGCCGCACTGCGGCCAGATCGAGAAGTCGTGCGCCCACCCGTGCGCGAACGGGTAGTCGTAGCCGCCGTTCGGGCCGCCGAGGGTGATCAGCTTGCGCACGTCGCCCGCGTACGGGCGACCCCAGGAAGGCTTCACCGAGGACACGTAGGCCCGCGAGGACATCTCGCCCTTGCTCCAGCCCACCACGTCCACCTGCGGGACGCCGAGCTTGGCGCGGATCAGCGCGACGGCGTCGCCGACCTCCTGGGCCTGCATCAGGTTGTCGCCCTGCTTGTGCGCGAAGCCGATCGCGAAGACCCGGTAGCCCTGCCCGGCCAGGTTCTGCATCAGCCCGGTGTTCGGGCAGGACATGGAGCCGCAGCCGTAGCCGCCGGACTCGCCGGGGTTGGCCCAGGCCCGGTCCGGGTTGTCGTTGGCGCCGTGCACCAGCAGCACCGGGACCTGGTGCGCGCCGGTGTTCCAGCCCGGGGCCGAGTAGAGCAGGAAGCGGCCGGAGAAGGGCTGCTTGACGCCGCCGAAGAAGGTGAGCCGCTGGCCGTCCTGGTCGCCGCGGCCGTCCGGCGGGTACTGCTCCTGCCGGAAGCCGGTGGTGGTGTCGAGGTAGCGCTCGACCCGGTCCCAGCCGTTGGCGACGGTGCTGTAGGTCGCCTCCAGGGTCAGGTTGGCCGGCACCGCGGCCGCGGCCGGACCCGCCGGGACGGCCGCACCGGCCAGCGCCAGGACGCCCGCGAGCACCCAGCCCAATCCTCTTCGCCTGCCACGCCCGTTCCTTCGCATACGCGTTCACTCCTCCACACCGGGGGCCAAGTGCGCGACACGCTACGGACGCCGCAGTGCCGTCCCTATGGAGGCGTCACATACCTCCGGCGTTCCGGTATGGGTGTCCACCACCTGGCCGGAGGCGGGACCCGGCTCCACTCTTCACGGAGACCGGTCGCCGCCGAGGTCCGCACCCGCCGGGCGGAGGACCTCGCCGTTCTTCCACCGGACGGTCATGCACCGGACGGTCATGAGTCGGACCCGCCCTGGTGCCGCGGGTCGGCCGACAGGCTGATCGCCGACGCGGGGCACAGCGCGACCGCCTCGCGAACCGCGTCCAACGCCCCGGCCGCAGGCTCGGGTTGCCGCACGAACGACGTGCCGTCGTCCTCGCGCTGGTCGAAGACCTCGCCGGCCGTCAGGACGCACATTCCGGAGCCGATGCAGCGTTCGGCGTCCACGGTGATCCTCATCGATCACGCGTCCCAGGTGACGGGGAGGCTCTTGACCCCGTAGATGTCCGCGATCTCCGGGCGCAGGGCGACCTCCTCGGGCGGTACGGCCAGGCGCAGCGTGGGGAAGCGGTCGAGCAGCGCGGGGAAGGCGACCCGCATCTCGATGCGGGCCAGCTGTTGGCCCAGGCACTGGTGGATGCCGTGGCCGAAGGCCAGGTGTCCGCCGTCCTGCCTGCGCAGGTCGAGCACATGGGGATCGGGGAAGCGCTCGGGATCGCGGTTGGCGGTGTTGAACGAGAGGATCAGCCGCTCGCCGGCCCTGACGGTCCGGCCGCCGAGTTCGACGTCCTCCAGGGCCGTCCGCATGAAGGTCTTGGCGACGCTCAGGTACCGCAGCAGTTCCTCCACGGCCCGGTCGGCGAGCGCGGGATCGCCCCGCAGTGCGGCCAGTTGGTCCGGGTTGCGCAGCAGCGCGAAGGTTCCGAGGGCCAGCATGTTCGCGGTGGTGTCGAGACCGGCCGCGAGCAGGATCAGGCTGATCCCCTTCAGCTCCTCGTCGGTCAGATCGCTGTCGGTGAGGTCGCTGAGCACGTCGTCGGTGGGGTCGGCGCGCTTGGCGGCCACCAGCTCGGCCAGGTACTCCTGGGTCGAGGCGTAGGCCGCCATCATGTCCTCGTCGCTCGTCTCCCCGTTCATGAACGAGTCGACCTGCTCCTGGAAGGAGCCCCGGTCCTCGTACGGCACCCCGAGCAGCTCGCAGATCACGATGGCGGGGATGGGCTTGGCGAACGCGGTCACCAGGTCCGCCGGGGGCCCGGCCGCCTCCATGGCGTCCAGGCGGGCGGTGGTGACCTGCTCGATGCGCTCGGTGAGCAGCCGCATCCGCCGTACGGTGAACCTGCCCGTCAGGGGCTTGCGGTAGCGGCTGTGCTGGGGCTCGTCCATGAGGACGAACTCCCCGGGCGGCGCCGGCGGGATCTGGAAGTCGCCGTAGTCGATGGTCGGGTGGAGCATCAGGTCCTTGCGCGAGCTGAACCTCGTGTCGGCCAGCACCGCCCTGACCAGGTCGTATCCGGTGACCAGCCAGCCGGGCTGCCCGCCGGGGAAGGTGTAGCGGCTCATCGGCGCGTGCCGGCGGGCGTCGGTCAGCTCGGCGGGCGGGTCGAAGGGACAGCCGGGGCGGCGTGCCACCGGCATGGTCGTGACGGTGTGCGGGGATTCACCCATGGCCGTTCCTCGTTTCGCGTTGCCGAACGTTCGGACAACTGGAAAGCTACGGTCGTTTCTGACTCGACGTCAATCACATGGAACGCTTCTTTCCAGCTCAGCGACGGTAAATTGATGCAATGACGCTGAACTCGAACGCAATGGGGCGTTGCAATGGATGAAGGTTAAGGCAATACCGCGCCCGGGCTCGCCCGCGCGTACGGATCAGGCCGGGTAGCTGAACACGGCGGTGAGCTGCGGCAGCGCGTCCCAGCCGACGACCGCGCTGCCGGCGGACTCGGACAGCGCGCGGATGTAGGTGCCCGCGTACCCCTCGTCGGTCAGGTAGACGCCCCAGGTCGCAAGCCAGTCCCGCACCTCGCCGGTCTCCGCGTCCTGCACCGGCTCCGGCTGCGCCGGGGCCTTGCGCTGCACCAGGAACCGTCGCCGGTCGCACTCCGTCAGGGCCCGCCGCCAGTCCCCGTCGGACGTCTCCCAGCCGGCGACGATGCCGCCGCCGCGCGCGTCGTTGTTCGGCTTGAGGATCAGGTCCTCCCGATGGGCGCGGCAGTAATCGATCAGATCGACCACGTCGCCGTCCACCTCGACCGTGCCCTCGGCCATCGACCGCGTCCACGGCAGCATTCCGTCGATCAGGGCCAGCTCGTCCTCGGCCAGGGCGGCCCGGAACCGGGGGTCGTGCAGCATCGGCAGGATGCCCTTGTTGCCGTGCAGGTCGGTACAGATCGGGGTCAGCTGCACGGTCCGGCCCTCCTCGTGGGCGCGGAAGACCGGCTCCATGGCCGCGGCGACCTCGGGGTCGGCGAGGATCTGGTCCACCGACACGTAGCGGAGGATCACGTCCACCGGGGTGCCGTCCAGGTGGATCTTCCCGCCCGGCGAGCTCAACTCGCCCACCTCGGCCAGCCGGAGGTCGATTCCCTTGCCCCGCATGTACTCCTGGAAGGGCAGCATGTACTTCCGGTACTGGGCCACCCGGCCGTTGCTCTCCAGCATCACGACCACCGGCGTGCCGGCGGCGGACACGCTCTCGGCGCAGCGGGTGAGCATGCGGGCGATGCCCGCCCCGATGTCGGGGTAGGTCAGCCGGTGCTTCTCGGCGAACTCCCGGAACCTGGGCACGTCCATCAGCGCCCGCGGGATGTCGCCGGTCCGCTCCATGCCGCCGAGGTCGGCGCCGATGTTGAACTCCAGCAGCCGCCAGGAGTCGCCGTCGCGGTGCAGGTCGGCCCGGCCGTACGGGATCGGCGGCACGAGTCCGTTCCGGCGGACGATCTCCACCGACCGGCGGTCGAGCCCGAGCGCCTCGCCGTAGGCGAACACGTCGCCGCCGTGGAGCCTGCCGGGCAGGGAGACGATCAGGTCGTGGAACCGCATGAGCCGGTCGGCGACGCCGCGGATCGCGGTCTCCTCGACGAACAGCGGCCGGCCGAGCACCCGCCCGTCGAAGGCCGCGGTGAAGTGCGGCGGGAACCGCAGGTGGTCGACGACCCCGCGCAGGCCGTCGCGCCCCTCGGCGGCGCATTCGTCCAGGTAGGACTGGGTGACGGGGCAGGGGTTCCGGTTCATGCGGTGACCGTTCGCTGGTAGAGGGTGGGCACCTTGCCGCGCTCGGTGCGCTCGAAGTCGCCGCGCTCGACGTGCTCCACGGTGAACCCCAGGCAGCGCGGGCCGGTGACGATCTGGTTGAGCTCCACGGTGTCCGCGAAGGCCGCGACCACCGCGTCGACGGTGATGTCCGCGGGTGTGCTCGGTGACAGCAGCAGCCGCACCCGGTACCGGTTGACGGTCCAGAGCACCTGCAACTGGCAGTCGGCGGGATCGGTGATGCCCAACCGGGCGAGCCGCGACATCAACTGGTCGGCGGAGACGGTCTCGGAGTCCACGTTCAGCGACTGCCGGGCCCGGCCGAGCAGGGTGAGCACGGAGGCCTGGCTGCCGCAGCGGCACGGCTGCGTGCTCAGCCGGCCCCGGTCGCCGATGGCGTAGCGGAACAGGGCCATGCCGGTGTCGCTCAGCGGCGTGACCAGGACCTCGCCCTCCTCGCCGGCGGCCACGGCGAGCCCGGTCTCTTCGTCGACGATCTCCACCACCATCGCGTCCTCGTGCACGTGGTGGTCGTTGCCGGACAGCCACTGGCACTGGTAGCCGATGGGCCCGGTCTCGGTGGTGGAGTAGGCCAGCGAGCGCACCGTCAGTCCGGGCAGGGCGGCGGTGAGCGCCGCGGTGCGGCTGGCGCCGAGGCTCTCCCCGATGTAGAGGTAGGTCCGCATCGAGGCGAGCAGGTCCGGGGGTGTTCCGGTGAGCAGGTCCACCCCGTACCCCGGCGGCGCGGCCAAGGTGTCGATCGCGTGCTCGGAGATCATCCTCGCCGTCTCCGCGACGCTGGTGACGTTGCCCAGGGGGTACACCCGCGCGCCGAGCAGCCGAGCGACCTCCTGGGTGAACAGGAAGGATCCGTTGAGTTCGGCCCCGTAGAGGCAGTTCGCCACCCGGCGGGGCGGCTCGGGCAGGGTCGCGCGCAGCCCGCGCGCGCCGAGCGCGGACACCTGCTCGTTGAACGCCCAGGAGTGGTACATCATCTTGACCTTGCTGGAGGTCCCGCTCGAACGAAGCACCATGCCGGGCTGGTCGCCGTCGATCAGGAACTCCGCCGAGTGCGGCGGACAGCCGTCGGCCAGCGCGGACGGGGTCAGCACGGGCAGTTCCGGCAACCGGTCCAGGCTGTGCACGGAGTCGAGCCCGGGCCAGCGGCGCAGCACCGCGGGTGTGCGCCGGGCCGCGGTCACCAACCGCGTGAAGTTGTGCGCCCGCAGTCGCTCGATCTCCTCCCGGCTGATGGCGTCCAGGTCGGCGGCGAGCCGAATGCCGGTGTTCATCGGGAACCTCCGTTGTGTGCTGATCTCGTCGCGCACGATCACCGTGCCTGCCGGGACGGCTCCGCGCGGCGCGTTCTCGCCCGCGCGGCCCCGGCGCCGACGGGCCGGCCGCACCGGGCATTCGCGTGGTCCCATTCCCATTCCGTCGACGCCCGAACACTAGATTCCGCCGGACGACCGGACGACCGGCTTCTTTGCGTTATGGGGCGGTATTTCTTGCTGAGGGCGGCATTTGTTGCGCGAATTATCCGACCGTCGACGGGAGGCGTTCCGGTTCGTCCAACTCCCGCCAAACCCGGAACACGAACGGCCACAGCGAGACGAGCAGGCAGAGCCCGCCGAGCACGAGCACCGCGGCGGTCGGCCCGACCGCGTCCAGCAGCACCCCGGCCAGCAGCAGTCCCACCGGCATGGCCGCGTTGGCCGAGGCGTGGAACGCCGCGAACACCCGGCCGCGCAGCCCCTCGGGCACCCGGGCGTACTTGACCGCGGCGATCACCGGGTTGATCGGGCCGTTCGCCATCATGCAGGCCGAGACCACCAGCACCAGCAGCACCGGGTGCGGGTCGGCCGCCACGGCCAGGAAGACGGGCGCGCCGGAGACCAGGGAGCAGATCGCGAACACCCGCCATCGGCGGCCGCCGTCGCCCAGCCAGCCGTACAGCGCCGTGCCCAGGATGCTGGCGCCGCTGGACGCGGCGATCAGCACGCCGACCAGTGTGCTGTCGTGCCACACGGTCAGTCCGTAGGCGGGCAGCAGCACCGAGAGCAGTCCGACGGTGAGGGCGTTCAAGGCCGCGCACTGCACGCCGATGACCAGTAGCAACCGGTCGCGCCGGAAGTGCTCGGCGGCCTGCTTGAGCTCCCGCAGGTAGCCGTGCGCACCGCCGGCCGGTTCGCGTCCGGCGGCGGCCGCGGGCCGGACCAGGAGGCCCACCAGCGCCGCCGCGGTGAGCAGTGCCGCGCCGTCGGCCAGCAGCACCCAGGTGGGTCCGATCAGCCCGATCAGTATGCCGCCGAGCGGCGCGCCGAGCAGGTCTCCGGTGCGCAGCGCGGACTCCTCCGCGCTGGTGCCCCGCTCGACGCGGACGCCGGTCGCGGCCAGCACGGCGGGCAGCAGCACCTGTTTGGCGCTGCGGGAGGGCGCTCGGCCGGCGCCGATCCCGAACACCAGGACCACGAGCACCGGCAGCGACAGCAGGTCCAGTGCCTCCGCGGCCGGGATCGCGATGACCGCGAGGGAGGCCGCCAGGTCGGCGATGATGCTGCCGCGCCACGCGCCGTACCGGTCCAGCAGCGGGCCGACCAGCACCACCGAGAGGACCAGCCCGAGCGTTTCGGCGGCGGCCACGGCCCCGGTCTGGAGGCCGCTGCCGGTTCTGGACAGCACGAACCAGGGAAGGGCGATCATCGTCATCGTCGCGCCGCACGAGGACACGCCGCACGCGGCGACGAGTGCGATCAACGGCAGCCGACGGATCACCGGCGTACTCCGCGGAACAAGGTGTTCACGATTCCCCTAAATGCCGATATTCGGATGCTAGTATCCGCTGGACCATTCATCGAATAATCCAATTCGGAGTCTCACCCGTGGATCCTGTTGTCACTGACCGGCTGGTGCTGCGTTCCTTCACCGAGGCGGATATCGACGACCTGCACGACATCCAGCGCCGTCCGGACGTGACCCGGTACCTGCTGTGGGACGCCCGCACCCGCGAGGAGACGCGCACCGCGCTGGCCACCAGGATCTCGGAGTCCGAGCTGGCGGGGGAGGGCGACAACCTGGCCGTCGCGGTGGAGCTGCGCGAGTCCGGCCGGCTCATCGGCGAGTTCAACCTGGACTGGCTGAGCGCCGAACTGGGCCGCGCCGAGATCGGTTTCGTGATGAACCCCGACCACGGCGGCCGCGGGTACGCCACCGAAGCCGGCCGCGAGGTGCTGCGGCTGGCGTTCGAGCGGTACGGCTTCCACCGGGTGGTCGGCATGTGCAACGGGAACAACGTTTCGTCGATGCGGCTGATGGAGCGTCTCGGCATGCGTCGGGAGGCGTTCTTCGTGCAGGGCGAGATGCTCAAGGGCCAGCGGGCGGACCTGGCCGTGTACGCGATGCTGGGCACCGAGTGGGCCGGCGCGGACGTCGTCGCCGAGGGAACTCAGGTCGCCCGGGGATGACGTCCGCACGTCGTGGTGGCCGCCCGCCCGGAGGGTGGTGGCCACCACGACGGGGCCGCTCGCCTAGAGGGTGGTGGCCACCGCGGCGGGGTCGCTCGCGAGGAGGTAGTCCGCGAGCGTGTCGTAGCGCTCACGGAGCTGACGCTTGAGCACCTTGCCGGTCACGCCCTGCGGGATGTCGGTGACGGAGCGGGTCAGTTCGAGCACGGCCAGCGTCGGGTGGCCGGCCGCGCCGAGCACGGTGTTGGCCGAGGCGAGCAACTGCGACGGGTCGAGGTGCTCGCCGTGGGCGGCGACCAGCGCCACCGCGACCGTGTTCCCGCCGTGCCGGCCGGCCACGACCGTGCAGTCCACGATCACCGGCAGCTCGTTGAGCAGGAGTTCCTCCATCTGCACCGAGTGCGCGGGGCCCGCCGCGGTCTCGATGGTGTCCACCGCCCGGTCCACCTGGTAGAAGTCGCCGGCCTCGTCCTGGTACGCCAGGTCGCCGGACAGCCAGTACCCGGACAGCCGGCTGCGGTAGGTGGTGTCGGAGTCGTTCCAGTACCCCGCGGTGATGGTGGGGCCCTTGGCGCCCAGCAGTCCGATCTCGCCGCGGTCGGCCACGGTGCCGTCCCGGCGCAGCACGACGACCTCGGACAGCGCGTCGGGACGGCCGATGCAGCGGTCGTTGCGCTGCGAGGCCAGCGATCGCGGCTGCACCATCAGGCCCCAGCCCAGTTCGGTGGCGCCGAAGCGGTCGTAGAACACCGCGGAGGGCAGCTCGGGGTCGCGCTTGCCCAGGATGGCCTTGAGGTGGGCCTCGTGGATGGCGTCGCCCATGGTCACCCAGCTGTCCACCGAGTCGACCGCGCCGTCGGCGACCTCGACGTCGGCCAGTTCCGTGAACGCGTGCGCGAAGGCCATCACCGTGGTCGGCCGGTACCGGCGGATGGCGTCGACCAGGTCGGCGCCGGTGGGGTCGTAGTGGGCGACCATGGGCGTGCCGGCCAGGACGGCGTAGTTGACGTACACCACCGAGCCCAGGTGCGACTGCGGCTGCGCGGCCATCATCAGGTCGTCGGGCGAGTCCAGGTAGTTCGTGAGCCGGAAGCGCGGGCCGGCGACGCTGGACGCGTGCGTCTGCACCACCGGCTTGGGGAAGCCCGTGGTGCCCGAGGAATGCAGGATCGAGACCGGGTCGTCGGGCGCGTGCCGGAACCGCGCGCCGGCGTCCAGCTCGGCCCGGGGCGGCGCGGGCACGTCCTCGGCCAGTACGACCCAGCGTGAGCCCGGCAGTTCGGCGAGCTCGGGGCCGAGGAGGTCGCGCCGGCCGCGGGTCGTGTACACGCCGACCGGCTCGGTGCGCCGGATCAGTTCGAGCGCGTTCTCCTTGGTGGCCTTGCTGTTGATCAGCACCGCGATCGCGCCGATGGTCGCCAGCGCGTGCAGGTGGACCGAGTACGCGAAGGAGTCCTCGATGTGGACCGCGACCCGGTCCCGGGGCCGCACGCCCCGGTCGAGGTACCAGACCGACCAGCTCTGCACGAGCCGGTCCAGCCCGCGGAGGCTGAACTCGGTCGTCGTCCCGCCGTCGCAGGTGGCGACCGGCCGGCCGGTGGCGATGAACGGCAGGTCCGGGTTCGGGCTGACGGCCAGCGCCGACTCCAGGACGTTCCCGCCCCCGAGACGGGGATCCGCGGCGAGTTTCGCACGTGACTCGGCGGACAGCAGGGTTCGAGCGGACAAGGTCATCGGCGCGCCTTCCGGTGATGGTTTCCGGGAACCGATCGTCCGTGGGCCTGCCGGAAGCGACAAGGTCTTTCTTGCGCATGTGGACCTCGGTTGTTGCGCGAGACCGCGTTTGTTGCCGCAACCGCCGCGCGGGCTCCTGCGGACCGCCGTTGGCAGGTACATCTGGAAGAGCCCTTCGGCGGGCGAGACGATCACGAGGAGATTCCAGGTGACCATGGGGGATTCGGCGGCACGATCCGGCGAAGCGGACCGTCAACTCGAGGAACTGCGGGGCGAACTGGACGGCATCGACGCCCGTCTGCTGGACGTGCTGCGCGACCGGATCGACGTCTGTGTGCGCGTCGCCCACCACAAGAGGGAGCACGGCGTCCCGATGATGCAGCCGCACCGCATCGGCATCGTGCAGGAGCGGGCCGCGCGGTACGGCGAGCGCAACGGGATCGACCAGGACTTCCTGCGCCGGCTGTACGACCTGATCATCGCCGAGACCTGCCGGGTCGAGGACCTGGTCATCGGCAACACCCCGGCGAGCTAGGCACCACGGCCACACTGAAGGAAGGACAGACCGGGCAATGCGGATGTTGCTGATCGACAACTACGACTCGTTCACCTACAACCTGTACCAGCTGCTCGGCGAGGTGACCGGCCGGGCGCCGGTCGTGGTGCGCAACGACGCCGAATTCCCGGCGGAGCGGATGGCCGAGTTCGACGGCATCGTGGTGTCCCCCGGACCCGGCCGGCCCGACCGGGCCCGTGACTTCGGCATCAGCTCCCGCGCCGTCCTCGAGTCGGGACGGCCGGTGCTCGGCGTGTGCCTCGGCCACCAGGGCATCGCGAACCTGTTCGGCGGCAAGGTCGGCCTCGCGCCCGAGCCCATGCACGGCCGCAGCTCGCTGGTGCACCACACCGGCGACGGCGTCTTCGCCGGGCTGCCCACGCCGTTCTCGGTGGTGCGCTACCACTCGCTGACCGTCACCGACCTGCCCGAGGTGCTCGAACGCACCGCGTGGACCGAGGACGGCGTGCTGATGGGCCTGCGCCACCGGACGGACCCGCTGTGGGGCGTCCAGTTCCACCCCGAATCCATCAGCAGCGAGCACGGCAGGCTGCTGCTGGCGAACTTCCGCGACCTCGCGATGGACGCGCGCCCCGCTCCGGCCGTCGCCCCGCCCCCACCGGCCGCGCGGCCGGCGCGCGGTGACGCCACGTCGGATCTGCGCCTGCACGTGCGCGAGGCGGCGCAGGAGCCGGACCCGGACGCGGCGCACCGGGAACTGTTCTCCGGCTCCACCCGCAGCTTCTGGCTGGACAGCAGCGAGACCCGCCACGAACGCTCGCGGTTCTCGATCATGGGCGACGACAGCGGACCGCTGGCCGAGTACGTCTCCTACGACGTCGGCCGGCGGCTGGTCACCGTCACCCACTCGGACGGCCGGGTCGAGGAGGTCCACCAGGACTTCTTCGGCTACCTCCAGGACAGTCTGGCCGCGCGGTCGCTGCCGGCCCCGGACGGTCTGCCGTTCGACTTCAACCTGGGCTACGTCGGCTACCTGGGCTACGAGTTGAAGGCCGAGACCGGTGGCTCCCGGGTGCACCGGGCCGACACCCCCGACGCCGCCCTGCTGTTCGCCGACCGCGCGCTGGTCGTCGACCACGCGGAACACCGGTCGTACCTGCTGGCGTTGAGCACCCCGGAGCACGAGGCGGCCGCGCTCGACTGGCTGGACGAAACGGCGGCCCGGCTGTCCCGGCTCGACGGGTCCGCCGCGGACGACTCGGGCCGGACGGGCGTGCTGGCCGGCGCCGAGGCCGCCGACATGGCCGGCTGGGAGACCGCCCGTCCGCGCCACGACCGCGAGGGCTACCTCAAGCGGATCGAGGAGTGCCTCGACGAGATCCGGCTCGGCGAGTCCTACGAGATCTGCCTGACCAACACGGTCACCGTGGACGAGAGGATCGATCCCCGGCACACCTACTCCCGGCTGCGCCGGATCAGCCCGGTGCCCTACGGAGCCTTCCTGGACTTCGCCGAGGTCGCGGTGCTCAGCGCGTCGCCGGAGCGGTTCCTGCGGATCGGCGCCGACGGCGTCGTGGAGTCCAAGCCCATCAAGGGAACCCGGCCCCGCGGCGGCACTCCCGACCAGGACGAGCTGCTCAAGCTGGACCTCTCCACGCACGAGAAGGACCGCGCGGAGAACCTGATGATCGTCGACCTGGTGCGCAACGACCTGAACACGGTGTGCGAGATCGGCTCGGTGCACGTCCCGGTGCTGTTCGACGTGGAGACGTACGCGCCGGTGCACCAGCTGGTCTCCACCGTCCGCGGCACGCTGCGGGCGGAGGAGAGCGCGGTCGGCTGCGTGCGCGCGGCGTTCCCCGGCGGCTCCATGACCGGTGCGCCGAAGGTGCGCACGATGGAGATCATCGACCGACTGGAGGAGGGGCCGCGCGGCGTCTACAGCGGTTCGCTGGGCTGGTTCGCCCTGTCCGGCGCCGCGGACCTGAGCATCGTCATACGGACCCTGGTCGCCACCGGCGAGCGGATGAGCTTCGGCGTCGGCGGCGCGATCGTGGCGCTGTCGGACCCCGACGAGGAGTACGAGGAGACCGTGGTGAAATCGCGCGCGGTGCTCACCGCGGTCGCGGCGACGGCGCTGCGCCCCGCGCTGGGAGGACTGGCATGAGCGGGGCCGGAGTTCGGTCGCTGCGGCGTTGTCTGGTGGCGGGCGGCGCCGGCGCGGTCGGCGGCATGTTCGCCTCGCTGCTGGCCGGTTCGGGCGCCGAGGTCGTCGTGGTGGACCCGGCCGGCGGCGACATCGCCGGGGACATCACCGCGCCCGGTGACGCCCTGGTCGCGGAGCTGGGCAAGGCGGATCTGGTGCTGCTGGCGGTGCCCGAGCGCACGGGGCTGGCCGCGATCCCGCTCATCGCTCCGCACCTGCGTCCCGGTGCCCTGCTGGTGGACACGCTGTCCGTGAAGGACGCCGTGGTGACCGCGCTCCAGGGCGTCGAAGGCGTGCAGGCCGTCAGCCTGAACCCGATGTTCGCGCCGGCCCTGGGCATGCCCGGCAAGCCGGTCGCCACCGTCGTGGTGCACGACGGGCCGGCCGCGGCCGAACTGCTGCGGCTGCTCGCCGAGTGGGGCGGCCGACCGGTGCTGCTCGACGCCGAGCGGCACGACCGGCTCACCGCCGCCGCGCAGGTGCTCACCCACGCCAGCGTGCTCGGTTTCGGGCTGGCGCTGGAGGAACTCGGCACCGACATCGGCGAACTCGGCGAGATCGCCCCGCCGCCGCACGCGACCCTGCTGGCCCTGCTGGCCAGGATCGCCTCCGGGACACCGGAGGTGTACTGGGACATCCAGGTCGCCAATCCCGACGCCGCGCGGGCCCGCGGTGCGCTGGCCGCGTCCGTGCGCCGACTGGCCGACCTGATCGACGGCGGCGACGAAGCCGGGTTCGCCGCGGCGCAGGGCCGGCTGCGCGACCTCTTCGGCACCGCCCTGGACGAGCACCGCGACACCTGTGCCCACCTGTTCGACGCCCTGTCCGCGTCCACCCGAATCGAGGCGACATGATCCATCCGCAGCAGGAGACACAGCCGGCCAACTGGGTCGAGTCCCGCATCAACAAGACGTCCGACTCCCTGGACGTGGCGTTCGAGCAGGGCCTGACCGGGCACGTGGTCACCGGCCGCAAGCCCGGCAAGGTGGTCTGCCTGGCGGACGGCACCGAGGCGCTGGAGTTCGTGTCCTGCTCCTACCTGGGTCTCGAGGAGCACCCCGCGCTGGTGACGGCCGCCGAGGAGGCGCTGCGCCGCTTCGGCGTCCACCTGTCGACCTCCCGCAACCGGATGCGCCCGCACTACCTGGGCGAGTTGGAGGACCTGCTCTCCACGGTGTACCGCGGCAACAAGGTCGTCCCCTTCACCTCCGTCGGAACCGTCCACCTGGGACTGCTGCCGCTGCTCGGCGCCGGCGCGCTGCCCAGCTACCCGATCGCGCCCGGCGGCGCGACCTTCCTGGTGGACCGGACCGCGCACTCCTCGATGCAGGTGCTGCGGGGGGTCCTCGACCAGATCGGCCCCGCGCGCCGGTTCGACCTGGAGACGCCCGACTCGCTGGAGTCCGCGCTGCGCGACGCCCGTCGCGACGGGCGCACGCCGATCGTGCTGATCGACGGCGTCGGCTCGATGGGCGGTCTGATCGACGTCGCCGGGATCCTGGAGGCGCTGGCGCCCCACGGGGGACACCTCTACATCGACGACGCGCACGGCATCTCCGTCGCGGGCAAGCACGGCGCCGGCTACGCCTTCGAGGCGCTCGGCGACCGGCTGCCGCCCAACGTGGTCATCGCCGGCTCGCTGTCCAAGGCGTTCGGCGGCTGCGGCGGGTTCGCCGTGGTGCCGAGCGAGGACGACGTGCGGGTGCTGCGCAAGTTCGCGAACCCGCTGGTCTTCGGGCACTCGATCATGCTGCCGATGCTGGCCGCGAACGTCGCCTCGGCCCGGCTGCACCTCGACGGCGAGGTCGCCGCGCTGCAGGAGCGGCTGTGGCGCAACACCGAGGTGTTCGACGAGCTGACCGGCAACCGGCTCGTCAACGCCGGTCTGCGGTCCCCGGTGCGCGGTGCGCACTTCGACACCGAGGAGGCGGCCTTCCGCGCGGCCACCACGCTGAAGGAGGCCGGGGTGCTCATCCTGCCGGCCTTCTTCCCCACCGTGGCCAAGGGCACCGGTCTGATCCGCTTCGCCCTGTCCTCGCTGCACGAACGCGGCCATCTGGAGACGGCCGCGAACATCCTGGAAGGAGTCCGGAACGGATGACCGCCGACACTGGTGAACCGACGCTGGGTGCGTTCCTGACGGACGCCGAGAAGACCCTCGCCGAGGCCGGCGCCTGGCAGCCGCGCGGGGACGCCGAGAAGCTGGCCGAGTACGTGCTGGGCCGCGCCGTGGAGCGGCTGTCCCTCGACGCCGCGCTCGGCCGGGAGGATCTGGCGCGGCTGCGGGACCTGGTCGCCCGCCGGGCCGACCGCACGCCGGTGGAGTACCTGACCGGCCGTGCCGTGCTCGGCGGTGTCGAGGTCGCGGTGGGCCCGGGCGTCTTCGTGCCCCGCAAGCACACCGAGCCGCTGCTGGCCTGGGGGCTGGACGTGGTGGGCGAGGTGTCCAAGCCGCTCGCGGTGGACCTGTGCACCGGATCGGCGGCGATCGCCCTGGCGGTCGCGCACGCCCGGCCGGACGCGACCGTGCACGCCATCGAGCTCGACCCGGTGGCCCTGACGTGGGCGCGCCGCAACGCCGCGCGGCAGGCGGAACTCGGCGACACCCCGATCATCCTGCACGCCGGCAATGTCACCGACCCCGCGATGTTCGCCGACCTGGACGGCACGGTGGACCTGCTGCTGGCCAATCCGCCGTTCGTGGTGGACGGCGTCGTGCTGCCGCCGGAATGGCAGGAGCACCAGCCGTGGCCCGCGCTGTTCGGCGGCCAGGACGGACTCGTCGTGATCCGCGCGGTGGTGGCGGCCGCCACCCGGCTGCTGCGTTCCGGCGGCGGCGTCGCGATCGAGCACGACGACGAGCAGGCCGACGTGGTCATGTCCCTGCTGCGGGAACAGGACGCCTTCACCGGCATCAGCTACGGCGTGGACCACTGGGGCACCCCCCGGTACACCACCGCGCGCAGAAAGTAACGAGGAAGACCATGGAACACACGTCACCATCCGAGAGGCTCTCCCGCCGGCAGGTGCTGCGCGGCGGCGCGGTCGTCGCGGGCGCGGGCGCGCTGTGGCTGACCGCAGGCACGGTGCCCGCCGGCGCGGTGCCCGCGTCCGCGCAGACGCCGCAGCCGGACGGCCGTCCCGGCGAGGGCAGCGTGACCGTGCGGGACAGCGCCAACGTCGGGGTCGCGGTGTCCCCGGACGGCCGCCGGCTCGCGGTGGACATCGCCGGCGGCATCTGGCTGCTGCCGGCCGCGGGCGGCCGGGCCCAGCGGATCACGCCGGAGGAGCACGACGCGACCCGGCCGCACTGGTCGCCGGACGGGCGCCGGATCGTGTTCCAGTCCTTCCTCGACACCGCCTACGACGTGTGGATGATCAACGCCGACGGCACCGGGCTCACCCGGCTCACCACCGGCTGGGGCTTCGACCTGGAGCCGCGGTTCTCGCCCGACGGCAAGCAGGTGGCCTTCGCCTCCGACCGCGACCACGTCAGCCGGATCTGGGTGCTGGACCTCGCCAGCGGGCAGCAGCGCGCCGTCACCGACGCCGACGAGGTGCACGCGGCCCCGGTGTGGTCCCCGGACGGCACGAAGCTGGCCTACGTCGTCGGTGACGGCGCCATCGAGGAGCTGGACCTGGGCTCGGGCGTGCGCAGGCAACTGCTCGGCGCACCGGCCGACGCCCTGGTGTACTCGCCGGTCTACGCGCCGGACGGCCAGGTCAGCTACCTGAGCGCGGGCGGCACCGGGACCACGATGATGCTCGGGGCCAAGGCGATCGTGACCGGCGAGGACCTGCCGCCGCTGCCGGTGTCGTGGACCTCGGCGCAGGAGTTCGTCTACAGCTCCGGCGGCCGGCTGCGCCGCCGCTCGCTCTCCGGGGCCGTGCGGGAGATCCCGTTCACCGCCGAACTGCCGTACTCGGGGCGGAACTACCAGCGCAAGCGGCGCAACCTCGTGTCGGACGCGTCGCGCCGGGCGAAGGGCATGGCCGACCCCGCGGTGTCGCGGGACGGCAAGCAGGTGGCGTTCCGCGCGCTGAACGCGCTGTGGCTGCTGCCGATCGGCGGCAGGCCCCGCAAGGTCGTGGACGACGGGTTCTTCGCGGCCGATCCGGACTTCGCGCCCGACGGCAAGTCCCTGGTCTACGTCAGCGACCGCGCCGGCACCGCCAACCTGTGGCGGCTGGACCTGGCGACCGGGCGCTCCGACCGGCTCACCGATCTGCCCGGCGGCCAGCTCGCGCCGCGGTTCTCCCCGGACGGCGCGAAGATCGCCTACCAGGACGAGTCCGGTCAGACCTGGGTGTTCGACGTCGCCGACCGCTCGGTGCGCCAGGTGCTGCCCGCGCTCTACCAGCCGGGCCGGCCGACCTGGTCGCCGGACGGCGGCAGGATCGCGCTGGCCGCGCTGATGCCGTACTCCAAGCGCACCTCGAACGGCAACAACCAGGTGCTGACCGTGGACCTGACCGACAACAAGGTCCGGTACCAGGAGATCGGGCCGGACCGGTCGATCAGCACCCGCGACAACGACGGCCCGCTGTGGACCTCCGACGGCCGGCACCTGGTGTTCGGCGCGGAGAGCCTCGCCTGGCGGGTCCCGGTGGCCGCCGACGGCACCATCACCGGCGAGCCGCAGCAGCTGACCGACGAGGTCACCGACTCGCTGTCGATCAGCGCGGACGGCACCGTCGTCTACCTGTGCAACGGCGTGCTGCGCACCGTCGGGCCCGACGGCGGCCCGGCCCGCACGATCACCGCCGACCTCACCTACCGCCCGGCACGGGTCAGCGAGCCCACGGTCGTGCGCGCGGGCGCGCTCTGGGACGGCAGCTGCGAGCAACTGCGCCGCGATGTCGACATCGTGGTGCGCGGCACGACGATCGAGGCGGTGCTGTCCAGGGGCGGCGGCGTGCCCAGCGGCGCGCGGATCGTGGACGCCTCCGGGCTGACGGTGATGCCCGGCCTGATCGACACCCACAACCACTGGAACATGCGCGGCAAGCAGTGGGGCGACCGGCAGGGGCGGCTGTGGCTGTCCTACGGCGTGACCACGAGCAAGTCGCCCGGCGACCTCGCGTACCAGATGGTGGAGAACCGGGAGGCGATGGAGGCCGGCACCAGGGTCGGCCCCCGCTACCTCGGCTCGGGACAGGCGCTGGACGGCAGCCGGGCCTTCTACAACTGCATGCGGCCGGTCCACACCGCCCAGCAGCTGGAGCGGGAACTGGACCGCGCCGAAGGGCTGGACTACGACCAGATCAAGTCGTACATGCGGATGCCGGTGGCCTTCGAGCAGCGCATCGTGGCCAGGGCGCACGCGATGGGCGTGCCGGTCACCTCGCACTATCTGTACCCGGCGGCGCACACCGGCCTGGACGGCATGGAGCACCCCGGTGGCGGCCACCGGCTGAACTACTCGCGCACGCTGAGCTACGCCGGTTTCCGGATGTCCCAGGACGCCGTGGACCTGCTCGTGGCCAGCGGCATGTGGGTGTCGTCGACCATGATCTTCGCCAGCGAGCTGTACGCCGGCGACCGGTCGCTGGTGGAGGACGAGCGCACCAAGGTGCTGTTCCCGGACTGGGACTACCGGCGCCTGGTGGCCAAGGCCGACGGCGCCGCGCAGCCGGGTCCGGAGAGCGAGCTCGACCAGCGGATCACCAGGGGCATGGTGGACGCGCTGCTGCGGGTGCACCGCGGGGGCGGCCTGGTCGTCTTCGGCACCGACGCGCCGCTGGACGACATCGGTGTCAGCGCGCACCAGAACCTGCGCGTGCTGGTGAAGTACGGGTTCACTCCGCGCGAGGCGCTGATGACCGCGACCGGCAACGCCGCCAGGGCGCTGGGCTACGGCGACCAGCTGGGCGCGGTGGCGCCGGGCAGGATCGCCGACCTGGTCATGGTCGAGGGCGACCCGCTGACCGACATCCGCGCCGCGGCCGCGGTGCGGTCGGTCATGGTGGCCGGCGTCACCCGCACGGTGCCGGAGATCCTCGCGCCGTTCCGGCCGGCCAAGGCGGCCAAGGCGGCGGAGGCGGCCGGGGCGCCCGTCGTGACCGTTCGCCCGGCCGCGCCGTCGGCCTCGCAGGACCCCGCTCACTACTGGCACCGTCCGGAGTGGAGCATGCGTCAGTGCTGCCAGCACTGACCGTGCGGTCGGGCTACCGGGACACGCCCCGGTAGCCCGACGCGGAGGTGCCCAACCACTTCTTGAACGTGCGCTGGAAGTGACTCAGTTCCTGATAGCCGACCGTACGGGAGACATCGGTGATCGACATGGTGGTGTTGCGCAGCAGGTGTCCGGCCTCGGTCAGCCGCAGCGCGGTGACGAAGTCGATGAACCGCCAGCCGGTCTCCTGCTTGAAGCGGCGGGAGAAGTGATATTGGCTCATGTACGCACTGCGCGCGACACGACCGAGTGTCAGACCGCTGTCCGCGTAGTTCCCCCGCAGGTACGCCACGGCGGCCCGCATGTTCGGCGAGAGCGTGAGCCGGTCGGTGTCCGGCAGCCGCAGGTCCCGTCCGACCTTCGCGGGCTCGACCGCCGGCTCGACCGGTTGCCGGGTGAGGAAGACCCGCTGGTCGGCGTGGCGGTAGCCGGGCAGCGTCCGGATGAGCTGGTGCGGGGGACGGATCTCGATACCGGCGGGCGCGATCAGCACCCGGCACTGGTGCAGCCAGGGCTGCAGCCGCGGCCAGGTGAACCTGTCGTCCTCCGTGCACAGTTCCGGGGTGAGCACCTCGGCGGCCCGGTCGGCGATCCGTGCCCAGTCCGCCAGGTCGAGCTGCCGCGGCGAGAGCAGGCTGTCGGCGCCCTCGTGCCGCATCCGCGCCACCGTGGCGTAGCTCTCGTCCCCGAGCGACAGCGCGAGGTCGCAGATGCCGTCGTAGGCCCGGCGCTGCAGCCGGCGGTCCACCCGCAGCGTGAACAGGCTTCCGACCATCTCGCAGGCCGTGTGCCAGTCGTCGAACACCACCACCTCGGCCAGCTCGACCTTGGGGCTCGTGTTGAAGTAGGTGGCGAAGTCCATGACGCCCAGCGCCTGCGCGTTGTAGTAGGCGACGATGTCGCTCAGCGAGCTCTGCCCGTGCAGCCGGCGCACCGCCGGCAGCTCCGGCAGCACGCTCGCGTGCGAGAGCACCCGGTCGCTGTCGTCGGTCAAGTAGGCCACGCTGCGTCCCCGTTCGAGCGCGTGACCGGCGACCAGCAGCCCGGTGAGCGAGCGGTCGTGGCCCGCCGGAACGTCCAGCATGACGTCCGCGTCGCCCATTCTGGCGCGGTACGCGTCGAGCACGCGGTGCTCGGACTCACCGAGTTGTCGAGGATCCGTCAAGGCAGCGATCATTTTTCCCCCTTGTGCAGATATAACTCGCTGACCGCGCGCGAAGGCGCCTCCCTGCCGTCGACGGGTGCCCGATCGGCACCACGCCACGGCCTGCTCGAACCGGAGTCGACGGCGATCCCGGTGGCAGCGCGCGGACAGGCCACAGTGCCGAGGGCGATTCCCCGGACGCGAGCAGAACCTCCCCAACGATTCCCGCCGGCCACAGTGTCCCCGGGCGTGAACCCGTTCGATGGTCACATCACGCCGCGAACGCGTCAACCCGCATTTGTGACCCCTGACCACCGCACTTCCCGCCGCGGGCCCCTGATCGTGACGGAGCGTCAGCCGGAGCCGCGGAGAGGTCTCCCGTGTTCGCCGAGGGCGTCACGGTGCCAGTACACCCCGTCAAAGAAGGAGCAGTCATGTATCGCACCCTGATGCGGTCGAAGATCCACCGGGCCACGGTGACGCAGGCCGACCTGCACTACGTCGGCTCGCTGACCATCTGCGCCGACCTGATGGAGGCCGCCGACCTGGTGGCCGGCGAGAAGGTCGACATCGTCGACATCAACAACGGGCAGCGGCTGTCCACCTATGTGATCGAGGGGCCGCGCGGCAGCGGTGTGATCGGCATCAACGGCGCCGCCGCCCGGCTCATCGGCGTCGGCGACCTTGTGATCATCATCGCCTACGCGCAGGTGCACCAGGACGAACTCGGCAAGCTCGAACCCCGGGTGGTCTTCGTCGACGAGAACAACCGGATCCTGCACGAGGGCTCCGATCCGGCCGACGTGCCGGCGGATTCCGGCCTGGTCCGCGGTGACACCCTCGCGAACGGGAGCTGAGCCGGGGTCACCGTAGAACGGATCCACGGGATTTCGCCACGGCGGCCGGCCGGGCCGGGCCGGGCCGGGCCGGGGTGATCGCGGGCGCCGCGATCGCCCCGGCCGGCGCCGGCCGGCCGGCACCGGTCGGCACCCGTCGGCCGGCACCCGTCGGCCGGCACTGGCCGGCACCGGTCGGCCGCCGCGCACGGCTCCGGCCGAATAGGGGGCCGACCGCCGAAGTCCGGGGTCGCCCTCTCTGGTGTTCCGACGCGTCGTCAGTAATATGACAGCCCCTCATGTTCTCCTCAGGAGGCTGTCATGCCCGACCGCTTCGACCTGCCGGCGGACTTCCGCTGGGGTGCAGCCACCGCCGCCTACCAGATCGAGGGGGCGGTGGAGGAGGACGGCCGCGGACCGTCCGTCTGGGACACCTTCGCCGTCCGCCCCGGCGCCGTCCGCGACGGCCACACCGGCGCGGTGGCCTGCGACCACTACCACCGGTACCCCGAGGACATCGCCCTGATGAAGGGCCTCGGACTGGACGGCTACCGCTTCTCCCTCGCCTGGTCCCGCGTCCTGCCCACCGGCGCCGGCGCCGTCAACGAGGCCGGCCTCGCCTTCTACGACCGCCTGGTGGACGCGCTGCTCGACGCGGGCATCACCCCGCTGCCCACCCTCTTCCACTGGGACCTCCCGCAGGCCCTCGAAGACCGCGGCGGCTGGCTGAACCGCGACACCGCGTACCGCTTCGCCGAGTACGCCACCGTCGTGGCCGACCGCCTCGGCGACCGCGTCCCCGCCTGGATCACCCTCAACGAGCCCTTCGTCCACACCGTCTTCGGCTACGCCCTGGGCACCCACGCCCCCGGCCGCACCCTGATGTTCGAAGCCCTCCCCGCCGCCCACCACCAACTCCTCGCCCACGGCCTGGCCGCCTCCGTCCTCCACGACCGCGGCCTGGAGGCGATGCTCTCCAACAACCTCACCCCCGTCGAGCCGGCCTCCTCCGACCCCGCCGACCTCGCCGCCGCAGCCGCCTACGACGCCCTCCACAACCGGCTGTTCACCGACCCCGTCCTCCTCGGCCGCTACCCCGACCTCTCCGCCCTCGGCGTCCCCGACGACATCTTCGGCGCCGTCCACCCCGGAGACCTCGACCTCATCCACACCCCCGGCCTGGACGGCCTCGGCCTCAACTTCTACAACCCCACCCGCGTCGCCGCCCCCACCGAACCAGGCCTGCCCTTCGACCTCGTCGACATCCCCGACGTCCCCCACACCGCCTTCGGCTGGCCCGTCGTCCCCGACGCCCTCCGCCAACTCCTCCTCGGCCTGCGGGACACCTACGGCAAGGCCCTCCCGCCGATCACCATCACCGAGAACGGCTGCTCCGTCACCGAGGAGGCCGTTCCCGACCAGCCCCGCATCGACTTCATGGCCGCCCACCTCGACGCCCTCGCCCGCGCCACCGCCGAAGGCATCGACATCCGCGGCTACTACACCTGGTCCCTCCTCGACAACTTCGAGTGGGCCGAGGGCTACCACCAGCGCTTCGGCCTCGTCCACGTCGACTTCGAGACCCAGCAGCGCACCCCGAAGGCCTCGTACACCTGGTACCGCGACCTGATCGCCGCCCACCGGGCGCGGAATGCGAAGTAGGGGCGGTAACTTTCTTGTGAGATCGTCGACTTGAGAAAGGTCGTGACTGGTAGTTACGGTCGCCCTATAATGACAGTCTGTTCGACGGGCTGAGGGTTGACTCAAAGATTTGGCCTCATGCACGTCGACTTCACCACCCAACGCCGCACGCCGAAAGCCTCGTACGCCTGGTATCGCCAGCTCATCGCGGCCCATCGGGCCCTGCATGCGAGGTAGGCCTTGCGGCGGCTGGGGGTCAAGGGGTTGCAGTTCAGATCCTGTCGTCCCGACAGTGATATCGGATCCCCGCTGACTGGACGGAAGTTTAGGTCGGCGGGGCTTTTTCCGTTTCCGAGGGTGGGTCAGCGCACAAGCCGCAGGTGGCGCGCGGGGGAGTCTAGCGGGACCAGGGACCTCGCGGGGCACGCTCAGGTGGGCGTCAGCGCCTCGCCGGCCAGCTCGATCGAGCGCCTATCCGGGTGCAGGTGCCGCTGAGTCGTCGTGAGCGATCCGTGCCCGGCGATCTTCCGCAGGACGTGCAGCGGGACCCCCGCGTCGGCCATCCATGTCAGCCTGGTGTGGCGGAGGTCGTGGCGGCGCAGGTGCTCGAAGCCGAGCGTGACCACCACTTCGTCCCAGTGCGTCGCGTCCCGCAAGACGACGATGGTGATCCTCCCTCCCCGTGGCCCGGTGAACAGCCGCGCCATCGGGTCCCGGTCGATCACGTCCAGGCGCCAGGTCAGCAGGTCGCGGATCTCTGGGATCACCGGCACGGTCCGGCGCCGCTTGCCCTTGGTCCCCTTGTCCACCAGCCCGCCGGGCCCAGTCGTGGTCTGCCAGCCGCGCGTAACGCGTCGTTCAGTGGGCTGGCCGGGCCCGCACCACCCTTACCAACTACGTCCTCGACCTCGCGGTGATCGATCTATCCGCCGAAGACGACAAGCTCAACTGGGACTGGATCACGGCCCGCCGTGAACCCGGCCGCTCCAACGCCCACGCGTTCGAGCTGGCCCCTGCCGCGTGGCGGGAGTGGGTGAGGCGCGGGCACTCCGTGCTGCCGCGGGTGCGCCGCCGTGTCGCCTGGAGCAGGGAGGGCTGGCTCACCCGGAGGTCCGGCGACGGAGGGACGTCTCGACCTCGGCAGCGGCCTGGCCGGCACCGAACCCGTGGTCCTCGGGCAGGCCAAGTGCGTCAAGCCGGACAGCCTGGTCTCGGCCGAGCAGATCGCCCGGGTCGTGGCCAGGCTCCGCCGCGGATGGATCGGTGTCTACGTGGCCACCGGAGCCTACTCGGAAGCGGCCCAGCTCGAGATGGTTGAGGACCCAGTATCCCGTCGTCCTGATCAATGGTCAGGACCTCGTGAAGGAACTCCGCGAGACCGCTGGCGAGGACCATGGCGGAGACCTGTCGATGTGCTCAACCGGAGGCCCGAAGAGATCTTGTTCGGCTGATGTGCCATCACGATAGGGAAGACGTGCGTCGGTCGTCCGCGCGGCGCCGAAGCGCCATCCGGGAGGCGTGCTGGGCGCGTGGGGCGTGCCCAGCGCAACAACACTCACGTGCACCGATTGCTCCGAAGTAGGCCAGAGGTCGCTCGCCGGAACATTCCACGGGTTGACGCGAGGCATCCTCGGAGATGGTTTTCAAGCTGCAATCTCACCCAGATGTGGTAAGGCTTCTCGCCGTGGCGCCTGTCATGTTATTGATCTACCCTTCGAGTGCAATCAATTCCTGATCTTTTGAGCACCTGTCGACTTAGCTCTGATTATCGAGATCGAGCGGCCTCTGGAGTCGTGGCGTGACGCGCTCTGCTGGCGGATGCTCTCGGGAAGTGCTTCGTTGCAACGGCGGCCATGCGTCGCAGATCGCTTCAATCACGCCAGAAGGAACTAATGTATCGAGTCGTGGCATCTCCGACAGATGTACCTGTTCACCGCAAAATGCGCATCGGTTGAGCTCCGGTCCCCTCGACCGGCAGGGAATGTGCACCTGTCTGTTTGTCAAGTTTGCTTGCGGGGCTCAAAGGACCTCGCTAGGGTTCACGCCCAAGAGCTCGGCTCTCCTGTTGAATTCTTCGCGGGTTGAAGGCGCGTCGATCGCAGGTTCATGACATGCCGGTTGGTCTCCAGGAGATTCCGATATTCCGCACCATCCATTGGGGGTCGTTCACCCTTGTTTGCCGTGCCACCGGATCCCCACGGCGTCGTTGCCGTTGTGGAAGACCTCTCGCGCCGTGTACTGAATGTTTACCGTGCGGACCCAGGCCATGTTCTGGAGCATGCGAACAATGAGCGGCGCATCACGCAGGGCGGGTACGGCGAGCGTCAGCTCTATGAGTTGGTCCAGAACGGTGCCGACGAGAATCTGGAGCGCGCGCCGGGCGCGGACGGAAAGATCCACGTACTGCTGACGGAGACGCACCTCTATTGTGCGAATACCGGGGCTGCGATGACGCCGGAAGGCGCCGACACCATCCTGCGCATGGCAGTGTCACGCAAGCGCACCGGGAAGATCGGACGCTTCGGTGTCGGCGTCAAGTCAGTGTTGAGCGTTTCGGACACGCCACGCTTCTACAGCACTTCGGGGTCGTTCGGGTTTGACAAGGAATGGTCGGCACGGATCATCCGCGAGACCGTGCCGGAACTCACGGCTTTCGACCCCACTCCCGTCCTGCGGATGGCACAGCAGCTGGACCAGGAGACGGATCGTTGTCAGGACGGCCGTCTCGACGAGCTCATGTCGTGGGCGTCGACAACCGTCGTGCTGCCGCTGCAGCAGGGCGCGGCGGACCGGCTCGGGAAGGACATCCTGAACTTCCCCGCACACTTCATGCTCTTCTCCGCCCACGTCGACGAGCTGGTGCTCGAGGACGCTCGCTCGGAGCGCGGAGTCCGCAGGGAGCTCACGCAGGAGGTCGACGGTGACCGTCGTCACCTGCTCGAACGCAGGAACGGCGATCTCCTTCGCAGTGAGCACTGGACCGTCTTCAGCCTCGACCACGAACCGAGCAAGCAAGCCGCGGAGGCTGCAGGCGAGTTGCACGACCGCCCGGTCGTCACCATCTCCTGGGCTGTGCCCGACAAGGCGAACCCGCTGCGGCGGGAGCGCGGCAACTTCTGGGCCTACTTCCCGACCCACTACGACACCACGTTGACTGGAATCATCAACGCGCCGTGGCGAACCCCCGAGGATCGTCAGAATCTCACCAAGAGCACGTTCAACGAAGAGTTGGTCGAGAAGGCTGCGGAGCTCATCGTCGGATCGATCCCCGGCCTCCTGGAGGCCGAGGACCCCGGTTCCCATCTGACCCTTCTCACCGCGCGCGGCCGCGAGGCGTCCCAGTGGGGTGATGCCATGCTAAGCAAGCACGTCCTCGAGACGGCGGCCCGCCGGCGGTCCTTGCCGGATCAGAACGGGGTCCTGAGACTTCCCAAGGAGCTCAAGCTCCATCCCGAGGGCCTCAATCCCGGCTGGCTGGAGGAGTGGGCGAAGCACCCGGGGCGTCCCAGGAACTGGTGCCACCACGGCGTCGAGAGCCGTGAGCGGCGTTCTCGGGCGAGGGAGATCCTCCTCGTGGCTGGCGGCACGGTGGCATCGTTGCGGACCTGGCTGGAGGCCCTGGTCGAGGACCGCTCCGTCGACGGTGCCAAGCATGCGTTGACGATCGCGGCGTCCGTCGTTGAAAAGGGCAGTCAGCAGCAGGCTTGCGAGGTGAGGGCCGCGAAGATCCTTCTCACCGATCGGGGCGACTTCCGCTCGGCCGACGAGGGGTCAGTGTTCCGCCCGCACGGCGGCGGCCGCCTGCCGGACGAGAACATCGTTTACCTGCACGAGTTGATCGCCGAGGATCCCGGCATGCGCGACGCGCTGCAGCAGTTGGGCGTGCAGGAGGCAAATCCGGCAGGGCGCCTCCGAGCTGCTCTGCGCACCGGGTTCTCGCGCTACCGCAACGGCGACTGGGAGGACTTCTGGCGCTTGGTCCGTGCGGTGGAGACCGACGCCGCCGCCGAGATCATCAAGGAGCTCGTGCCCGACCCGCTCAGGACACTCAAGGTGCGCACCGCATCGGGCATGTTCCGTGCCGTGCACGCCGCCCTCCTCGCGGGTCCGGTCGTGCCCGCGGACGCCCGACGGGACCTGACCGTTCTGGTCGACCCGGTCTTCCATGCCGCGGACACGGACCTAATGCGGGCCGTCGGCGCGACCGACCGACCCGTGGCACGCATGGCTCCCCAGGCTGAGGCGTGCTTCGAGGCGTACGGCAAGGTCATGTACAACGCGTACTGCGCCTCGCTTCCCGCAGACAGCACGCGTCCCCGGGCGACGTCGGTATGTCTCCTCGGGACGCCCCCACCGGGTCCTCTCGACCTGATCCGTGAACTCTCCCAGGAGGGAAAGGCGGCCTTCGCGCGGGAGCTCCCCCTGGCCGGGGCCACAGATGAATGGGTGTGCGCGCGTACCTCCGGTCCCGAGGGACGTATGGCGGTCGATTCGCCGCTCATCTGGATGCTCCGCGAGGAGGGTGTGCTGGCGACCACGTTGGGGCACCGGCGTCCTGAGGAGGCCGTCAGTCCCGAGCTGGACGTGGACGGTGCGTTCCTTCCTATCGCCGACATCCGGGTCCAGTACGCGCGGGCCCTCGGCCTGCCCTCGGAGGTCAAGCAGGTGCCGGCGGGGTTGTGGAGCGAGCTCGTCGAGCGTGCCGATTCGGGTACCGACACCGCATTTGTCGGAGGCGCCTACACCTTTCTCCTGCGGTCCGCGCCGTCCGGCGGCCTGGACAGCGGGGGTCACCTTTTCCGCTGCAGTGTGGGCGACGACTGGGACAACACGACGAGCGAGGGTGTGGCCGTCACCGCCGACCGGGAGCAGTACCGGGTGCTCCTGCACGAGCGGGTCCCGGCGCTGCTCGTGCCCTCCGAGGCGGACGCAGAGTTCTTGATCGACCGCCACCGGTTCCGTGCGCCGTCCGACCTGCTGGTCGAGGAGATCCACTCCGTGCCGCTCGAAACGCCGGTCCCGTTGACGGACGTCTTTCCACGCCTTCGTCAGGTGTTGCCCCGTGGTACGGCCTGGAAGCTGGCCCACTGCTCCGACCTGGTCAAGATTGTCCGCCTGCCCGAGGGGCGGGGCCGCAGGGAGGAGCCTCTTTCCGAGGCGCTCGACGGGTACACCGTGTTGCTGGCGGGCGAGCAGGACCAGGAGACGACGCTGCTCGCCGTCGACCGCCTGCTGGGGCTTCGCCTCGGCCCCGACGGCTGCCGCGACCTGCTGGACCAGCAGGCAAAGGACCGTGAGGAGGAGCGCTTCGTCCGTGTGCGCTGGGAGAGCGACCCGGCGCGCAAGTTGTTGCTCGCTCTGGGCGAGAGCGGGCTGGTCGCCGAGTTGCCTCCGGGTCTCGCGCTCGCGGACGCGACGATTCGCGGTGCCCGGACGGACGGTCTTCGGGCTGCACAGCTGCTAATCGCGGCGCACGGCGAGGACGTCCTGCGGGTGCTCTCGTCCGCGCTCACCGAGGCTGGTTTCGATGTCCCGCACACCTGGACCGGTGGACATGCGGCCCGGCGGTTCGTTCGTATCTACGGTTTCCCGGAGTCATGGGCGGGTGATCCTCAGACCTCCAGCTCCCCGGCCCCGTACGAGACCGTTCCTGGCCCGCGGCGGCCACTGGAGCTGCACCTGTATCAGGCCACCCTGGTGGACCGGATGTACGCGCACCTGGCCCAGGACGACGATAAGCGTGCCATGCTGCAGATCCCCACCGGCTCGGGCAAGACACGTATTGCCGCCGAGGCCGGCGTCCGGGCGATCCGCGACGGCCTCCTCACCGGACCGGTGCTATGGATCACGCAGAGTCGGGAACTCGCAGAGCAAGCGATCGAAACCTGGGTCTACGTGTGGCAGGTCTCAGGCTCCCCGCAGCCGCTGCGAATCACCCGCATGTGGGGCGGCATCCCCGACGCCGTGCCCGTCACGGACGGGCCTCAGGTCGTGGTCGCCATCGACGACACGGCCGTCAGGCGCCTGCCCACGGAGAACTACGCCTGGCTGCGCGACTGCTCCCTGGTCGTCGTCGACGAGGCCCACTTCGCGGTGCCTCGCACCTACACCCGCATACTCGACGCGCTCGGTATCAGCCAGCACCGGACCGCCCGCCACCTCGTGGGTCTGACGGCCACTGCCTTCCGTGGGGACAGCGAGGAGGAGACCCGCGCCCTGGCCGCCCGGTTCGGACGCAAGCGACTCGACTACGGCGTGTTCGAGAACGACGACGCCTACGGCCACCTGCAGTCGATCGGTGTCCTTGCCCAGGTCGAGCACGAGGAACTCATGGGCGGCTCCTACGTCCTGAGTCGCGCAGAGGTGGCCGAAATGCAGAAGACGCATGCGATGGCGCTGCCTGCGGAGGCTGTCAGGAGCCTTGCACAGAACGTCGAGCGAACGCGGCGCATTGTGGACCGCATCGAGCAACTCCCCGCCGACTGGCCCGTGCTGGTCTTCGCCACATCGGTTGAGCACGCACAGGTCCTCGCGGCGTTGTTGGAGGACCGCGGCATCAGGGCGGCGTCGATCGACGGACAGACGCCTCCGAGCACCCGGCGGCGACGTGTCGCCGCTTTCAAGGACCGCCGTATCCGGGTACTCACGAACTTCAAGGTGTTGACGCAGGGCTTCGACGCCCCGGCCGTCCGCGCCGTGGTGGTCGCCCGTCCGACGTTTAGCCCGAACACGTACATCCAGATGATCGGCCGCGGACTGCGCGGCAGGCTCAACGGCGGCAAGGACTCCTGTCTGATCCTCAATGTCGCCGACAACATCGAGAACTTCGGCCGCGGACTGGCCCACACGCGAATGGAACACCTGTGGCGCGAGGCATGACCGGGACATCGACGGCGCCGACCGGCGCACAGCTGCGGGTGATCGACCGGCCTGCGGACCGAAAGTCGCTGGTGACCGCCGGTGCGGGCACCGGGAAGACCTTCACGCTTGTCCGCCGAATCGAGCACCTTGTCGCCGAGGGGCTCGGAAGCAGCGAGCTGCTCGTCCTCACCTTCTCCCGCGCCGCGTCCGTGGAACTCCGAGAGCGCCTGCGGTTGCTCGGGGGCCGCTCGCGTCACGTGCGGGTCGCCACCTTCGACGCGTGGGCCCTTCAACTGCTCCGCGAGGCCGCGGGGGACGAGGCGTGGATCGGCAGAACGTTCGACGAAAGGGTCCGGACGGCCACCACGCTGATCGAGAACGAGCAGACCGCCCCTGAATCGCTCGAGGACATCGTCCACGTCCTGGTCGACGAGGTCCAGGACCTCGTCGGCGACCGCCGACGACTCGTGCAGGCCTTTCTGGAGGCCTACGAGTGCGGATTCACCGTCGTTGGTGACGCCGCCCAGGCCATCTACGGATTCCAGGTGACCGACCCGACGGAGCGGGCTGCCGAGACCGGCAGGTTCTTCTCCTGGCTCCGTATCCGGTTCGCTGGTGAACTGGCCGAGTTCACGCTGGACGAGAACTTCCGCGTGGCCTCGGCCGAGGCCGGCTGTGCACGCTCCTACGAAACCCGACTGCGCGTCGCCGGCACGTCCGCCGAGGCCCACGCCATCCATGATGAGCTGCGACTCGAACTGGCTGCTCTGCTCGATCTCGACCCGCAGGTGTCGTACATGCGCAGGCTGCTCGACGACGGGACTGTGCGAACGGCCGTACTGTGCGCCACGAGCGGGGACGCACTGCTCGTCTCGCGCTGGTTCGCCGACCTCGAAATCGAGCACGTCGTCCGTCGCAGCGCGGGCGAGCATGCGGCTCCCGCCTGGATCGCTGGCATCGTCCCGCACCTGGACGGTGCCACGGCCGTGACCGAGGGGAAGTTCGACAGGGCATGGAACGCGCTGCCCGGAGCCGCCGAACCGGACGCCGGGAAGCGGGCCTGGCAGCTGCTGCTGCACACCGCCGGTGACCGCAGCCGTCGGAGCGTCGACCTGGGTCGGCTCCGGCAGGCGGTCGTGAGGGGCGATCTGCCGGACACCCTCACTGTGCAGGACCCGCAAGCCCTGGTCGTCTCGACGTTCCACCGCGCCAAGGGACTCGAGTTCGACCGGGTGCTGATCATCGACCCGGGGCCGCTGGACGACCGGCCCGACCAGGTCGACGCCGACCGCTGCGACGCGGCCCGTGCACTGTACGTGGCCATGACCCGGGCCCGCGAGGAAATCTACCGCCTGGTACCCCCGGACGAGTACGTCACACGGCCGCGCGGGTTCGCCGCAGTGCGCAAGGTCCCAGGCACCGAACGGTGGGGCCGTTACGGCTACAAAGCCCACCAGTGCCTGGGCCTGTCGGCCCTCGTCGGCGATGTCCATCGCGAACACCCCGCAGGGTTGGAGCACCTCGCTTTCGACCCGCCAGGCACCCAGGACTACCTGGCACGTCGGGTCGCCCCCGGCGACGAGGTCCTCTGGAGCCGACTCGACGACGTGCCGGTGGACCACGAGAGTCGCACCGCCCCCGGATACGCCCTCCTCCACGACGACCGGCCGATCGGCGTCGCCTCGCAGACCTTCCGCCGCGACCTCTACCGCTACATGCAGAAGTGGCCCCGACACCAACCTCCCAGCTGGCCCCGCACCATCCACGGGATGCGGATCGACCTCGTCGAGACCGTGGCGGGCGAGGACACTGCCGCCGCCCGAGCAGGCCTCCCCCCGCTCGGACTGTGGCTGGCTCCACGGCCGATCGGGATTGGCAGATTTGAGTACGACCGCAAGGACAAGGACGCATGACGGACGACCACGCCCGGCACTACGACTTCCGCTCCCGGCTGACCGAGCGGCTCACGACCGACCTGCTGGGTCCCCACGGCGACCACCGCGAGGACATCGAGATCATCGACGACTGGCCGGTCACCGCCTACGCCACCGGCGTCCTGTTCCCACAGGTTGAGTACCCCCCGGCCGCGGAGCTGGACGACACGGACCGCCAGGAGCAGGACTTCGATGACATCGACACCACGGTGGCCGTCGACGGGAGCCCGGACCCCGGCATTGCACTCGCCAAGTCTTCCCGCCCCTCGGCCACCGGAATTACCTTCGCCGTCGACCCCGCCCGCAGCCGGCACGTGCGCGTGGAAGCCTTCGCCGCCGTCTACGAGCCGGTGAACGCCGCCGGCGAACGGGTGGTACCCGAACGCGTCGAGCAGCGAAGCACCGAACAACCCGACCTGCGCTGGCGCCGCCGCCCCCTGCAGCTGCCACCCACCGACGTGGACGTCCTCTCCTCTTCTCCCACCGGCGCCCGGCGCCTCCTCGAGAACGGCCTGGTGCTCCGTCTGCAGGTCCGACCGCCTCGAGGCCCGCGGGGAACGGTTGCCGTGACGGTCACCCTCGTCAACACACACACCGCGGAGCAGCAGGAGATCAAGGACCCCAAATGCTTCTTCCAGGTCAGGCTGCGCATCACCGTGCCCGACGGAAGTCCCGCGCTCGTCGAGCGGCCGACCGCCCGTGACCTCGACGACGAGAGCCGCCTCACGCTGCTGCTCCACCGCCACGCCCCGACGTTCGCGGCTGGCCACGGCTGCGCTGCCGCCTGGTCCTGGACCCCCTCGCCAGTCGGCAGCCCCGAACGGCACAACACCCCCGCAGGTGTCAGCTCGGTGTGGACGGAGCACGTCCCTGTGAGCGAGGTCCTGCTGGCTGACTCGAACCCGTCCGTACCAGTGGCGGACCTAGGGATGCAGCGCCTCGAGCAGGCGCCGCTGCCGGAACTACTGTGCTCCCTACGGGAGTTCGTGGGCAGATACGAGGTGTGGATCGGCGGGCGCGCCGCCGACGCCGAGCTGCTGCGCGGCGGGATCCACGGGGACCCCACCTCCATGCGCCTTGCCGGGGAGCAGCTCGATCGCTGCAGGACCGTGCAGCGGCGGATGAGCGCCGGGATCGACCTGCTCGAACGGGACCCGCTGGCGCTCGAGGCGTTTCGGCTCGCCAACCGTGTCATGGCGCTGCAACGCGGCAGAAGTCAGTGGATCAAGAAGGGCAGGGCGGGCACTCCCGTGCCCGAAGGCACCTGGCGTCCTTTCCAACTCGGCTTCATCTTGCTGTGCCTTAACAGTGTTGTGGATGCCGCGCACCCGGAGCGGGACCTCGCAGACCTTCTCTGGTTCCCGACCGGTGGCGGTAAAACGGAGGCGTATCTCGGACTGATCGCCTTCACCGTCTTCCACCGCAGACTTCGGTCCCACTCCGCGAACGGCCACCCCGACGCCGGCGCCGGGGTGGCCGTACTCATGCGGTACACCCTGCGACTGCTCACCCTCCAGCAGTTCGAACGCGCAGCCCTTCTGATCTGTGCGATGGACACCGTGCGCGGCCAACAGAAGGACCGTCTGGGCCGTGAACCGATCTCGATCGGCATGTGGGTGGGAAAGGCGGCCACCCCGAACAGCCTCAAGGACGCCGCCAAGGCGCTGCGGAAACTGGAACGAGGCGAGGCACTCCAGGACGAGAACCCGGTCCAGCTCAAGCACTGTCCCTGGTGCGCCACCCCCCTGCTGGTCCGCAACCACAAGGTCGACGCGCGTGGCAAGGGCATGGTCATCCACTGCGACAACCACGACTGCGACTTCGCCGACGGGCTCCCCGTGCACGTCGTCGACACCGAGCTCTACCGGGTCCAGCCCTCACTGGTGATCGCCACCGCCGACAAGTTCGCCCGCATCGCCTGGCGCGACGACGTCGCCGCCCTGTTCAACCTGGACGAGCGACGGCGCGCCCAGAAATGTCCTCCGCCGGAACTGATCATCCAGGACGAACTCCACCTGATCTCCGGACCGCTCGGCACGCTCGCCGGTCTCTACGAGGCAGCCATCGACATCGCATGTGCACGCCCGAAGATCATCGCCTCGACCGCGACCATCCGCCGCGCCCAGGATCAGGGCAGAGCACTGTTCGACCGCACTGTGGCACAGTTCCCGCCGTCCGGTCTCGACGCACGCGACTCGTGGTTCGCCGTCGAGGCCTCCAGTGACCGGAAGCCCTCACGCCTCTACGTCGGGCTGCTCGCACCCGGCCTGTCCCAGGCGACACTCCTGATCCGGGCCTACGCATCCCTCCTCCACAACGCCCAGCACCTCCAGTGCCATGACGAAGCGGTGCGTGACACCTACTGGACCCTGCTCGGCTACTTCAACAGCCTTCGGCTGCTGGGCGCCGCCGAACTGCAGGTCCACGCCGACGTCAACGAACGACTTCGGACCCTGGCCGTTCGGGACCAGGCGACACCACGGCAAGTCCTTCCCACCGAGATCACGAGCCGAGTGCCCTCCAGCGATCTCCCGGGACTTCTTGCCGCACTCGGCCGCTCACTCGACACCGGGCAGGCCCTGGACGTCCCGCTCGCCACCAACATCATCTCCGTCGGTGTCGACTTCGACCGCCTCGGCCTCATGGCCGTCACCGGACAACCACAGACCACCGCCGAATACATTCAGGCCACCAGCCGCGTCGGCCGAGCCCACCCCGGACTCGTCGTCACCCTGTTCAACGCCGCTCGCTCCAGAGACCTGTCCCACTACGAGAACTTCGTCAGCTACCACTCCGCGCTCTACCGCCAGGTCGAATCGACCAGCGTGACACCCTTCGCAGCCCGCGCCCGGGACAAGGCCCTGCACGCCGTATTCGTCGGACTTCTCCGCCTCACCCACCCGGAGATCAGGGACAACTCGGACGCCAAGGATGTAGCGGCCTTCACCCGCCAATTCGACTCCGTTCGCGAGCAGCTGGTGCGCCGCATCCGACGCCTCACACCCTCCGAAGCCGACCACGCGGACAACGAGATCCGTGCCTTCGTCGACCACTGGCACAAACTCGTCGAAACCAACGACGACTTGCTCTACGAGGCACCCTTCGAATTCACGGCCAACCCCCGCCGCAGGCCCGACCGCGCGCTGCTGCGCACCCACGAGGACCATGACCTCACCAAGGCCCGCCCCACCCTCTGGAGCCTGCGCGACGTGGACGTCGAGTCCCACTTGTACCTGGAGAGCTGATATGCCTCGCAGAACCACCTCCGACGCGGCATCCGCCGGCGACGAGCGCAAGCGCCCCTCCGTCGGGTCCGTGCGCCGTGCCCAACAGATCACCACGTACGGCGTCGGCGGCCTGATCGCCGTCGCCGACCAGTCCTACATCGTCAGCGGCCTGGACACCTGGGACGTCACCGGTGAACCCGACCTGAGAGACCGGCGACTCGAACCGATGCTGTACGTCCACGGCTTCCGTCGTCCACCTGCGACGCGCGTCCCCACGGGGCGGGGCGTCCGGGTACGACGCTTCCCGATGACGTACTCCTGCTCGAAGTGCCACGCCCTCGGGCCCTTCCGCGACCTCACTGCCCGGCCGGACGACAACAGGTGTGCGCACTGCGGCGTCCCGCTGGTGCCCTCCCGCTTCATGGTCGCCTGCGACAATGGGCACCTCGACGAGTTCCCCTACTGGGACTGGGTCCACGCCGACCCGCAGAACCCGAGGAGCGCTGGCCACTCCTGCTCACGGACCTCGGAGGACCTGACCCTCGAGACCGACGGACGCACCGCAAGCCTGCGGAGCATCGTCATCGGTTGCAGCTGCGGCCGGAAGGCTTCCATGGAGGGTGCCTTCGGTAAGACGGCCCTCCCCCGCCTGCGCATCCGGTGCCGCGGCACCCGCCCCTGGCTCGGACGCGACGCCGCCGAGAGAGGATGCACTCGACCGCTGCGGACACTCCAACGTGGTTCCTCGGCATCATGGTTCGCGGACCTGAAATCGGCCCTGTCCATCCCACCGTGGCACACGGAACTGATGGAACTGGTAGAGGCCGACCGCAAGCACCTCGTCGGCAAGAGCGATGAACGGGTCGAGGAGTACGCCGAGGACGAGGGCTGGCTTACCGATGGCCGCTACTCGCTGTCACAGGTGCTCCGGACTGTCCGCACCATCGAGAACGCGACCCGGCCCGAACCCACCGAGGACGCCGAGGACGAGGTCCGGTTCGCCGCGAGCGAGCTCCTCCGCCAGGAGGAGTACGAGCAGCTCCGAAAGATCACAGAGGACACCCCCGAGAACAAACACTTCGTGTGCGAGCCAGCCAAGGGCGACGGAACCGACATTCCGGGCCTCGACCAAGTGATGCTGGTCAAGCGACTCCGTGAGGTGCGCGCCCTCACCGGCTTCACCCGCCTCCGCCCCCCGCAGGGCTCGAAGGCCGACAGTGACCGAATCGGCAGCCTGAGCAAGAATCCCGACCTCGAATGGCTGCCGGCAATCGATGTCGTGGGCGAGGGCGTCTTTCTAACCCTGAACCCGGCCCAACTCGAGAGATGGGAAACCAAACTCGCCCGCACCGAGGACAAACGCATCACCCGCCTGCGCGCCGCCCACGAGCAGACGCTGCGCGACCAGGAGTGGGACGACCCACGGTCACCTTTGAGCTCACGATTCGTCTTGATCCACACCCTCGCACACGTCCTCATCAACGAATGGAGCCTCGACTGCGGCTACCCCGCGGCCTCCCTGCGCGAACGCCTCTACGTCAACGACGACATGTGTGGCGTCCTGATCTATACCGCATCGAGCGACTCGGCAGGCAGCCTCGGCGGCATCGTCGCCCAGGGCGAACGGTCCCGTCTCGCGGACTCCCTCGCCCAGGCCCTCGAACGCGCTTCCTGGTGTTCCTCCGACCCCCTCTGCATGGAAACCGAGGTAGGCGGCGTCCGTGGCCTGAACCTCGCCGCGTGCCACACCTGTGTTCTCCTGCCGGAGACAAGCTGCGAGATGAACAACACCTTTCTCGATCGTGCCCACCTCATTGGCGCGCAGGAAGGCGACTTCCCAGGCTACTGGGCTTGAACTCGACTTGTGTGCACGTGCCATCGCGGCAGTAAGACGCCACGGCCATGTATTCGCGCGTGGCCAAGGGCACCGACTCGGCGCGGTGGGGTGGCTAACCCTAGAGTGGGCCGCCGCGCGGGACCAGAGCGGGACCACACGTTGTGAGCGGGCAGGGGCGGCGGGCGCCAAGTCGGCTCCTTTGCTGTGCAGTTGGAGGGCTCTGGGCTGCGAAGATGGGTTCCGGCGCGATCTGGGGGGCAACGGGTTCAGTTCCGCCGCGCTGGCGGCCGGGGCGCCTCTGCTTCACGTTGCTGCTGGGTCCGCTGCGAGGCGCAGGTTGTCGGGCGGCAGTGGGGCTGCAGAGGGTCGCGACTACAATGACACCCTGTTCGACGGGCCGAGGGCTACCACCAGCGCTTCGGCCTCGTCCACGTCGACTTCGCGACGCAGCGGCGCACCCCGAAGGCCTCGTACACCTGGTACCGCGACCTGATCGCCGCCCACCGGGCGCGTCGCTCAATGTAGTTGGTCCTTCAACTGCTGCGGGACGTGCGGTCCCTCGGCGTCGGCCGAGAGGCCATCAGGTTCAGGGCGCCCGCTCGACCCGAGCGGGCGCCCGCCGCCGTGTCCCGGTACCTGCGCGAGGACGAGCGGATCCACATCGCCGACCGGCTGCGCGAGAAGGCGATGATTCGGGCGATCGCCGGCGAGCTGGGCCGCAGCCCGTCCACGGTCAGCCGTGAAATCAGACGCAACAGCCCTCCGGGCAACGGCAGTTACCGGCCCCATGCCGCGCAGGCGTGCGCCGATGCCCGTCGGCCTCGGCTCAAGCCCGGCAAGATCGCGAGGAACCCGCGGCTGCGGGACTTCATCCAGAACCACCTGGACCGGACGTGGAGTTCGGAGCAGATCTGCCAGGCTCTGCGGGAAACCTTTCCCGAACGGCCGGAGATGCACGCGGTCCACGAGACGGTCTACCAGGCCCTCTACGTCCAAGGACGCGGCAAGCTCCGCCGCGAACTGGCGGGAGCCCTGCGCAGCGGCCGTGCCCGTCGCAAGCCCCATCGGCGGGGATCAGGCGGGCAGGACCGGCGAAGCCCCGTGCGTTGGGCCGTCAGTCGGTCTGCAGGGCCCGGCCGGGGTGGTAGGCGGTGAGCAGTAGGGCGATGTCGTCGGAACGGTGCGGGGAGCGCCGGGCTTTGCGCAGGAGTTGATCGGCCAGTTCGTCGAGGCTTCCGGCGCGGGCGTGGGCCAGTGAGGTGCGCAGGTCGTCGATGCCCAGATCGATGTCCCTGTCGCGTTCCTCGACGAGGCCGTCGGTGTAGAGGGCGAGGACCGACCCTCGGGGAAGGTACAGCTCCGTCTCCGGATAGCTGCTGGTGCCGTCGACGCCGAGGAGCGGGCCGCCTTCCAACTCGAGCACCTCGGTGCTGCCATCGGGACGGCGTAGCAAGGGCGGACAGTGCCCGGCGCGGACGGCGCGGGCGCGGTCGTTGTCGGGCTCGATACGGATGTAGCAGCAGCTGGCGAGCAGGTCGGGACCGAGGTCGACCAGGAGCCGGTTGGTTCCGGCCAGGACGGCGCTCGGTGAGTGACCGGCCGTGGCGAAGGCCCGCACGGCGCTGCGCATCTGGCCCATGGTGCCGGCTGCGGCGACGCTGTGGCCCTCGACGTCTCCGATCACGAGGGCTACGGCGTTCCCGGTGGGGATCACGTCGTACCAGTCGCCCCCGATGTCCATCCCGCTGGTGCCGGGCAGGTAACGGCCGGTGGTGCGGATGCCCGGCAGGGCGGGCAGGCGGTGGGGCAGGAGTGCGTGTTGCAGGCCGTGGGCGAGGGCGGACTTCGCGTCGTAGAGTCGGGCGCGTTCGAGTGCTTGGGCGATCAGACCGCTGAGCGCCGTCAGGATGCCCTGGTCCTTGGCGGTGAATCGGTGGATCTCGTCGAAGCCGAGGATGCAGGTGCCGACTGGGCGGTTGGAGGCGATCAGCGGTAGGTAGACCCAGGCCCCGACGTCGTCCATGGTGTGAGCCGGACAGGCACCGGTGAAGTCCTGCCGGGACTCGAGGAACAGGGGGACGCCGGAGGCGAGCGTCTCCGTTCCGGGCAGCGGAGTATCGAGCGGTTTGCCTTCCAGCCAGTGCAGGAAGCGGTCATGGTGGCCGGTGTGGAAGAGCAGGTGCAGACGGCCGTCGTTGATCACGTAGATGGCCAGGTGCTGTCCGTCGAAGGTCGGCAGGAGCTGGTCGGCGACGACGTCGCACACCTCGATCGTGCTCACCGCTTCGGTCAGCGCGCTGCTGAGCTGCAGTACCCGGTAGATGGCGCCCAGACGCGCGGGCTCCGCGTGGCCCGGCTGCGGGCTCGGCGCGGTCGACCCGGGTCCGGGAGCGGACGAAGGGGTGGTCGCTGCCCAGGACCCCTCCGCTGCCCAGGCCCCCTCCGCTGCCCCGGAACCCCGTGCTGCCCAGGATCCCTTCGGTGGTCCGGACGCGTGGGGCGGTCCGGAGAACGTCACCCTGCCGGTCACGCCGTTCGCATCGGGGTGGAGGGAGAAGGCGAGCCAGCGGTCCGGTGGGCGCCTGACCAGGAAGGCAGTGGGCTGCTGGGAGACCATCGCGGCTCGGTGCCGGTCCTCGAAGACGGGATCGGACAGCCATGGGAGGACATCCCACAGGCAGCGGCCGAGCAGTTCCCCGCCGGGCGCCCCCAGCAACACCTCCAGGCTGCGATTGGCGTACGCGACACGTCCGTCCGGATCGAGGGAGAAGAGTCCGTCCCGGAGCCGTTCCACGGCGGTGACGGCTGCGGCGCCGGCTCCGGCGTCGAGCACGCTGCCGACCAGGTGGGTCCGGACCTCCTTCCCGGGCGCCTCCGGCACGCGCCCCCACAGCTCGACGATGCGGTACCCGTCAGCGGTGCGGATGCGCAGTCGGCGGGCGACCACTCTGCCGTCCGCGCCGGCCGCCCGGGCCGCGGCCCGGAGCGAGACCCGGTCGCCCGGGTGGAGCCGGGAAGCCAGCGTCTCGGCCCGTCCGTCGAAGGCGGCGGGCGTGAGACCGAAGATCGCGCAGAGCTCGTCGTCGGCGACCACGGTCCCGGTGTCGAGCTGCCAGTCGAACAGGCCGACCCGCACTGCCGGCGCGGTGGGCGCCGGGACCTCGATGGGCACCGTCGCGGCGTCGTACGCGAAGGCGACCCCACGGGCTCGAACGTCGGCGAGGGCTGCGCCGAGCCGGTTGGCGATGGCCCGCAGGTGGCGGAGCTGGGCCCTCGACAGCCCTGCGTGCCCGGGTGGCGCCGGCCATACCACCGCCAGTGCTCCCAGACTCTCCTGCCCGGCCCTCACCGGCACCGACGCCGAGCCGAATGCGTACGGCAGGGCCACCGCGAGCTGCGGATAACGTCGCATTGTCTCGTCGGCGCCGGCCAGATGGACTGTCCGGCCCGACCGGTGGGCGACCGCCACCGGAATGGGGCTGTTGACCGGGATGAGCCGCCAGCCGCCGAGCAGGGACGGCGGCGCACCGCAGGTGGCGGCCAGCACGATCGAACGGCCGTCCCGGGAGCGCAGGAAGACGCTCCCGGCATGGGCGGCGGTCTCCTCGATGGCCCTGACCACGGCAGTCACCAGGGCGTCTTCGCGGTCCGCCGCCGCACCGTCGGCCGCCCCGGCCCTGGCCGCCGGTCCGCGTCGTCCGGAATCCGTGGTGGCTCCCGTGTTCGGGTACGGCGCCGCGTCGCTCCCGACGGGTGGCGCCGGCGGGTCCACCGGCTCGTGCCGACTCATGCTTCCCGATCTACGTCCCGACGGCGCCGCTGTCAAGGCCGACCGGGTGATGATCATGGAACGACGGAGGACGTCGTCGCGGGGCACCGTTCGGGGCCCGGACGGCCGGCCCGTGCGGTACCCGCGACGGTGGTGCCGGCCCGACCGGGGCGGTGCCTGCCCGGCGCCCGACGGGCCCCTCGACCAGTGGAAGCCCTCCGCGGGCCGGAGGGGCTATGGTCGAATACATGGGAGAGCGACAGGTCGCACCCATTGCGCCGGACCTGGTAATGACGACTGCCGGCGGCTCGCGGGTCCTCACCCCGAGCCGCTCGTACCACGTTGGCCGCGACCCGGTCAGCGAGATCCCGCTCAGTGACCCCCGGGTGTCATGGCACCACGCGGTGCTGCACCTCGGCGACGGACACTGGATGCTGGACGATCTGGACAGCGACAACGGCACCTGGTCCGGGGGCCACCGGATCTCGCGCCTCGATCTCGGTGACCTCGGCACCGACAGTGTCATCCGGTTCGGCAGCCCCGGCGACGGCCCGGAGGTGGAGCTCGCCTTGGCACCCCCGCAGCAGTCAGCCGTCCCGCGTCCCACTGCGCTGACTGCGATCACCGGCTCGTACCGGCCGCCCACCGGCATCCATCCGCTGATCGCCCGCACCCTGCGGATCGGCCGCGCACCCGACAACGACCTGGTCCTGGCCGACATCGAGGTTTCCCGCCACCACGCCGAACTGCACACCACCGCCGACGGCCGGTACGCGATCACCGATCTGCACAGCCACAACGGCACCTACCTCAACGGTCAACCGGTGGTGGAGGCCGTGATCGGCCCGGGAGACCTGCTGGGCATCGGCCACTCGGAGTTCTGCCTGGTCGACGGCGAACTCCAGGAGTTCGTCGACACCGGCGACATCACCCTCGACGTGGCCGATCTGGTGGTCACGGTCGGCGACGCCCGGCTGCTCGACGGGATCAGCTTTCCGGTCGGCCTGGACTGCCTGCTGGCGGTCACCGGTCCGAGCGGCTCGGGCAAGTCGACCCTGCTGAACGCGCTCACCGGGCTGCGGCCCGCCGACGGTGGCACGGTGCGTTACGACGGTCGCGACCTCTACCGCGACTACGCCGAACTGCGCCACCGGATCGGCTTGGTGCCGCAGGACGACATCCTGCACACTCAGCTGACCGTCCGGCGCGCGCTCGGCTACGCCGCCGAACTGCGCTTCCCCGGCGACACCGGGGCGGCCGAGCGGAACGCCCGGGTCGACGAGGTGATCGCCGAACTGGGCCTGGAGAAGCGGGCCGACCTGCGGGTCGCCAGCCTCTCCGGCGGCCAGCGCAAGCGGGTCAGTGTGGCACTGGAACTGCTCACCAAGCCGTCGCTGCTCTTCCTCGACGAGCCGACCTCCGGCCTGGACCCGGGGATGGACCGCTCGGTGATGCAGATGCTCCGGGACCTGGCGGACGACGGTCGCACCGTCGTCGTGGTGACGCACAGCGTGCTGAGCCTCGATCTCTGTGACCGTCTGCTGATGCTCGCCCCGGGCGGTCGCACCGCGTACTACGGGCCGCCCGGCGACGCTCTGGAGTACTTCGGGTGCTCGCAGTGGCCGCAAGTGTTCGAGAACTTCGAGACCCAGGAGGACCGCGACTGGATGGGCGAGTACCGGGCTTCGCCCGCGTACCGCCGGTACATCGACCCCGTGGAACGGCCCCGAGCCCCGGTCGCGCCGTCGGGGCCGGCCGAGTCGGACGGAATGCCGCCATCGGGGGCGGCCGGGCGCAGTGGTGTGCCCTCTGCACCGTCCGGGCAGCGCAGCCCGAGGTCCCCGCGGCCCGCGCGACGCCGTGCCTGGCCCGTACCGGTCGAGCCGCCCCCTCAGCCGCAGCGCTGGGACCGCCAGTTGGGCACCCTGGTGCGCCGCTACACCGCCGCACTGGCCGCCGACCGCACCTTCGCGGTGATCATGATCGCGCTGCCGTTCGTGATGGGCGTGCTGGCCCGGGCGTTGGCCGGCGGCAGGCTCACCGACAGCAGTGTGTTCAGTGCGCTGTTGATCCTCTGCGTCGGCGGGGTGCTCACCGGTGCCGCCAACGCGGTCCGCGAGCTGGTCAAGGAGCGGGTGATCTACCGGCGGGAGCGCGCCGTCGGGCTCTCCCGATCGGCGTACCTCTGCTCGAAGGTGGTGGTGCTCGGCACGGTCACGGTGGTTCAGGCCGTGGTGCTCACCATGGTCGCGTTGGCGGGAGTGCGGCTCAGACCCGAGGGTGGCAGCGGGGTCTTCCTGCCGCCGCTCGCCGAGATCGTCATCGTGATGGCGCTGCTCGCCGTCGCCGGAATGATGCTGGGACTGCTGATCTCGGCGCTGGTCGGCAAGGAAGAGGCCACCATGCCGCTGCTGGTGCTGCTGGCCATCGTGCAGGTCGTCTTCACCGGCACCCAGCTGCGCCTGTACGGGGTGCTGGGACTCGAACAGCTCTCCTGGCTGATGCCGTCCCGCTGGGCGATGGCGGCGATGGCCGCCACCGTCGATCTGCACGCCATCTCGCCCGGCAACAACCTGGCGGCCGATCCGCTGTTCCGGCACAGCGCGGGGACCTGGCTGCTGAGTACCGGAATGCTGCTGGTGCTCAGCCTGGCCTACGGCCTGGTGGTCTACTGGCTGCTGCGGCGGACCGAGCCGGCGGTCATGCGTCGGGCCCGGAAGGTCGGCTGACGGACCCGCTCGTCAGCCGGACCGATCCGGGCGCTGCGTCGCCGCCTTCCGCCGTGACCGGCGGACCGCGGCGTCGTGGGGCGCCTGCGGTCCGCTGGTGCCGCTAGCCGACCACCGCCGGGGAGCGGGGGGCCTCGGGGGCGGGCTCCGGCTGGTAGAGCTCGGTGCGTCCTTCGACGTGGAGGTGGGGCAGACGGCGGTCGAGCCAGGCCGGCAGCCACCAGTTGCCGCGGCCGAGCAGGTGCATCACGGCCGGTACCAGCAGCAGTCGGACCAGCGTGGCGTCGATCAGGATGGCCGACCCCATGCCGACGCCGATGACCTTGATCGGCAGGTCGGGCGCCGGGACGAAGGCCGCGAACACGGCGACCATGATGGCCGCCGCCGCGGTGATCACCCGCGCGGTGCCCGCCAGTCCGCTGACGATGGACTCCGCGTTGTCGTCGGTGCGAAGCCAGGCCTCCCGCATCCGACTCACCAGGAAGACCTCGTAGTCCATCGAGAGGCCGAACAGGACGGCGAAGGTCAGCACCGGCACGAAGGCCGGCAGCGGGGTGGGGCTGTCGATGCCGATCAACCGGCCGGCGGTGCCCCCTTCAAGGACGAGGGCGACCACGCCGTACGCGGCGCCGACGGAGAGCAGGTTCATCACAGCGGCCTTGAGGGCGACGGCGAGGCTGCGGAAGGCCACCAGGAGCAGGAGCATCGACACCGTGACCACGCCGCCGACCAGCAGCGGGATGCGGCGGGCGATGTTGTCGGTGCTGTCGATCGCGCTGGCGGTCGCCCCGCCGACGTGCACCCGGACGCCGGGGCCGACCGCAGCCGGGATGACGTGATCGCGGAGGTCGCGGACCAGGGTCTTGGTGGAGCTGGACTGCGGACCGCTGTCCGGGACGACGGTGAGCAGCAGCGAGCGGCCGTCGGAGCCGGGCACCGGAGGGGTCACGGCCGTGACGCCGGGCACCGCCTTCAGCGCGGTGGGCAGCGCGGCCGTCGCCTCGGCGGGGGTGCCCGGCGCCAACTCGGCGACCAGGACCAGCGGTCCGTTGCTGCCCGGTCCGAAGCCGGCGGCCACCGCGTCGTACGCCAGCCGGTTCGAGCGCCCGGCGGGGTCGTTGCCCGCGTCGGGGAAGCCGAAGCGCACGCCCAGGAACGGCGCCGCGAGCGCCAGCAGGACGAGGACCCCGGTGACGGCACCGAGGACGCGGTGACGCTCGACGAGCCTGCTCCAGCGCAGCCAGCCGGCGCTCACCGAGCTCTCGCGCCGGGCGGCGCGGCGCCGGGGCAGCCGGAGGCGTTCGATGTGTCGGCCGAGGTAGCCGAGCAGGGCGGGGAAGAGCGTGGCGGACGCGGCGATCACGACGAACACGGAGAGGATCGCCGAGACCGCGGCGCCGCGCATGAACGACAGGCCCATCGCGAACAGTCCGAGCATGCTGACCACCACGGTCATTCCGGCGACCACGACCGCGCGGCCCGCGGTGTCCAGCGCGGCGACCGTGGCGGCCTCGGGTTCGAGCCCCTCGGCGCGCCACTCGCGGAACCGGGTTACCAGCAGCAGCGCGTAGTCGATGCCGACGCCGATGCCCAGCATCGCGGCGAGCGAGGTCGACCAGTCCGGGACCGGCATGATCGCGGCGAGGACCGGCAGCAGGGCGCTGCTGACCGCGAGCCCGCCGAGCGCGGTGAGCAGCGGCAGGCCGGCGGCCACGACCGAGCCGAAGGTGATCACCAGGATCAGGGCGGCGGCCGCGATGCCGATGCCCTCCGAGCCGATCGCGCCCTGCTCGGCCTGCTGGACCGCCATGCCGCCGAGGTGGACTCGCAGGCCGCCGTCGACGGGGCGGGCGAGGTCGAGCAGCCGCTGGGTGTCCGCCTCGGGCATGTCGGGGGCGACGGCGACGTCCAGGTGGATCTGCCCGAGGGCGGTGCGGCCGTCGGCCGACACCTTGCCGCGCGGGCCGTACGGGTCGTCGATGCCGCTGACGTGCGGCACCTCGGCCATCCGGGCGAGCAGGTCCTCGACCCGGCCGCGGGTAGCGGCGTCGGTCACGCTGCCGTCCGAGGTCAGCACCAGGCTGATCGATTCACCGCCCAGCCCGGGGAAGTCCCGTGCCAGCAGCTGCTGGGCCTGCTTGGAGTCCGAGCCGGGTGCGGTGTAGTCGGCGCTGTACTTGGCGCCGAGGCCGGCCGAGAGGCCGAAGGCCGCGCCGGCGGCGAGCAGCCAGAGCAGCACCGTGCGGCCCCGGTTCCGGAAGCTCCAACCGGCTATTCGGCCGAGCGGGCCGGGCCTGTGCGGCCCGCTCTCCCCGGCGGCTGTCCGCCGATCCTCGCGCAGTCCCTGGGACATGTGGTCCTCCGTGCGTCGTCAGGGGCTCCGCCCCGGGCAAAGCGTTACGCTTCATAACGTGCCTTACGAAGCGTAACGTTTTCCTCGACGGGTACGGATTGTCAACGCGGTGACTGGCGCGGCGAGCGGATGGAGAGGCGATGACGGATGGGGCGACCGACGGGAGCGGGGGGCGGAGCCGCCGTGAGCGCCTGCGCGCCGACACGGTGGAGGAGATCAAGCGCGCGGCTCTGAGCCTGATCGTCGAGCGCGGCGCCGCGAACCTCCGCTTCACCGACATCGCCCGCAGCATGGGGATGACCCCGCCCGCGCTGTACCGCTACTTCGCCGACCGGGACGAGCTGCTCACCGCCTTGGTCGCCGACTCGTACGACAGCCTGTCGGACGCGTTGACGGCGACCCGCGAGACCGTGCCGCCGGACGACCTGGACGGACGCTTCATGGCCACCTGCATCGGCTACCGCACCTGGGCGCAGCGGAATCCGGAGCGCTTCGCCCTCATCTTCGGCGCCCCCGTGCCCGGGTACGCGGCCCCACCGGACGGACCGACCGTGGCGGCCGGCCGGCGGGCGATGGAGCACATGGTCGAACTCGTCGCCGACACGGCCGAACGCGGCCGGCTCGGCAGCCCGCCGGTGCCGGACGCGGCGGAAGCCCTGATGCTGGCCTGGGCCACCGTGCACGGCTTCGTCACCCTTGAGGCGCACGGCCACTTCCACGCGCTCGACCAGCAAGCGCGGGACCGCCTCTTCGCCGTCCAGGCGGGCGTCGCCGCGCGCACCGCAGGCCTGTCGCCGGCCGTGGACCGGTGATGACCACAACCCGCGCGGCAGACGGCCATGGCTCGGGCGGCGCGGGCCGCGCTGGCCGTCCTGGCCGCACTCCCGGCCGATGGCGAGCCACTGCCTGTGCTCGCCGCTCGCCTCCTCGGTGACTCGCACGCATCGGTGACTCGCACGCCCTCGACGACGGGACCCGGCTGTCCTCCCTCGTCCTGCGTGCACCGGCGGTGCTGTACGGCACCGACATGCCGGATGCCGCCGAGGGGCGACGCGGACGGGCGGAGGGCTACCACCAGTGCTTCGGCCTGGTACCGCGACCTGATCGCCGCCCACCGGGCGAAGCTCGCGGCGCGGTAGCGGGCCGGAACCGGGGCTCTGTCCCCCGTGAGAGCTACGTGCAGGTGTCCCCTGTGAGGTGACGATTCCTGATCACCGTTTCCCTAGCGTTCAGTTCAGCCGCGGCGCCTCGGTCGCGGCCGGACTGGGAACCGGAAACGGAACCGAAGAAGGAGTCGTCATGAAACCGGTGTGGCAGGTCCTGGCCGTGGTCCTGGTCGGTGCGGTCTGCGGTCGAAGTGCCACCGCGGTCCAGGACAACCCGTGGCTCTCGCTCCTCCTGGGCAGCTTGACGGTCGTGCTCTCGGTGCTCGTCTACCGATGGGTCGTGGGCCGTACCGAGCGGCGCCCGGTCACGGAACTGGCCCGCGAGGGAGCGCCCGGGTCGCTCCTGCGGGGCCTGGTGATCGGGGTCGCGATGTTCGGATCCGTCATCGCGAACATCTACTTCCTCGGGGGCTACAAGGTCCACGGCTTCGGCTCGCCGACCGGGGCGATCGGGCTGGTCGGCTTCATGGCGGGCGCCGCCGTCACGGAGGAACTGATGTTCCGCGGCCTGCTCTTCCGTCTCGTGGAGCGCGGCCTTGGAACCTACATCGCGCTGGCCCTGTCCGGCACCGTGTTCGGTGCGTCCCACCTGCTCAACAAGGACGCCACCCTGCTGGGCGGCGTCGCCATCGCCATCGAGGCCGGCGGCATGCTCGCCGCCGCGTACGCCGCCACCCGCTCCCTGTGGCTGCCGATCGGCCTGCACTTCGGCTGGAACTTCGCGGAGTCCGGCATCTTCGGCACCGAGGTCTCGGGCAACGGCGACACGCACGGACTACTGGACGCCTCGACGTCGGGGGCCAGGCTGATCACCGGCGGCGAGTTCGGCCCGGAGGCCAGCGTGTACGCGACGCTGTTCGGCGCGCTGCTCACGGTCGTCTTCCTGTGGCTGGCCCGTCGGCGCGGTCACATCGTTCCCCGCCGGCGTGCCGAGCGCGTCGACGCCCTGGCTACACTCGCCCGGTGATGAGCCTTCAGGGGGCCGGTCAGGTGTGGCGCCGGCTCGACGTCACCCTCCGCGACCTCCCTCTCGGGACGCTGTTCCTGGTCGCGTCGTTCCTGCCGGGTCTGAGCGGCCACGGGACGCAGGTCGGGGATCTGCCGACCCGCCCCTTCGACGCGCTGGCCGTCGTGGCCCTCGCGCTCGAATGCCTCTCCCTCGTGGTGCGCCGGCGGTGGCCGGTCGGCTGTCTCGCGCTGGTGGCGTGCGGATTCGCGATCGACCAGTTGTGCGGCTACCACTCGGCCGCCGGCACCGCCCTGCCCGTCGCGCTGATCAGTGCCGGCTTCCATCTGGAACAGCGCCGGCGCACCACCGTGGTCCTGCTGTCCGTGGCGTACGTGCCGCTGGCGATCGCGCTCGCCCGGCTCGGTTCGGGCGGCGAGACGGCGACGGGGTTCGTGACGTTCTACCTGGCGCTCGCCCTGGCCTGGGGAGCCGGGGCGTGGCTGCGTTCCGCGCGGGCCGCGGAGGCCGCACGCCGCGAGCGTGTGGCCGCCGAGACCCGTACTGCCGAACGCGGCCGCATCGCCCGCGAGTTGCACGACGTGGTGACCCACCACGTGACCGCGATGGTCATCCAGGCCGAAGCCGCCCGCTACCTGACCGCCGCACCCGAGCGGCTGGAGCAGTCCCTGACCGCTGTCAGCGACACCGGCCGCCGCGCCCTCACCGACCTGCGTCACCTGCTGGACCTGCTCAACCCCGGCCACGGCACCGACCGCGGCACCGACCACGGCGTCGGCCCGGTGGAGGCCACGCAGGCCAGGACACCGGCCGTCGGCAGGGTCCTCACGCTCGTCGAGCAGACCCGCCGGGCCGGACAGCCCGTGGACTTCACCGAGCGGGGCACACCGCCGGCCTCGACCGGCAGCGCCGACCTCGTCGCCTACCGGGTGGTGCAGGAAGCACTGACCAACGCCCTCAAGTACGCTCACGGCAGCCGCACTTCCGTGCAGGTTCAGCGCTGCGAGAGGGAGATCACCGTGGAGGTCAGCACGGACGGAACCGGCTCACCCACCGCCACCGCCACCGCCGTCGCCGCCGGCAGCGGACGGGGCCTGGCGGGCCTGCGCGAGCGCGTCGACGTTCTGGGCGGCGACTTCAGCGCCGGCCGCGGCCCGGACGGCGGCTTCACGGTCCGGGCACGCATCCCCGCCGACGGCACCTCGTGAGCGCACCGATCCGGGTCCTGGTCTGCGACGACCAGATGCTGGTCCGCACCGGCCTGGTCACCATCATCGGTGCCCAGCCCGACATGGAGGTGGCGGGCGAGTGCGGAGACGGACGGACCGGGGTCGACCTCGCCCGCAAGGTACGACCCGACGTCGTCGTGATGGACATCCGCATGCCGGTCCTCGACGGCCTCGAAGCCACCCGCCTGCTGGCCGGCGTCGGAGTGCCCCACCCGGCCAAAGTCCTCGTGGTGACCACGTTCAACCTGGACGAATACGTCTACGAGGCACTGCGCGTCGGCGCCAGCGGCTTCCTCCTCAAGGACGCCCCTCCGGACCGACTGCTCCACGGCATCCGGACCGTGGCCACCGGAGCGGCCCTCCTCGACCCCGACGTGACACGCCGCCTCGTCGGGCGCTACGCCGCCCGCATCCGCCCCGCCGAGAAGACCCACCGAGACCTCCCGCTCACTCCTCGCGAACTGGAAGTTCTCCGCCTCATCGCCGACGGCCTCTCCAACCGCGAGATCGCCGCGACCCTCGTCATCAGCCAGGAGACCGTCAAGACCTTCGTCTCCCGCATCCTCACCAAACTTCAACTCCGTGACCGGGTCCAGGCCGTCGTCTATGCCTACCGCCACGGCCTGGTCGCCTGACCGTGCGTTCCGTCCCCGGTCGAGCGGGTGCGGGCCTTCCGCGAGTACCACGTCGTCGCGGTCCGGGACTTCATGTCACTGCTCAAGTGCCCGCAGCGGCAGCCGGCCTGCGTGGAGCTGCAGTTGAGGCGTTGTTCGACAACAGCGCCCCGGTCGGCCACCCGGCCCGGCAGGCCTCGCGGCCGGCCGGGCCGTACCCGGTCGTTCGGGGTGCTCAGTTCGTCGCGTCCGGCTTGACGAGGTCCGGGAGCTTCGTCTCGAACAGTGCGTCGAACGTCAGCGAGGGCAGGATGTGGCCCTGGTTGGCGGCGTCGTTTGCCACGCCGGCGGCCCACGAGGCGGTCGCGAAGCGCTGGTTGGGGGTGCCGTGGTGGCCGGGGCTGGAGAAGGCGCAGTCGCCGACCTGGTAGAAGGACTTCTCGGAGTCCAGCAGGCGCTTGGCGTTGAGGGCCTCGCCGCGCGAGTGGGTGAGGAAGTAGGTGCCGTACGCGTCCGCCATCAGCTCGACGCGGCGGCTGCCCTCCGGCGTGCCGACCCGGTCGCCGATCAGGTCGTCCTCGTACTGCACGTGGTGGCCGAACTCGTGGGCGAGGATGGCGCGCGGGGCGGTGGTGCCCAGACCGATGGCCCGCATGGCCTCCAGGATGCCGTCACCCATGACGATGCGGTCGCCGATGCCCGCCGGGTGCGGGGCGCCCTTCTCGGAGAAGGCGAACGCGTTGAGGGTGAAGAACGGGTTGTCGCCGCCCTGGAGGACCGGGTCGAGGTTGATCACGTGGATGATCAGCGAGGCCAGGCCCAGCGCCACCTCGTGGTTCTCCTCCGGGATGCCGTACATCAGGCTCACCACGGGGGCCAGCCGCTCCGGGGAGGAGAAGAGCTCGCGGCCGTGCATCGGCACGAGCTGGATGTCGTCGGAGTGGATGTCCCAGAACCTCTTCAGGTCCTTGCTCTCGGACGTCAGCTCGTTGGTGTACTCGCCGTTGACGCCGAAGGTGTTGGACTTCGACTCGCTGCCGAAGTACAGCGCGTCGTAGGTGGGCATGTCGAACACGCCCAGGAAGTAGAGGAAGAAGAGCGGCTCGAAGTTGGCGCCCTGGAGCAGGGTGCGCTGGTAGTCCCTCAGCGCGTTGCTCTCGCACTGGTAGTCACCGGGGTTGATGACGCTGTCGCGGACGGCGGCCCACTGGGTGTCGTGGATGCCGAATGCGGCCGTGGCGGCATCGCGGTGCTGCTGCCAGTCGGCGGGCAGCTTGGCCAGGGCCTGGTCGGCGAGGGCCTTCAGGTCCGGGGACAGGCGGGAGGTGTCGAACGTGGAGCCGGGGGCGGCGGAGGTGACGGCGGCTGACGTGGCGGCGGGGGGCGTCGTGGCGTCGGAGGCCACGGCCGGCAGGGCGGCACCGAGGGTGCAGGTCGCCGCGGTCACCACGGTGACGGCCCAGGCGAGGGTCTTCTTCACGAGTGAACTCCTAGATATGCGAGACGACATGGGGGTTTCCGGCGAAGGGGGGGAACGGTCGGCCGTGCCGTATGCAGAGTTTGCGAGGAACAGATCTGTTACTGAAGAGTTCGCTGTGTCGAAATCCGGCATGGCAGGAAGCAGACAGGTCCCACGCGTCCTCGGAGAGCACCGGACCACCACGTCCTCGGTGAGCACCGGACGACCGCGCCCACTGTGCTGAAACGGACGCGGGGCGCTGTGTCCGACGGCACTCGCCCGGCTGGGACCGTGCGTGCGAGAATTGGCATATGCATTCGATTGTTGGTATAGATATCAGCAAAACGGCCGAGAATGCCTACCTCGCCCTCGTCGAGCGCGGCCCGGCGGCGATGCCCGAACTGGCGAGCGCCCTGAGCGTGAGCTCGCGTGCCATGAGCACCGCGATCGGCGAACTGACCGGGCTCGGCCTGGTGGAACCGGACGGACCGCAGCTGGTCGCCCGCCCCCCGCGGGCTGCCCTCGACGCGGTGGTGGAGAGTCGCAGCAGAGAACTCGCCGCGCTGCGCAGCGGCATCGAGGAGCTGTCCCGCTTCTGGCGCGACCACCACGTCGGAGGAGCCGACTACATCGAGATCGCCCGGACGGCAGCGGCCCGCAGCGCACTCGTCCGGCGGCTCTACGACGAGGCCACCGAGCAGATCCGCGCCCTGACCATCGGCTACACCGGCCGATCGGCGCAGTCCAACACCCTGGCCCCGGGAAGTCGGGACGCCCTGGCGCGCGGCGTCACGTGTTCGGTCGTCTACGGATCCCATGTCCTGCGCGACCGGGCCGCCAGGGCGGCGGTCCGGACCTCCGTGGAACTCGGCGAGCGAGCACGGGTCTTTCCCGACGTTCCGCTGAACATGGCCGTGTGCGACGACCGCTTCGCCCTGGTGTGTCCCCCCGCGAGCGACTGGGACCGCCGCCACCACATCCTCGTGCAGCGGTCGGACCTCCTTGACGCGCTGATCGGCATCTTCGAGTCGTTCTGGCAGATCGCCGTCCCGCTGCCCGCCGCCGAGACGGGGGACGATCTCGCGACGACTGCCACCGCCGAGAACCGGCGGCTCCTCGCCTGTCTCAGCGGTGGCCTGACCGACGAGTCGATCGCCCGCGAACTCGGCGTCAGCGAGCGGACGGTGGCCCGCCGCATCACCCGTCTCCAGGAGCTCCTCGGCGCGCGGACCCGCTTCCAGCTCGGCGTCCAGGCGAGCCGTCGCGGCTGGCTCTGAGCCCGGCTCAGATTCGTCGCGGCTGGTTCTGGGCCGGGGCAGCGCGCGCCGTGACGCGGCGGCGCTTCGGCCGGCGCCGCCCGTCACCGGTTCGTACCTCCGGTCGGCTCGCCGACCTTCTCCTCGACGACTTGGCAGAGTACCGTCACGGATGGAATGACAGGCTGTTCGACGGGCCGAGGGCTACCGCCGGCGTGTCGGCCTCGTCGTCCACGTCGGCGTCGTGGAGCCGGCGGTCGGTCATGGCCTCGCCTTCACACCTTGTCCGTACAACTTGATGCGTTCGTCTGCCGTACGGCGGCCGGTCATGAACGGGCCGCCGGTTGGTACCCCGCGCGCGCTGTCCTTGGGGGCGCCGTCCTCCACCCTCCTGACATGCTGAGGTCAATCCACCCATGGCAGAGCTGAATCGTCGTCGCTTCCTCCAACTCGCCGGTGCCACCGTCGCGTTCTCGTCGCTGTCGCAGAGCATCGCGCGCGCCGCGTCCATCGCCCCGCAGGGGAGCACCGGCACCCTTCAGGACGTCGAGCACATCGTCGTGCTGATGCAGGAGAACCGTTCGTTCGACCACTACTTCGGGGCGCTGAAGGGCGTCCGGGGCTTCGGCGACCCCCGCCCGGTCACCCTGCCGAGCGGCAGCTCGGTGTGGCACCAGACGGACGGCCTCAAGCGGGAGGTGCTGCCGTTCCGGCCCCAGGTCAGCGACCTCGGGATGCAGTTCGTCCAGGACCTCAACCACGACTGGGCCGGCGGCCACAAGGCCTTCAACAGCGGCAAGTACGACCAGTGGGTACCCGCCAAGACGGCCACCACGATGGCCTACCTGACCCGCCAGGACATCCCCTTCCACTACGCGCTCGCCGACGCGTTCACCATCTGCGACGCCTACCACTGCTCGTTCATCGGCTCCACCGACCCGAACCGCTACTACATGTGGACGGGCTGCACCGGCAACGGGGTCGCCGGCAACGGCCCGGTCCTCGGCAACCAGGAGGCCGGCTACAGCTGGACGACCTACCCCGAGCGGCTGGAGAAGGCCGGGGTCTCCTGGAAGATCTACCAGGACGTCGGCGACGGGCTGGACGCGGCCGGTTCGTGGGGCTGGATCGGCGACGCGTACCGCGGGAACTACGGCGACAACTCGCTGCTCTACTTCAACAACTACCGCAACGCCAAGCCGGGCGACCCGCTGTACGACAAGGCCCGCACCGGCACCAACGCCAAGGCCGGCGACGGCCTGTTCGACCACCTGCGGCGCGACGTGCAGGCCGGCACCCTGCCGAAGATCTCCTGGATCGCCGCCCCCGAGGCCTTCACCGAGCACCCCAACTGGCCCGCCAACTACGGTGCCTGGTACGTCTCCCAGGTGCTGGACGCGCTGACGTCCAACCCCGAGGTGTGGGCCAGGACGGCGCTGTTCATCACCTATGACGAGAACGACGGCTTCTTCGACCACGTCGTGCCGCCGTTCCCGCCGTCCTCCGCCTCGCAGGGCCTGTCGACGGTGGCGACCACCGCCGACTACTTCGGCGGCGGCATCGGCTACTCGGCCGGACCGTACGGGCTCGGCCAGCGGGTCCCGATGCTGGTCGTGTCGCCCTGGAGCACCGGCGGCTACAGCTGCTCGGAGACCTTCGACCACACCTCGATCATCCGCTTCATGGAGCGCCGCTTCGGCGTCCAGGAGCCCAACATCTCGCCCTGGCGGCGCGCCATCTGCGGCGACCTGACCTCCGCCTTCGACTTCACCGCGTCGAACACGGCCGCGGCGGCGCTTCCCTCGACGGCCGGCTACGCCCCGGCGGACCGCAACCGCCACCCGGACTACGTGCCCACCCCGCCCGCCACCGGCACCATGCCGAAGCAGGAGGCGGGCGCGAAGCCCACCCGCCCGCTGGCGTACGCGCCGTACGTGGACGGGGCGGCCGACACCGCCGCGGGCAAGTACCGTCTCACCTTCAGCGCGGGCGCGGCGGCGGGCGCCCAGTTCCTGGTGACCTCGCCCAACCGCACCGACGGTCCGTGGACGTACACCACGGAGGCGGGCCGGACGATCGCGGACGCCTGGAACACCACGTACTCCAAGGGCGTCACGGACCTCACCGTGTTCGGCCCCAACGGCTTCCTGCGCCGCTTCCGCAACCCCGGCAAGACGGCCGGGCCCGAGGTCACCGCCCGCCACAACGCGACCACCGGCGACCTGGACCTCACCCTCACCAACGCGGGCGCCGCGGACGTCGTGCTGACCCTCACCAACGCCTACGGCGGCACGCCGCAGGCCCTCACCGTCCGCCGGGGCGCGACCGTCACGTGCACCGTCGACCTGAGCTCCTGCCGCAACTGGTACGACGTGACCGTCACTTCGGGTGCGACCGCCGACTTCGTGCGCCGCCTGGCCGGCCACGTCGAGACCGGCGCCCCCGGCCTCTCCGACCCGGGCATCGTCACCTACTGACGGCACCGCGCACAGCGCCGCCCCGGGCACGCTGGTGCCCGGGGCGGCGCTGTGCGGGCCCTCCTCGGACGGCGGGCGGCTGTCCGGCGGAGGCCGGCGGAATGCGGGCGGCTCAGAGGAAGTAGAGCCGGTTCAGCGGGACTTCCTCGGCGGGGGAGGACCGCAGCGGTGTGCCGTCGAGGGTGACGAGACCCTCGCGCGAGTCGACGAGGACCTCGCCGAGGCGGGTGTTGCGGACCATGTCGCGCGGGCCGATCCCGCGGGTGTGGCGGACGGCGACGCGACGGCGCCGGGTGGTCATGGTGTCGTAGGGGCGGTCCCGGGTGCCGGACTCGGCGGCGGCGCGGCTGGTGAAGGCGACGGAGAGGTCGGCCGGAGTGGCGCCGTGAGCGCCGAACAGGGGCCCCAGGACGAGCGGTTGGCAGGTGTCGGTGGCGGCGTTGGGGTCGCCGGTGACGCCGTAGGCGGGAAAGCCCGCCTTGAGGACCAGCTGCGGCTTGGCGCCGAAGGAGGCCGGCTGCCACAGCACGATGTCGGCGAGCTTGCCGATCTCGATCGAGCCGACCTCGTGGGAGAGGCCGTGGGCGATGGCCGGGTTGACGGTGAGCTTGGCGATGTAGCGCAGCACGCGCTCGTTGTCGTCGTCCGGACCGTCGCCCTCCAGCGGGCCGCGCTCGGCCTTCATCTTGCCGGCCACGGCGAAGGTGCGGCGCACCGTCTCGCCGGCCCGGCCCATGCCCTGGGCGTCGGAGGAGGTGATGCCGATGGCCCCGAGGTCGTGCAGGACGTCCTCGGCGCCCATGGTGCCGGCCCGGATGCGGTCGCGGGCCATCGCGGCGTCGCCGGGCAGGTCGGTCTTGAGCCCGTGGACGGAGACGATCATGCCGTAGTGCTCGGCCACCGCGTCCCGCCCGAAGGGGAGGGTGGGGTTGGTGGAGGAGCCGATGACGTTCGGCACGCCGGCCATCTTGAGCACGTTGGGGACGTGTCCGCCGCCGCAGCCCTCGATGTGGAAGGCGTGGATGGTCCGCCCGTCGAGGACGCTCAGGGTGTCCTCGACCGACAGGCACTCGTTCAACCCGTCGGTGTGCAGGGCCACTTGGACGTCATGGGCCTCGGCGACGGACAGTGCGGTGTCCAGGGCGCGGGTGTGCGCGCCCATGTCCTCGTGCACCTTGAAGCCGCAGGCCCCGCCCTCGGCGAGGGCTTCGACGAGCGGGGCGGGGTGGGAGGACGAACCGCGGCCCAGGAAGCCGATGTTGACGGGCCAGGCGTCGAAGGAGTTGAAGGCGTGGCGCAGCGCCCAGGGCGAGTTGACGCCGACGCCCCAGGCGGGGCCGAACTCCTGGCCGATGATGGTGGTGACGCCGGAGGCCAGCGAGGCCTCCATGATCCGCGGGGACATCAGGTGGACGTGGGTGTCGATGGCGCCGGCGGTGGCGATCAGGCCCTCGCCGGAGACGATGGCCGTCCCGGTGCCGACGACCACGTCCACGCCGTCCAGGGTGTCCGGGTTGCCGGCCCGCCCGATGGAGGCGATCCGGCCCTCCCGGATGCCGATCGAGGTCTTGCGGATGCCCTGGATCGCGTCGATCACCAGCACGTTGCTGATGACGAGGTCGCAGGTGTCCCGGACGGCGGCGGCCTTGAGGTGCAGGCCGTCGCGGGCGGTCTTGCCGAAGCCGACGAGGAACTCGTCGCCCGGTCGCTGGGAGTCGGATTCGACCCGGACGACCAGACCGCTGTCGCCGAGCCGGACCCGGTCCCCGGCGCGCGGGCCGTGCACGGCGGTGTACTCGGACGCTTCGATGCTGCTGCTCACGGCTGGTTCTCCTGCCCGTCGTCGGCCGCTCCGGGGCGGCCCTGTTCGGCGGCTTCGGGGCGGCCCTGTTCGGCCGCTCCGAGGTAGCCCTGTTCGGCCGCCCGGCGCAGGGCCTCCTGCCGTGCCCGCGGCGAGTCCAGCGGGCCGTCCACGAGCCCCGCGAAACCGATCGCGACGCGCTCGCCGCCGATCGGCACCAGGCCGACCTCGACGGTGGCGCCGGGGTCGAAGCGCACCGAGGAGCCGGCCGGTACGGCCAGGTGGGTGCCGTAGGCGGCGGCGCGGTCGAAGGCCAGCCGCGGGTTGACCTCGAAGAAGTGGAAGTGCGAGGTGACCGAGATCGGCACGTCCGCGGTGTTGCGCACGGCAAGGGTGCGTACGGCCTCCGGCCCGGGCGCGGTGCGGCCGTCGCGGTGGCCGTCGCCGCCCGTGCCGCCGCCGGGGTCACCGTGGTGGAGGACGGCGCCGGGCGCGGCGGTGCCGAGGGTGCCGCCGCCGAACGGGTCGGCGATGACGGCGAGCCGGGTGCCGTCCTCGAAGACGGCCTCGACCTGGATCTCGGTGACCAGGTCGGGGACGCCGGGCAGCACATCGGCGGCAGCGAGGACGGAGCGTCCCCGCCGGACGGCCTCGGCGAGCCGGAGGCCGTCGCGGGCGGCCTCGCAGACGGTGTCCGAGATGAGCGCCACGGCCTCGGGGACGTTGAGCCGCAGGCCGCGGGCGCGGCGGGCGCGGGCGAGTTCGGCGGCCGTGAAGATCAGCAGCCGGTCGCGTTCGGTGGGGGTCAGCTGCACAGGGGTTCCGTTCTCCCTCGGTGCGGGACGGTGCGGGACGGCGGGGGACGGGTGCGGGACGGCGGGGTCAGCCGGCAGGCTGGTCGTGGGTGGCGCAGTGGATGCCGCCCCCGCCGCCGGCGATGGTGTCGATCGGCAGGGGCACGATCTCGCGGCCCGGGAACTGGTCCCTGAAGACCTCCTGGGCGTGGCCGTCGGCCTTGGCGTCGCCGAACTTCGGCAGGTAGACGCCCTTGTTGCCGATGTAGAAGTTCATGTACGAGGAGACGAAGGCGTCGCCCCGGCCGGTGATCCTGTCCGGGTCGGGCTGGCCGATCTCGATCACCTTGAGCTTCCGGCCGGCGGCGTCGGTGGCCTCGGCGAGGACGGCGCGGGCCTGGTCGGCGGAGCGGGACCAGACGTCCGGCGGGGTGCCGGGGAAGGCCCGGTCCAGCAGGACGACCCCGGGGGCCGCGTAGCGGGCGAGGCAGTCGACGTGGGCGTCGGTGATGTCCTTGCCCTTGACGCCCGCGAGCCAGATCACCTTGGTGAGGCCCAGCACCCGCTTGAGTTCCGCCTCGATCTCGTCGCGGGTGCGGCCCGGGTTGCGGTTCTCGTTGACCACGGAGCTCTCGGTGACCAGCAGCGTGCCCTCGCCGTCGGTCTCGAAGGAGCCGCCCTCGGCGGTGACCGGCGTCTCGATCCGCTCGATCCCGTACTTCTCCAGGACGGTGCGGGCGATCCGGCCGTCGTTGGTGTGCTCCTGCTTGCCGCCCCAGCCGCTGAAGTTGAAGTCGACGCCCTGGACCTTTCCGCCCTCCTCCACGAAGACCGGGACGGTGTCGCGGGCCCACAGGTCGTCCACGGGGACGGAGAGCAGCTCGACGTCCGAGCCGCAGGCGTTGCGGGCCGAGGCCTCCTGACCGGGGCGGACGAGCAGGACCACCGGTTCGCGCTCGCCGATGGCCCTGGCCACCGAGGCGATGTCCCGGCGGACGGCCCCGAGCTGCTCGCCCCAGACGTTCTCGGAGGCGGGCCAGGCCATGAAGGTCCGCTCGTGCTTCTCCCACTCGCCGCCGAGCCGGCGTCCGCGGGCCGGAGCCGGGGCGGGGGTGGACGCGGGGGGCTGTGCGGGCGCTTGCGTCGGCGCCTGGCCGGGGGTGCCGGAGGCCGTCGGGGCCGCGGAGTCGGCAGGGTCGTCGCCGGAGGCGGCGCAGGCGGTCGCACCGAGGGCGATCGCGCCGGCGCCGGCGAGCGAGCGCAGTACCGTGCGGCGGGCGAGGGAGGACTGGGACACGCTGGACTCCGGTGGGGCTGGGGGTGGTTCCGGTTCGGCGGGAGGGGCGGGCTCCGGGGGAGCGGTCGCGCGGCGCCGGTTGGGCGGTGGACGAGGTCGTCCCGGTGGACGGGGTCGTCCGGCATCACCGAGACTGAACTCTCGCATTGACTGAAAAATCAGTCAAGCTTTACGGTGAAGTCACCCAAACCACCCCGAGACGACCGCGCCACCGAACGGACGGCCCGGTCACGACGATGAAAGGCCGGGTGAGGCGGCGATGCTGCGCAATGGTCTGGAACCCTGGCACGTGCTGGTGACGGTGGCCGTGCTGGTGCTGCTGTTCGGCTCCAAGAAGCTGCCCGACATGGCGCGCGGACTGGGGAAGTCGATGCGGATCCTGAAGTCCGAGACGGCGGCCCTGCGGGAGGAGGCGGCCCCGCCCGGCGGCGCCCCGGCGGGCGAGGGCCCGTCCGGCACCGCCCCTTCCGGCGGGACCCCGTCGGGCGGAGCCGCGTCAGGTATCGGCCGGTCGGGCACCGCCCCCTCCGGCACCGCCCCCTCCGGCGGAGGTCCGGCCGGTGGTGGTCCGGTCGGCGGCGGCCCGGCCGAGCCGGCCCGGCACCCCTGACCGTCCCGCCGGCCGCGCGCCGCCCGGGACGCCCGAGAGCCGCCGCTCCCCACCAGTCGGTGCGGGAGCGGCGGCTCTCAGCCGTTGCGGCGGTACTGGTCCAGGGACACCCTGACCGGCCCGTCCGCGCCGGCGGTCGACAGCACCCTCACCACGGCGAGGTCCCGGCCGTCCGCGGACCGGACGCAGAAGGCGCCGCGCGGTCCGAGGGCGCCGAACGGCACCCGGCCGGCCGGCCGGGAGCCGAGCCCCTTGAGGCAGTCGGCGACGCTCAGGCCGGCGTCCCGGCCGATGAAGGTGTCGGCGGCCTCCGGGACGAGGAACTCGCCGTCGCCGCGGCCGACGTACCAGATCGCGCTGTCCACCGGGACGACGGTCCCGGTGGCGAGGTCGAACTCGTAGGAGGAGTCCGCCGAGGTCAGCTCGACCCCGCGGTAGACGGTGGCGTAGTCGGTGACGGGGGGCGGCGATGCGGAAGCGGTCGGCGCGGTCGGGGCCGACCGGGTGGGGGACGGGGATCCGCTGGGGGCCGACGGGCCGGGCGGGGCCGGGGTGACCGGCGCGGCGGTGCCGGACACCGGGGCCTCCTCGGTGGCGGCCTCCACGTGGTCCGGGTCGTCGAGCAGGAACACCGCCGCCGCGGCGCCTACGGTCAGGGCCACGGCGGCGGTCAGCGCCGTTCGTCCGAGGGCCCGTCTGCGGCCTCCTCCGGCCCGGGCGCGTCCCGCCGGGCCGCCCCCGGCCGAGGGCACCGGGACGGAGCCGGACGCCGAGAGCGCCGGCACCCGCCCGGAGGCCGCGGCGGGCTCGGGCACCGGCCCGGACACGACGACGGTGGGGGTCGGGACGGCCGCCGGGGCTAGGACCGTACGGGCCGAGGCCCAGCCCGGCCCGTCCGTCCGCTCGCCCGGATCACCGAAACTGCCCTGCTCGCCGGCATCACCCCGCTCGGCCTCGGCCGGTACCTGCGGCAGCTCGGCGTGCCGGGTCATCTGGCTGGTCAGATGGTGCGGCAGCCAGTCGTCGCCGAACCTGAGGTGCCCGCCGACCGCCGGGTGGCTCCGGGCGGCGGCGATCACCTCGGCGGTGGTCGGCCGGTCCTCGGGCCGCTTGGCGAGGCAGTGCAGCAGCAGCTCGCGCAGGCCCGCCGGGACCGGGGTGAGGTCCGGCTCCTCGTGGACGGTCCGGTAGAGCGTCGACGGGTCCGGTCCGTCGCCGAAGGGCGGGTTGCCGCCGGCGACGTGGACGGCGAGGGCGCCGAGGGCGTACACGTCGGTGGCCGGGGTCGCGGGCCGGCCCATCGCCTGTTCGGGCGCCATGTAGGCGGGCGAGCCGATGCGCAGCCCGGTGCCGGTGAGCGCGGTGGCGTCGGCGGCCCGGGCGATGCCGAAGTCGATCACCCGGGGGCCGTCCGGGGCGATCAGCACGTTGCCCGGTTTGAGGTCGCGGTGCACCACCCCGGTGGCGTGGATCGCCTGCAGCGCCTCGGCGATGCCGGCGATCAGCAGCAGGACGGTCCGTTCGGGGAGCGGCCCGAAGCGCCGGACCACCTGCTGCAGGGACGGGCCCGGCACGTACGTGGTGGCCAGCCACGGCGGGGCGGCCTCCACGCCGGCGTCCACGAGCTGGGCGGTGAACAGTCCGTGGATGCGTCTGGCGCTGGCCACCTCCTGGGCGAACCGGGCGCGGAACTCCGGATCCTCGGCCAGTTCGGGCCGCACCACCTTGAGTGCGACCGGCCGCCCGCCGGGGGTGTACGAGAGGTAGACCCGGCCCATGCCGCCGGCCCCGAGCCGCGCGTACAGCCGGTAGCCGCCGACCTCGCGCGGGTCGTCCGGGGTCAGCTCCTGGAAGACCGGCTGGAGGGCGAAAGGGGATCGGTCAGCGGACATGCGGGCTGCCTCTCTCGGCGGTCGGGGCGTCGGCGGGCGGGACGTCGGCGGTCGGGGACTCGGGCGCGGGACCCGACGGCCGCGGAACGGCGTGCGGCGGGCACGGCCTCGCAGAGTTTAGAGGTTCCGTCAGGATTGGCCGAATCCGTCGCCGCCGGCTCGCCCGGGGCCCCCGCTGCCTCCGGCGTCCCCGCCGCCCCCGGCGCCTCGGCGAGGGTCGCCCAGCTCCGCGTCGATCGCCCCGCGCAGCAGGCGGCGGGCGTGCTCGACCGGCAGCGAGCCGCTGAGCCAGCGCACGCTCAGGCCCTCGACGAGTGCGGTCAGCCGTTCGGCGGCCGCCGCGTGCGCCGGCGCGGTACCGCCCGGATCGGCCCGGGCGAGCAGTTCGGCGACGTCGTGCACCCAGGTGTGGGTGGTTCGCGCGAGGTCCTCGCGAAGCTCCGGGTCGAAGACCGCGGTGGCTCTCAACTCGCCCCAGGCAGTGCTGTTCTCCCGTACTTCGACGGTGTCCTGGAGCTCCAGGAGCAGCACCTGTTCCAGGTCGGCGCGGGGGTCGTCGGTCCGGGGCACCGGGTCCGGTTCGGCGGTGTAGTGGTCGGCGCGGTCGCTGATGAAGTCGAGCGTCCGGCGCAGCAGGCCGGCCCGGTCGGTGAAGTGGTAGTAGATCAACGAGGTGGACACCCCGGCTTCGCTCGCCAGCTCGCCCACCCGCAGTCCGCGTACGCCGCGCCGGGCGATGACCCTGGTGGCGGCCTTGAGTATTTCTGTCCGACGGTCCGACATGGGCGCCCACTCTATGTGCTCCTCGGCTGGTCGGGCCAGCTGCCTGATGATCGTTTCAGGGTTTTCGAGGAGTCCTGCATCAAAAGCTTGACTGAATTTTCAGTACGGTAGAGGATGCGGGGCAACCCCCCCACCTCCCACGTCATCCAGGGAGCGCCATGCACACCCCCACACCCTCACGACGCGGCCTGCTCCGGCTGGGCGCCGCCGCCGTACCCCTGATCGCCCTGGGGACGGCCCTTCCGGCCACCGCCCGGGCCGCGACCGCCGGCCCGCCAGGTGCCCCCGCCGCGGCGGACGCCGTTGCCCCCGCCGCGGCGGGCAGCACCACGCGGCTGCGGATGCCCGCCGAGAGCGACCGGCACGACCGCACCTTCATGGCCTGGCCGGCCCTGTCCTCGATCTGGCGGACCCAGCTCTCGGCGGTCCGCGACGACATCGCCCGCGTCGCGTACGAGATCTCCCGCTACGAGCCCGTCGTCGTGGTCGCCCGCCCCGGCCAGGCGGCCGACGCGCGCTACTACTGCGGCCCCGGCGCCTACCACGCGATCACCGTGGTCGAGATCTCCAACGACGACCTGTGGATCCGCGACTTCGGCCCGACCTTCGTGGTCGCACCGGGCACCGTCGCCGGCGTCGACACCAACTTCAACGGCTGGGGCAAGACCGGCACCCCCTACTACCAGCGCTACACCGAGGACGCCGCGGTCGCGGCCGCCCTCCTCGCCGAGTACGGCGTCGACCGCGTCCGGGCCCCCTTCGTCGGCGAGGGCGGCGCCCTGGAGACGGACGGCCAGGGCACCCTGCTGGCCACCGTCAGCTCGCTGGTGAACCCCAACCGCAACCCCGGGATGTCCCAGGACCAGGTCGAGCAGGCCCTGAAGGCGTCGCTCGGGATGGACAAGGTGATCTGGCTGGCCGGTCTGGCGGGCCAGGACATCACGGACTACCACATCGACTGCCTGGCGCGCTTCACCGCGCCCGGCCGGGTGCTCCTCGACCGGCCCGGACCCGGCACCGACCGGATCTGGATCGACGTCTACGAGCAGGCCAAGCAGGTCCTGCGGACCGCGACCGACGCCCAGGGCCGCCCGCTGACCGTCGTGGAACTCCCCGGCCCGGACCGCGCCCGGATCCGCGGCCGCGGCAAGGACTTCCTGTCCAGCTACACCAACTTCTACGTCGCCAACGGCGCGGTGTTCGTCCCCCAGTTCGGCGACGCCGACGCCGACGCCCGGGCCTACGGAATCCTGCGGGCCGAGTTCCCCGGCCGCGACGTCGTCCAGCTGAACATCGACACCATCGCCTCCGGCGGTGGCGGCATCCACTGCGCCACCCAGTCCCAGCCGGCCGTCCCGCCGGCGCTCTGAGACCCCCTGGCGGCCCGTCCGGTACCCCACGGAGGCGGGCCGCCGGGGATCCTTCCGCTCCCACCACCCTCCCCTCGACCGGCCCGCGCCCCGAACGCGCCGGGCCGGCCGGGGACCGATCAGAAGAGGTTTCCCGTGACGTACCGAATGCCCGCGGAGTGGACCGAGCACGAGGGCTGCCTGATGGCCTGGCCCGTCCGCCCGGACCTGTGGGGCGACACCCTGGCCGAGGTGAAGCGCGAGTACGCGGCGGTCGCCCGCGCCATCGCGGAGTTCGAACCGGTCACCATGGTGGCCCCGCCCGGCCACGGCGACGAGGCGCGCGCCCACTGCGGCACGGGCACGGGCACGGGCACCGGCACCGGCATCACCGTCGTCGAACTCCCCACCGACGACTCCTGGTTCCGCGACTCCGCGCCGATCTTCGTCCTGGACGGCGACGGCCGCCGGGCCGGCGTGGACTTCCGCTTCAACGCCTGGGGCCGCAAGCACAGCCCCTGGGACGCCGACGACCGGATCAGCGGCCTGCTGCTGGAGCACCTCGGCACCCCGGCGATCCGCTCCGAGATGATCCTCGAAGGCGGCGCGATCACCGTCGACGGCGAGGGCACGCTGATCACCACCGAGCAGTGCCTGCTCCACCCCAACCGCAACCCGGAGATGACCCGGCAGGAGATCGAGGCCGAGCTGAAGGCCCGGCTCGGCGTCACCACGATCGTCTGGCTGCCCTACGGCGGGGCGCTGGACACCGAGACCGACGGGCACGTCGACGGCGTCTGCGCCTTCGTCGCCCCCGGCAAGGTCGTGGTGCAGCTCCCGGCCGATCCCGGCCACCCGGACTACGTGCGGATGCGGGCCAACCGCGCCGTGCTGGAGCACTCCACGGACGCCCAGGGCCGGCCCTTCGAGATCGTCGACCTGCCGCAGGCCGCCTTCGTCGAGGTCGACGGCCGGGAGGTGGAGGTCGGCTACCTGAACTTCTACCTCGCCAACGGCGGCGTCGTGGTGCCGGTCGCCGACCACCCCGAGGACGCGGCGGCGCTGGCCGTGCTGGCCGCCGCCTACCCGGACCGCAAGGTCGTCGGCGTGCGTGCCCGGGTGATCGCCTACGGCGGCGGCGGCGTCCACTGCATCACCCAGCAGATCCCGGCCGCCACCCAGGCCGATGCCACGCAGACCGATGCCACGCAGACCACCGCCACGCCGTCCGCGGCTGCTCGCGCCTGACCCTCGCCAGCGAACGGAGAAAACCCTCATGACTCCCACCGCGCCCGCGAGACGCACCGCGGCCCGGCGGCGGCTCGTCCTCGCCACCGCCCTGCTCTCGGCCGCGGCCCTGGTCGCCGCCTGCTCCGGCCCGCCCCGCGGCGCCGGCGGGTCGGCCGTACAGCTCTCCGCCGACACCCCGCCGGCCAAGGGCGAACTCGACTCCTTCACCTGGGCCACCTACGCCGAACCGCCCACCCTGGACTACGTCCAGGCCTTCGACTACCCGCAGAACACCGTGCTCGCCAACGTCTGCGAGAGCCTGATGCGCTGGACGCCCCAGCTCACCCTGGCCCCCGGCCTGGCCGAGAAGGCGTCCAGCCCCGACCCGACCACCTGGGTCTACGACCTGCGGGCCGGCGTGCACTTCCACGACGGCACGGTGATGACCGCCGACGACGTCGTCTACAGCCTCGGCCGGCAGACCAACCCGGACAACGCCTCCGCCTGGGCGCAGGTGTTCCAGAACGTCGACTCCGTCACCGCGACCGGCCCGCTCCAGGTCACCGTCAAGCTCAAGCAGCCCGACTCCCAGTTCCCCCAGTACATGGCGACGGCCGCCGGCGTGGTCGCCGCCAGGGCCGGGGTGGAGGCGGCCGGCAAGGACTACGGCACCAGCGGCGGCCTCGACTGCACCGGCCCCTTCAAGCTGGGCAGTTGGGCCAAGGGCCAGTCGATCGAACTCCAGCGCTTCGACGGCTACTGGGGCACCAGGGCCAAGTCCGGGAAGGTCGTCTTCAGCTTCCTCACCGACGCGTCCGCCCGCACCAACGCGATGCTCACCGGAGACGTCGACGGCGGCTACCTGATCCCCACCGAGAGCTACGACCGGCTGAAGAAGGACGGCCCGGGCACGCTCTACTTCGGCGAGGGCCTGAGCACCGTCAACGTCAACGTCACCAGCATGCACGGCCCGCTCGGCGACCTGCGCGTCCGCCAGGCCCTGTCCCTGGCCCTCGACCGCTCCGGCTTCGTCAAGACCGGCCTCTCCGGCGCCGGCACCGTCACCGGCTCCCTCACCACCAGGGCGGCCTGGGGCGCGGCCCCCGACGACGTCCGCAGGACGGCCTTCGACGGCCTCACCCCCACGGCGCAGGACATCGACAAGGCCAAGGCCCTGGTCAAGGAGGCCGGCGCGAGCGGCCGCACGATCGTCATGGCCACCAGCACCATCGGCCAGGACGTCTCCCTGCTCGCCACCGCCGTCCAGGCCGCCGGGGCGAGGATCGGGCTGGACGTCCAGCTGAAGACGATCGCCCCGAACGCCTTCACCGCGCTGTTCACCGACCCCAAGGCGCGCGAGGGCATCGACCTGTTCCCGGAGACGTACTACGACTCCATCACCGACCCGCTCGACCTGCTCGTCAACTTCCGGACCGGCGCCTACCAGAACTTCGCCGGGTACAGCGACAAGGCCTACGACGACCTCGTCGACCAGGCCACCGCCGAGTACGACCCGGCCAGGCGCGGCGCGATCGAGGCGAAACTCCAGCAGACCGCCTCCCAGCAGCTGCTCTGGATCCCGGTCGCCGAGTGGCCGACCGCCGTCTTCCTCAACAAGCGCATCACCGGCGCCCCCACCACCATCGCGTACATGTACTACCCGTGGGCCGCCGACGTGGGGGCCGCCCGGTGAACTTCCTGAGATTCGCCGCCCGGCGACTGGTGGAGATGGCCGCGACCCTGCTCGGCGCCTCCTTCGTGGTCTTCGGCGCGATGTACCTGGCGCCGGGCAACCCGGCGAGTTTCCTCCTGTCGGGCCGGTCGGCCTCGCCGGCCGCCCTCCAGGCGATCAACGACCAGTACCACCTCGACGACCCGTTCCTGGTCCGGTACTTCCGCTGGCTCGGTCAGGTGCTGCAGGGGGACTTCGGGCGCTCCATCACCTACCGCACCGACGTCTCCACGCTGCTCGCCGACCGCCTGCCGGCGACCCTGACGCTGGTGGCCATGGCCCTGGTGGTGGTCGTCGTCATCGGTCTGACGCTCGGCTGGATCGGCGCGGTGCGCGGCGGCGCGACCGACTCGGCGATCCTGCTCTCCACCACGCTCGCCGTCGGCACCCCCTCCTTCGTCGCGGCCGTCCTGCTGCAGGGCCTGTTCGCGGTCAAGCTGGGCTGGTTCCCCACCAGCGGCACCGGCGACGGCTTCGCCGACCTGCTGTGGCACCTCACCCTGCCCGCGGTCGCCCTCGCGCTGTACCTGATCGGGATGCTCGCCCGGGTCACCCGCTCGGCGATGCTGGACGCCCTGGAGGGCGAGCACGTCACCGTCGCCCGCAGCCGGGGCGTGCCCGAACGCGAGGTGATCCGCCGCCACGTGTTCCGCAACTCGCTGGGCACCGTGCTGACCACCGGCGGCCTGATCGTCTCCACCCTGCTGGTCTGCACGATCCTGGTGGAGTCGGCCTTCAGCGTCGGCGGCATCGGCCAGCTCCTCGAACTGTCCACCACCACCAAGGACTTCCCGACCGTCCAGGCCATCTCCCTGCTCGTCGTCGCCCTGTTCATGACCGTGAACCTGGTCGTCGACCTGCTCCACCCGCTGGTCGACCCCCGGGTCGCCCTCGGCACGAGGAGGTCCGACGCATGAGTGTCGCCCTCGCCCGCCGGCCCGGTCTCGGCCGTCTCAAGGCCGCCCGCGCCCCGCTCCACCTGGCCTGCCTGGGCATCGTCGCCCTGGTGGTGCTCGCCGCCCTGCTCGCCCCCTGGATCGCACCGGACGACCCCAACGCCGTCGACCTCGGCAACGCCCTGGCCGGCCCCTCGCCCGACCACCTGCTCGGCGTCGACACCGCCGGCCGCGACACCCTCTCCCGGCTCCTGCTCGGAGCCCGCACCTCCCTGCTCGGCCCGCTCGGCGTGGTCGCCTTCTCCACCGTCGCGGGCGTGGCCGTCGGCCTGGCCGCGGGCTGGCGGGGCGGCTGGCTCGACTCCGTCCTCTCCCGCAGCACCGAACTCGTCTTCGCCTTCCCCGGCATGCTGCTCGCCATCCTGATCGTCTCGGTGTACGGGGAGGGCCTGCTCGCCCCCGTCGTCGCCCTGGCGGTCGCCTACCTGCCGTACGTCTCCCGGCTCACCCGCTCGCTCGTCCTCGCCGAACGGTCCCGCCCCTACGTCAGCGCCTACCAGGTCCAGGGCCACTCCACCCTGCAGATCTGCCTGCGGCACGTCCTGCCCAACATCGCCCCGATCGTCCTCGCCCAGTCCACGATCAACTTCGGCTACGCCCTGATGGACCTCGCGGGCCTCTCCTTCCTCGGGCTCGGCGTCCCCGCGCTCACCCCCGACTGGGGGCGGATGGTCTTCGACGGCCAGACCGCGATCCAGCACGGCTACCCGCTCTCCGCGATCCTGCCGTGCGTCCTCATCGTGCTCACCGTCGTCGCCTTCAACGTCGTCGGCGAGCGCTGGGCCGACCGCGTCGCCCGGAGGACCCCATGAACCGCAGCAGCCACGAACCGGAGCAGCGTGTGAACGCCCTCGACGTCCGGGGCCTGCGGCTCCGCCTGCCCGGCACCGCCCGACCCGTCCTCGACGGCGTCGACCTCACCGTGGGCCCGGGGGAGACCGTCGCCCTGGTCGGCGAGTCCGGCTCCGGCAAGAGCCTCACCTCCCGCAGCGCCCTCGGCCTGCTGCCGCCCGGCGCCACCGCCGAGGGCAGCGTCCTGGTCGACGGGGAGGACGTCCTGACCATGGGCCCCGACCGGCTGCGCGCCCTGCGCACCGGCCGGGCCGCCATGATCTTCCAGGACCCCCGGGCGGCCATCAACCCGCTGCGCCGCGTCGGCGACTTCCTCACCGAGAGCGTCCGCCTCACCGGCGCCATGGGCCGGGAGGACGCCGACCGGCGCGCCGCCGAACTGCTCGACGCCGTCGGCCTCGGCCCGGAACTGCTGAACCGCCACCCCGGGCAGCTGTCCGGCGGCATGCTCCAACGCGTCATGATCGCCGCCGCGCTGATGGGCGACCCGGTCCTGCTGCTCGCCGACGAGCCCACCACCGCGCTCGACGTCACCAGCCAGGCCGAGGTCATCGCACTCCTCGGGGAGCTGCGCCGACGCTTCGGCACGGGCCTGCTGTTCGTCACCCACGACCTCGGCCTCGCCGCCGCCATCAGTGACCGCGTCTACGTCATGTACGCCGGGCGGATCGCCGAGACGGGCCCCGCCGGAGCGCTCTTCGAGAGGCCCCGCCACCCCTACACCGCCGCGCTGCTGGCCTCCACCCCGGGGGTGGAGTCCGACAGCCGCCGCCTCGCCGCGATCGACGGCCAACCGCCGGACCTGCGCCAGGAGTTGACCGGATGCGCGTTCGCCGCGCGATGCCGGTACGCGACCTCCCGGTGCCGCGAGGAGACCCCGGTGACGCTCCCGGTCGCCTGCCACCACCCGCTCGAAGGGAGCCGCGCCGATGCCTGAGGCCGCACTGGAGGTCACCGGACTGTGCCGGACCTTCGGCACCGTACGGGCGGTGGACGACGTTTCCTTCACCCTCGCCGCCGGCGGATCGCTCGGTATCGTGGGCGAGTCGGGCTCCGGCAAGACCACCACCGCCCGGATCGTCGTCGGCCTTGAACAGGCCGACGAGGGGCGGGTCGCCGTCCGGGGCCGGGCCCGCGGCGGCCGGGTGCGGGGGAGGGCCGAGCGGCTGGCCCGCGCCCGCGAGGTCCAGATGGTCTTCCAGGACCCGTACCTCTCCCTGGACCCGCGCACCAGCGTCGAGGCCGCGCTCCGCGAGACCCTGCGGCTGCACTTCCCCGGCACCGACCACGAGGCCCGGATCCGGGAGCTCCTCGACCAGGTCGGCCTCGGCACCCGGGCGGCCGACGCGCTGCCCCGGCAGCTCTCCGGCGGCCAGCGCCAACGCGTCGCCATCGCCCGGGCGCTGGCCGTCCAGCCGGCCGTCCTGGTGCTGGACGAGGCGGTCGCCGCCCTGGACGTGTCCGTGCAGGCGCAGGTGCTGAACCTGCTCGCCGACATCCGCGAACAGACCGGCATCGGCTACCTGTTCATCACCCACGACCTCGGCGTCGTCCGCTGCGTGACCGACGAGGTCGTCGTCATGCGCCACGGACGGATCGTCGAATCCGGCCCCACCGCCCACGTCCTGGACTCCCCGCAGCACGCCTACACCCGGCTGCTGCTGGAGTCCGTCCCCCGGCCCGGCTGGGATCCCGACCGGATCGCCGCCGCGCGCCGCGCCTTGTAAGACGGCCCCGGCCCGGCAGGTGGTGGGACCCGCCGGGCCGGGGCGACCGAGCAACACCGGCGGGCGACGCCGGGCGGCAGCGAACCTGCCGGCCCGGCGCCACCGCCGCAGGAAGGACGACCGTGCAGGTCACCACCGACGACACCAGCGCGACCGACCGGGCCGCGCACCGAGCCCCCCGCCGCCGTTGGCGGTTCGCCGCCGTCCTGGCGGTGGTCATCACCCTCTGCGGGTCGGGGATCGGGCTGTACCTCAACGAGCGCGACACCCGCGAACAGACCAGGGAATTGGCGATCCCGTCGACGCCCGACTGGATCGAACTGGACGTCACCGCCCAGGATGTGGACCCGACCGCCCAGCAGCTGACCCTCTACGTCACCCCCGTCCCGCACGGCAGGTTCGCCGCCGGGCCGGACTCCCAGACCTTCGCCCGCCCCGTCGAGATCACCGTCACCGGCACCCCCAAGGTGACCATCCGGGCGGCCGAGGGGGAGGCCGCGGCGTCCCAGCTCGTCCAGGTGGGGACGTACGACGGCACCAAGACGGACTACCCGTTCGACCGCTACCGCGCCGAGGCCGGTTTCACCGCCACCAGCGGGGGCGCGGCCGTGCCGGTCGGCCTGGTCCTCACCGACACCGACCCGTTCTTCGTCCTGCGCCCGCAGGTCACCACCGCGAGCTCCGGTGCCGTGACCCTGGAGGCGCGGATCACCCGGTCCCGCAGCACCTTCATCCTCTCCTGGTTCATGATCGCGGCCATGTGGGCCATCGCCCTGGCCGTCCTCGGCGCCGCCGAGGTGCTGTACCGCAAGCGCGAGGGGCTGGTCTGGCCCTCCCTGGGCTGGATGGCGGCGAGCCTGTTCGCCCTGATCGGCATGCGCAACGCGGCCCCCGGGTCGCCGCCGATCGGATCACTGATCGACTACGTGGCGTTCTTCTGGGCCGAGGGCATCATCGCCGCCAGCCTGGCCTGCACCGCCTGGTCCGGCATCCGCACCGAGCACCGGCTGCGCCGCGAGCGGGAGGCGGCTGCCGAGGGGCCGTGAGCGGATTCCCCCGAACGGCGGGTGCGTGCCGCGCCGGAATCTGACCTTCCGGTCAGTAGCCTGCGGAGCCGAACCCCGACACACAACCGGAACGAGGCCCCATGGCTCACCCCCGGCCGTCCCGCCGCTCACTCCTGCGGTCCGGGGCCGCGCTCGCCGCGCTGGCCCTGGCCGGCGGCTGCTCCTCCGACGGCGGACCGGAGGAGCAGTCCGACCGGAGCGGTACGGCTTCGGGCGCGGCCCCGTCCACGAGCCCGGTGGCCGGGGGGTGGGCCATGCCGGCCGAGTCCGGCCCGCACACCCGCACCTTCATGGCCTGGCCGGCGCTGGAGGAGGTGTGGGGCGACCAACTGCCCGGGGTCCGGCAGGACATCGCGGGGCTGGCCCAGGCGATCGCCGGCTTCGAACCGGTCGTCCTGCTGGCCCGCCCCGACCAGGCGGCCCAGGCCCGGCAGGCCGTCGGATCCTCGGTCGAGGTGCTCGAACTGAAGGTCGACGACCTGTGGGCCCGGGACACCGGCCCGACCTTCGTCACCGGCCCGCAGGGGCTGGCCGGGGTCGACTTCAACTTCAACGGCTGGGGCGACAAGCAGACCCACGCCAATGACAGCCTGGTCGCCCGCTACCTCCTCGACCACTACCGCATCACCCGCATCCAGGCGCCGATCACCGGCGAGGGCGGCGGCATCGAGGTGGACGGCGAGGGGACGCTGATGGCCACCGAGAGCTCCTGGGTCAACGGCAACCGCAACCCCGGCAAGTCCCGCGACCAGATCGAGGCGAGCCTCAAGGACCTGCTCGGCGTCGAGAAGGTGATCTGGTTCCAGGGCGTCGCCGGGCAGGACATCACCGACTGCCACGTCGACGCCCTCGCCCGCTTCGCCGAGCCGGGCACCGTGGTCCTGCACCGTCCCGCCGCCGACGCCCCGCCGGACGTCTGGACCACCGCCTCCGCGCAGGCGCTGCAGGTGCTGCAGACGGAGACGGACGCCCAGGGCCGCACGCTCAAGGTGGTCGACCTCCCCGAGCCCGACACCGCCCTGATCCCGGGCGCGGGCAAGGACTTCCTGGCCACGTACATCAACTACTACGTCTGCAACGGCGGCGTCATCGTCCCGCGCTTCGGGGACCAGGCCACCGACGACCGGGCGGCCGGCATCCTCGGCGACCTCCACCCGGGCCGCAAGGTCACCCAGGTCGGCATCAACCACATCGCCTCGGGCGGCGGGGGCATCCACTGCGCCACCCAGCAGCAGCCCGTGGCGCCCGGCTCCACCCCGTGACCGGTCGGGCTGCGGAGGGTCGGGCGGCGCGGGGGCGGGCCGCGCGGATCGGGCTCCGGACGGTCGGGTGACGCGGGTCCGGGCGGCGTCCGGTCCCTCCGCGGACCGTCAGGCGCCGGACGGCCGGGGAGTGGACGGCCGGGGGGTGGACGACAGCGATTCCAGCAGGGTCCGCAGCACCCGTTCGGCGTCCACCGTCCCGTCCAGCGACCCGATGGCGGCGAGCCCGTCCACGGCGGCGGCGAAGGCCTCCCCGAGCGGGACCGGGTCGCCGTCGTCGCCGCGTTCCTCCAGCAGGCAGCGGAACAGGCCCACGAAGGAGGCCCGCCAGCGCGCGTACTCGGCCTCCAGGCTCGCGCGGACGCGTTCGTCGTTGAGGGCGAGCCAGTGCAGGGCGGCGTGCAGTCGGGCCAGGTCGGGGCTCTCGGGCCGGGTGAGCAGCGTCAGGACCCGCTCGGAGCGCTCGGCGTAGCCGCCGGGGCCGGCGACCGCCTCCTCCAGTGGCGTGATCCACTCGGGCCGGATGTCCGCCACGACCGCGACGATCAGGTCGGTGCGGTCCGCGAAGTGGTAGTGGCACATCCCGTGCGAGACCCCGCACAGCGCGGCCACGTTGCGGGTGGTGAACCGCCCGGCGCCGTCGCCCGCGAGCAGGGTGCGGGCCGCCGCGATCAGCCGGGCCCGGGTCTGCTCGCCCTTGGCGGAAGCGCGGGTCCGGCCGGGGCCGCCCGCCGCGGAGGCCGTTCGTGCGGCCGTGCCTGTCGCCTGTGTCGCCATGGCCGTCACTGTAACGACCGGGGGAGTGCCGCAGGGGCGCATCGGGAACGATGGCTGCGCAAAGTATTGACCGAGCGCTTGGCCAGTTTTACCTTTTCGGTCAACTGCTGCACAAGCAGCGGACATTGACATGGAGGCAGTGATGGACGACCGCTCCAGAACCGAGACGACGGCCGCGGAGGGGCTCGGCCGCCGCCGGTTCCTGACGGCCGCCGGGATCGTCGTCGCCGGCACCGCGCTGACGGCCGCGACCGGTGGCCCGGCCCAGGCGGCGCAACGCCGCACCGCCACGGGTGCCGCCGCCGGCGCCGGCCTCGCCGCGGGCTTCCGGGTGCCGCTGGACACCGTCCGGCACACCCGCACCTGGATGGCCTGGCCGGACAGCAGCACCATCTGGCGCAACAAGCTCGGCGGTGTCCAGTCGAACATCGCCCTCATCGCCAGAACCATCGCGAAGTACGAGCCGGTCACCATGTGCGCCAACCCGGCCGGCGTGGCCAAGGCGCGGTCGATGTGCGGCTCGACCGTCACCGTCATCGGGGACGTCCCGGTCGACGACTGCTGGATGCGCGACACCGGCCCGGTCTTCCGCACCGACGGCGCGGGCGGCCTGGACACGATCGGCCTCAACTTCAACGGCTGGGGCAACCACCAGAACCCGCACGGCAACGACGCCCTGGTCGCCCAGCGCGTCGCCGCCTACCTCGGCCTGCCGTTCACCGCCGCCGGGCTGGTCGCCGAGGGCGGCGCCATCGAGACCGACGCGGCCGGGACACTGATGGCCACCCGGAGCAGCATCCTCAACGCCAACCGCAACCCCGGCATGTCCCAGGCCGCGGTCGAGAGCGCGATGTGCGCCGCCTACGGCGCCACCAAGGTGATCTGGTTCAACGGTGTCGCCGGCCAGGACATCACCGACGACCACGTGGACGCCACCTCCCGCTTCCTCGGCGCGGGGACGGCCGCGGTCCAGATGCCGCTGGCGAGCGACACCGACGCCTGGTCGAACGACGCACGGCAGCAGTACCGGATCCTGACCACCTCCACCAGCGCCCAGGGAACCCCGTTCGGGGTCAGCCAGATCCAGGGGCCCGACTACAACCTGATCCGCTCGACCGACCCCAACTTCGTCGGCTCCTACGCCAACTACTACCTGTGCAACAACGCGGTGATCGCGGCGCAGTTCGGCGACACCAAGGCCGACAGTGCCGCCCGGGCCGCCCTGGCCCGGATGTTCCCCGGCCGCACCGTCGAACAGCTGAACATCGACAGCCTGGGCGCGGGCGGCGGCGGGATCCACTGCGTCACCCAGCAGCAGCCCGCGGCGTGAGGAGATGGGGCCGGGTCCGGCCCGCCGACCGGACCCGGCCCCGGGCGCCGGGCCGACCCTCCGGGACGACCCGGGGAGCCGGCCCGCCGCCCGCTCAGCCCAGGGCGGGGATGTCGTGGGTGGCGCAGTGGATGCCACCGCCGCCGGCCGCGATCGCGTCGATCTTGACCGGCACGATCTCCCTGCCCGGGAAGTACTGCTTCATGATCTGCTGGGCCCGGTCGTCGGCCCTGGCATCGCCGAACTTCGGCAGGTAGACGCCCTTCGTACCGATGTAGAAGTTCATGTACGAGGAGACGAAGGCGTCACCGCGCCCGGTGATCTTGTCCGGGTCCGGCTGCTGGAGCTCCACCACCTGGAGCTTGCGGCCCGTCGCGTCGGTGGCGTCCTTGAAGACGGCGCGGGCCTGGTCGGCCGAGCGGGACCAGACGTCCGGCGGGGTGCCGGGGAAGGCCTGGTCGAGCAGGACGACGCCGGGGGCGGCGAAGCGGGTCAGGCAGTCGACGTGGGCGTCGGTGATGTCCTTGCCCTTGACGCCCGCCAGCCAGATCACCTTGCTCACGCCGAGGACCCGCTTCAGCTCGGCCTCGACCTGGTCCCGGGTCATGCCCGGGTTGCGGTTGTCGTTGACGACGGAGCTCTCGGTCACCATCAGGGTGCCCTGGCCGTCGGTCTCGAAGGAGCCGCCCTCGGCGACCAGCCGGGTCTCGACCCGCTCCACGCCGTACTTGGCCAGCACCGTCCGGGCGACCTTGGCGTCGTTGCCGCGCTGCTGCTTGCCGCCCCAGCCGTTGAAGTTGAAGTCGACGCCCTTGATCGTGCCGCCCTCCTCGACGAACACCGGCAGGGTGTCCCGGGCCCACAGGTCGTCGACGGCGATCGGCACCACCTCGACGGCCGAGCCGCAGGCCTTCCGGGCGGCTTCCAGCTGCTCGGGGCGGGCCATCAGTACGACCGGTTCGCGTGCCGCGATGGCCTGGGCCAGGCCGGCGACGTCCCGGCGGACGTCCGGCAACTGCTCGCCCCAGATGTTCTCGGAGGCCGGCCAGGACATCACGGTGCGCAGGTGCTTCTCCCACTCGGCGCCGAAGCGGCGCACACCGGGGGTGCCGCCGGGCTGCGGGGGCGGTACGACGCCGCCGTCCTCGATGGCGTTGGGGTCGCAGGCGGTGAGGCCGAGGGTGAGGGCGCCGACACCGGCGCCGACACCGGCGAGGCGGCGGATCAGGGTACGGCGGGACAGGGCAGGGGACATACGGGCACTCCGGCTGTGGTGGTCGGTGCGGTGGACGGGATGTGCGGTACGGCGGCCGCGGCTGCGACGCGGGCCGCCCGGTGGCTACGGCAGCGGTTCGTGCATGGTCGAGCAGTGGATGCCGCCGCCGCCGGCCATCAGGCGGTCGACGTCGATCTGCACCACCTCGCGGCCGGGGAAGGCCGCGGCGAGCGTCTCCCGGGCGGCGGCGTCCTTGTACGCGTCGCCGAACTCGGCGGTGATGACGCCCCCGTTGACGAGGACGAAGTTGAGGTAGGAGTCGACGAACTTGGAGCTGCGGGAGCGGACGGTGTCCGGGCCGTGCACCGGGATGACGTGCAGGCGGCGGCCCCGGGCGTCGGTGGCGGCGGAGAGGATCGCGAACTGCTCGCGGGCGTCCCGCGCCCAGGAGTCGTTGCGGTCCGCCGGCGGCAGCTGCACCATCACCACGCCGGGGCGGACGAACCGGGAGGTGACGTCCACGTGGTCGTCGGTGATGTCCTCGCCCCTGATGCCCGGCAGCCAGATCATGGTGTCCGCGCCGTAGGCCTCCAGGACGGACTCCTCGATCTCGGCCCGGCTCATGCCGCGGTTGCGGTTCTTGTTGACCAGGCTGCTCTCGGTGGCCATCACCGTGCCGTCGCCGTCGGTCTCGATCGCGCCGCCCTCGCCGACGAAGTCCGCGTAGGTGTGGCGCAGGCCGCGGCGGGCGGCGAGGCGCTCGGCGACCCGGGCGTCGTCGTGGTGCACCTGCTTGTTGCCCCAGCCGTTGAAGTTGAGGATCACGGCGTCCAGGCCCCCGTACCCGTCCCGGCGGAACACCGGTGCGGTGTCGCGCATCCACAGGTCGTCGGTGGGGATGGCGGTGATCACCTCCACCCCGGAACCGCACCGGGACCGGGCCTTGTCGGCGGTCCAGTCGTCGGGGGCGCACATCACCACCGGCTCGAACTCGGCGATCGTGCGGGCGATCAGGGCGATGTCCTCCTGGACGCCGCCCAGGCGCAGTCCCCACACGCCCCTGCGGGAGGGCCAGGACATCCAGGTCCGCGCGTGCGGCACGTCGTCCGCCGGCACCCAGGGGTACGGCCCGGTGGAGCGGTCGTCGGGGTAGTGGGTCATGAGGGTCTCCAGATCGTGCGACGGTGCCGGGAAGGGCGCCGAGGGCCGCCGGATCCCACTCTTCGCGCCGCGACGCGGCGGCGCACCACGGGGACGGGCCGGCGGCAGCACCCTTCCTGCGGCTTCAGGCTCGCACTGACTGAAAGTTCAGTCAAACTCATGGGCGCGCCATAACGCATCCTTGACGGGATCCCCGCGCAGCGTGACAAGCCCTGCGCGGTCCGTACGGCTCAGGACCCGAGCCGGGCCACCTCGACCTCGATCGCCTCGGTCAGCAGGGTGCGGGCGTGCGCCAGCGGCAGGCTGCCGCTGAGCCAGCGCGTGCTCAGCCCCTCCAGCAGCGCGGTCAGCCGCTCCGCCGCGCCGGCCAGCGCGACCGCCGAGGCCATCGGCCGCACGTCGCCGAGCAGTTCCGCCACCTCCTGCACCCAGATCCGGGTGGCCCGCGCCAGGTCCTCGCGCAGCGTCTCGTCGAACACCGCGCTCGCCCGCAGCTCGCCCCAGGCGGTGCTGTTCTCCCGCACCTCCGGGGTGTCCTGGAGCTCCAGCAGCAGCGTCTGCTCCAACTCCTCGCGGGGCGTCAGCGGCGGGGCGTCCTCGGCACGTTCGGTCGTGTACCGCTCCGCCCGGTCGTTGATGAACTCCAGCGTCTGCCGGAGGATCCCCGTACGGTCCTTGAAGTGGTAGTAGATCAGCGCGGTGGACACACCCGCCTCGGCCGCGAGCTCCTCCACCCGAAGTCCGCGCACCCCGCGCCGCGCGATCACCCGCGCCGCTGCTTCCATGATCGACGTTTTACGACTGGCCACGATCGACCACCTTACCGGCGGCGCGGGCGCCGGTCCCGCCCTCCGGCTGACCGACCGATCAGCCGGAGCCGGCGGCCCCGGCACGGAATGTGACGCAGGTCACGCCGGATCCAGAACCCGGGCGCCGGATCGCGCGTCTGGCTGGTGTGAGATCACGCAGGAGAGCACTGGACGAGCTGGACGAGGAGCGCCTCCTCCGGCTGGTGGCCAGGGGAGACCGCGGGGCGTTCGACGAGCTGTACCGGCGCACGTCGCCATGGCTGGCGGTGCGGCTGCGCCGCCGCTGCGCGGACGAGCAGATCGTCGCCGAAGTCATGCAGGAGACCTACCTCGCGGTGTGGCGCGCGGCCGGCGCGTTCGCCGGGAGCGCGGTCGGCGGGACGGCCGTCGGGTGGCTGTGGACGATCGCGGCACGCCGCCTCGTCGACGCGTTCCGGCGCCGCGCCCACCACGCCGAACCGCCGGTCGCCGCGGCCGAGCGGGCGGTGGTGCCCGCGGCGGAGGAGGAGGCGCTCGCCGGGACCGTCGGCGGCGACGTCGGCGACGCCCTGAGACGGCTGGCGCCGGAACTCCGCGAGGTACTGCAGGCCACGGTGCTCGACGGGCTCTCCGTCCGCGAGACCGCGGTCCTGCTCAGACTGCCCGAAGGCACGGTCAAGACCCGTGCCCGTCGGGCCCGGATCGCGATGCGGGAGGCGCTCGCATGAGCAGGGAACACGCGTCCAGTCAGTTGATCGACGACTACGCACGTGGCGACACGACGATCGCGGCGGACACGGTCTGGGCACTGGAGGCCCACCTGGAGACCTGCGCGCCCTGCCGGAGCCGGCTGGCGGCCTCCGTGGCCACCGGGGTGCCCGGCATCGCCGCGCTCGTCGACACCGTCCGGGCCGGCCTGGAACCGCAGTTGGACGCGGCCGCCGCAGTGGCCCCGCGGCGGTACCGGCCCGGATGGGTGTCGTCCTGGCTGACGCCGGTGATGACCCCGTGGCTGGCCATGACCGCCGTCGTCACCCTGCTGGCGCTGCTGCTGGACGCGGTCGCGCCGGCGGAGCGCTTCGGCGGCTCCTCACTGGTGTCGCTGATCGCGCCGGTGCTGCCGCTGTGCGGCGTCGCCGCGTCGTGGTCCAGCGGCCTGGACCCGGCACACGAACTGACCGCCTCGACCGCCCGGGCCGGTCTGCCCCTGCTGCTCAGGCGCACCACCGCGGTCCTCGTGGTGGTCCTGCCCCCGCTGCTGCTGGGGGGATGGCTGACCGGGACCATGACGGCCGCACAGTGGCTGCTGCCCTCCCTGGCCTTCACCTCCACCGCCCTGGCACTGGGCAGCGTGATCGGGGTGACCCGCGCCGCCGTCGGGCTGGCGCTCGCCTGGGGCGCCGTCGTCCTGGCCCCCGCGTCGCTCACCGGCCGCGTCCCCTCCGTCCTGCAACTGGCCCTGCAACCGGACCGGTTGCCCCTGTGGGGGCTGCTCCTCGCGCTCGGCGCCGGCGCCGTGATCGCCCGCAGGGACGCGTACTCGACGCTGTGAAACCCATGTCCGCCCTCGAATGCCCACCATCGAAAGGGACCACCGCATGACACCCGTGACGAGCGCGGCCGACACCGCGCCGAAGACCTACGCCTGGGAGATCCGGGCCGACGGACTGAAGGTCCGCGTCGGACGGAACAAGATGGCCGTCGACGGCCTCGACCTCTCCCTGGGCATCGGCGCCCACGGCCTCCTGGGGCCCAACGGGGCGGGGAAGACCACCCTGATCCGGACCCTGGCCACGGTGCTGCGCCCCACCGAGGGCGAACTGGAGATGCTCGGCACCTCCCTGGGCAGGGCGGGCGACCACCGGGCCCTGCGCCGCCGCATCGGCTACCTCCCGCAGGAATTCGGCTACTACAAGCGCTTCACGGTGCGCGAGTTCGTCGAGTACATGGCCTGGTTGAAGGAGGTCCCGAAGAAGGACGTCCCCGAGGCCGTCCAGCGCGCCGTGGAACGGGTCGGCCTGGCCGACCGCGCCGACCACCGGATGAAGACCCTGTCCGGCGGCATGGTGCGGCGGGCCGGCATCGCCCAGGCCATCGTCAACTCCCCGGCGGTGCTGCTGCTGGACGAGCCGACGGCCGGCCTCGACCCGGCACAGCGGCTGCGCTTCCGCGAGCTGCTGAACGACCTGGGCCGCGACACCTGCGTGGTCGTCTCCACCCACCTCGTCGAGGACGTCGCCGCGGCCTGCTCCGACGTGGTCCTGTTCGCCGACGGCCGCCTCGTCTTCCAGGGCACGCCGGACGAACTGGCCGCCGCGGGCAGCACCGAGCACCCCGGCGACAGCCCCCTGGAGCGCGGCTACTCGGCGCTGCTCCGCACCTCCGGACAGCAGGGGAGCGCCTGGTGAACCGACGTGTGCTGCGAACCGAACTGAAGCGCTCGGCAGCCCCGTGGGCCGGAGCCGTCGTCCTGGGCGGCAGCCTGGCGGTCTTCCTCCTGTACGACGGAATCTGGTCGAGGGGCACCGCGGGGTGGACGGCCCAGTGGACCACCATGGCCATGTGGACCCGTTCCCTGCTGGTCTTCTGGCTGCCGCTCGTGGTCGGCATCGGGGCGGTGTACGGGCTGCGTGAGCCCCGCTCGCGGATGACCGAACTGCTGACGACCACGCCGCTGCCGGCCTGGCGCCGTGCGGCGCTGCCGGCGGGTGCGATCGGGCTCGCGCTGGCGGTGGGCTTCGGCCTCCTCGTCGTCGTGGGCGGAGCGCAGGTGGCGTTCGGCCCGACCACCTACATGGGCGTCGGCTGGCTGCCGATCTCGCTGGTGGCGGTCCTGGGCCTCGTCGCGGCCGCCGTGTTCGCCATGGGCGTCGCGCGGACGCTGCCCTCCGTCCTCACCCCGCCGGCCCTGGTGGTGGCCTGCCTCGCGGTGACGGGCATGCTGCGGATACGGATCGAAGGGGAGGTGCCGGAGAGCAGGACGTCGAACCGGATCGGCCTGCTGTCCCCGGTGACCGCGGACCCGCGGCAGATGCTGCTGACCCTCTCCGACTCCGTCCACCTCGGCCAGACGGTCTGGCTGCTCGGCCTGCTCGCCACCGGCCTCGCGCTGCTGGCGGCCGCCACCCGCCGGGCCCGGCTGCTCGCGGTGACCCCCGTCCTGGCCGGCGCCGCCGTGGCCCTGCTGGTCCTGCCGGCCGCCGCGCGCGACAGCTACGTCGTCGACAAGGCCGCCGCGGCCATGGTGTGCGACGGACCGGTGTGCGTGACCCAGGCCAGCCGGTCGCACCTGGCCGAGCTCGCGCCGCGCGGCCGGGAGGCACTGCGCGTGCTGCACGAGTCCCTGGGCGACAAGGCACCGACCTCGGTACGGGAGGACACCGCGCTGCGCGCGCTCGGCGATCCCCGCTCGCTCCCCGCCGACGCGGTGCTGGTCGACTTCGACGATCAGCTGTTCATCGACGCGACCGGCAACGACCTGACCCGCGCGCTGGTCGCCCAGGGGCTGGCACCGAGCTGCCACGCCCGCACCTCCCGGGAGGGCGGGTCGCAGAACGACATCGCCCTCCAGAGCGCCGTCGTGAGCTGGGCCCTCGGTGACCCCGCCCTCCGGCCGATGGCGGAGCAGGACACCGACGCGTTCTCGCGCAGGGCATGGGCGGACGCCGACGCCCTCTGGCATACGCTGAAGGGGTTGGCGCCCGCCGAGCAGCGCTCGCGGATCGCCGAGCTGCGCACCGCGGCCCTCTCCTGCACGGCAAGGCTGCGCGAGGTGCCGGTGGGAGGTGTGTCGTGATGAGGTGGCTGATGCTGTACGCGCGTTCACGGCAGGTGCCCGCCTCGGCCGCCGCGGTCGTGCTCGTCGCGCTGGCGGTGTGGGCCCTCACCCGGGGCTACGGCACGGGCGCGACGGATGCGATGGACCCGACCGCGTTCTACGTGCTCACCGCGGGCGTGGCGGCCGGCTCCGTCGGGTTCGGCGGACAGGACCTCGCACTGGACCGGACGGCCGCGATCCGGTGGGCGCCCCGCCGGGCCGCGCACACGGTGCTGATCGGCGCGGTCGCCGGTGCGGCGCTGCTGGCGGTCCAGGCGGTGGGCCCGACGTTCGTCCCCACCGAGGTCGTCGTCCGGGACAGTGCGGGCCTGGTCGGCCTGGCCGCGCTCGGGGCGGTGCTCTGCGGGGCGCACCTGGCCTGGGCCCTGCCGACCGGCTGGCTGGCGTTCGCCGTCCTCGTCCCGCCGCTGCCGCCCACCACCGTGGGGAAGGCCTTCGGCTGGATGACCTTTCCCCCCGGCACGGAGGCGTCCACCTGGACCGCGGTGGTGCTGCTGGTGACCGGCGGCGCGCTGTACGCCGCTGTCGGCCCGAGGCGCTGACTCAGGGCCCGCCCGCGGCTTCCGGGCGCGGGCGGGCGGCCGGCCGGGCCCTCGGCGGCGTGGCGGACCTGCTCAAGCGGCACCCCGGCCTCGACGCGTACTCCTCCGACGCCCACGGGGTGCTGGCGCCGCTCGGCTGACGGACGACCGTTCCGGTGTCCCGGCCGAGTCCCCCCGGATGTCGTTCATGGCCCGTTTGCCGTACGCCGAGGCGCAGTTGGTGGGATCGTCCTGTCAGTACACCGACAAGAAGGAGTGTCCCCCTTGACCTCTCACCCCAGGCGCGGCACCCGCTCGCGAACCCTCCCGGTACTGGCGGCGGCGCTGTGCGGGATCGTCGGTGCCACCGCGCTCGGCACCACCCCGGCGGCGGCCGCCGCCGACCAGCGTCACCCGATCTACGCCATCGCGCACCGGGTCGACACCCTGGACGGCGTGGACGCCGCGATCAACCACGGCGCCAACTCCATCGAGATCGACGTCTGCGCCTGGTGGAACCCGAACGAGTGGCGCGCCTACCACGACTGTTCCTCGGCCGGCGAGAACCGGCTCGGCCCCAGCTTCGACAGCATGCTCGACCGCATCGTCTCCAACGCCAACGCGGGGCGCCGGCTGTCGCTGGTCTGGCTGGACATCAAGGACCCCAACTACTGCGGCGAGGAGCCCAACCGCACCTGCAGCGTCGCCGGACTGCGCGACAAGGCCCAGCGGCTGACGGCCGCCGGCATCCAGGTGCTCTACGGCTTCTACGAGTACCACGGCGGCAGCACCCCGGACGTCGGCGGCCGGGGCTGGAAGAGCCTGGAGGGCAGGCTCGGCCCGCTGGAGGGCATCACCACGACCGGCACCCGCGACCAGGTGCAGAGCGCCTTCGCCAAGTCCGGCACCGGATTCCCGGCCGGCCGCCGGGCGATGGACTACGGCGACAGCGACATCACCAAGGGCTTCGGCAACTGCACGGAGGCCACCTACAACACATGCGCGGAACTGAAGAAGGGAGCCGCCGACCGGGCCGCCGGACGACTCGCGGCCACCCTCTCCTGGACGACCACCTACAACGACCCCTGGTACGTCGACAAGCTGCTGGGCGACGCGCAGGTGGACGGCATCATCGCCGGCTACGGCGCCTTCACCGGCGTGCGGGAGTACGACAACAGCTGGCAGTGCGCCAACGCCGTCAACCTGGTCAGGGACTGGGTGAACCACCACAGCGGCACCCACCGCATGGCCACCAGCGGCGACCGCCTGTTCAAGTAGGAGACGGCCCGGCCCGACCGCACCCGGCGCAGGCCGGGTGCGGTCGGCTGCCTTTCGGCGGGGCGGCCGCTCTTTGGCGGGCGGCCGCTGGTGGGGTGGCGGTCGGTGGGGTGGCAGCCGCTGGGCGACGGTCAGCAGGTCGGGGCGGCGGGCTCGGCCAGCGGTTCGTCGTCAGTGCCCGGCTCCAGGCCGCGGAGCAGGTGGGTGAGCAGGTCGTCGAAGACCTCGTCCAGGGCCGGGCCGGAGAGCCGACCGCTCGCGGTCTGGGCGGCCACGCCGTGGACGGCGGTGAAGAGGATGGCGCCGATCCGGTCGGCGTCGCCGGCCCGGATCAGTCCCTGGGCCTGGCCGAGGGCGATGAGCGCGCGGAGGTCGTCCTTCAGCGGCTGCCAGGCGAGCTCCAGTCCGTCCGTCACGGCGGGGTCGTGCTTGCGGGCGAAGGCCAGCTCCAGCAGTGCGCCGTGGTCGGCGGCGAAGTCGACGTACGCGCGGGCGACGGCGAAGGCCCGCTCGCGGAAGCCGTCCCCACTCCTGGCCAGACCGCTGCGGGCCGCGGCGGTGAGCCGCTGGATGCCGGCGAGCGCGAGGGCGTCGAGCAGGGCACGCCGGTCCTTGAAGTGGCGGCTGGGCGCGGCGTGACTCACGTCGAGCGAGCGGGCGAGCTCGCGCAGGGACAGCGCGTCGGCGCCCTGCTCGCGCAGGGTCTGTTCGGCGCGTTCCAGTAGCGCGGCGCGGAGGTCTCCGTGGTGGTAGTGGCCCGTTCGCATGGGCATCAGCATACGAGCATGTAGTCGTTGACAACATTGTTGGCGGTGTCTACATTGGGGCCCGTGGAGCGGACCCGGGTCTTCGCCGACCGCCGAGCGCCGACTGCCGGGCGCCGGCCGCCAACCGCAACCGAACCCCGTCGCATCGAGGAGAGTCATGGACTTCGCCCGCAAGACCACCCTGATCACGGGAGCGTCCACCGGCATCGGGGCCGCCTTCGCCCGCGAGCTCGCCGCCCGCGGGTCGGACCTCGCCGTCGTCGCCCGCAGCGAGGACAAGCTGAACCGCCTCCAGCAGGAGCTGAGGGCGGCGCACGGCGTCACCGTGCACGTCGTCCCGCTCGACCTCGCCCGCCCCGGCGCCGCCGCGGAGCTGCAGGACCGCGTCGAGGAGCTGCAGGTGACGGTCGACGTCCTGATCAACAACGCCGGCTTCGCGACCTTCGGCGCCGTCGCCACGAGCGATCCGACGAGGATGGCCGAGGAGGTGCAGCTCAACTGCGCCACGCTCACCGACCTGACCGCCCGGCTGCTGCCCGGCATGGTCGAGCGCGGCCGGGGCGCGGTGGTGAACGTGGCCAGTACGGCCGCATTCCAGCCGATTCCCCGGATGGCCGTCTACGGCGCCACCAAGGCGTACGTGCTCTCATTCACCGAAGCCCTGGCGAACGAACTCCGCGGCAGCAACGTCCGCGCCCTGGCGATCTGCCCCGGTGCCACCGACACCCCGTTCTTCGACGTCGCCGGCGAGCAGGCCGCCGTGGGCATCCGCCGGCGGCCCGAGCAGGTCGTCGCCACCACGCTGGCAGCGCTGGAGAAGGGGCGGCCGAGCGTCGTCGACGGCTTCCTCAACCGTCTCGGGACCCTGGCGCCCCGACTCCTGCCGCGACGCGCCACGGTTGCGGTCGCCGAGCGGGTCACCCGGCCGAGCCCGGCGGTCTGAGCATTTGGTCTCCGACCCGGAGGGGAGTAGTGTTCTCCGGGTTGCCCCACGGGACGGCCCCTCGGAACGAGTTCGAATCTGAATTCGAGAATGACCGGGGAAAACGGACCGAAAAGCTCTGATAGAGTTCGGGAGCGCCGAAAGGCGAAAGCGAATCGAATGAATGAAACTCCGGAAAACGGAGCGGAAAACATCTGATAAGCTGGAAACACGAAAGAACGAAGCCCGGAGGGTCCG